>JAUWTO010000269.1 GCA_030614685.1 Candidatus Aminicenantota bacterium
ATCGCTTAAGGCCAAGGGGGCCACCGGCCCCGGGATCATGATCGGGACGCCCGCATACATGTCCCCGGAGCAGGTCGACGGGGAGGAGACCGATCATAGGGCGGACATCTATGCCCTGGGAGTGATCCTGTATGAGATGTTGACGGGGGAGCTGCCTTTTACAGGGGACACGCCGTTCAGCGTCGGCATGAAACACAAGGAGGAGAAACCCAGGGATCCCAGGGAGCTGAATCCAGGGATCCCCGAGGGCCTCAGCCGGATTGTCGGCAAGTGTCTGGAAAAGGATCGCTCAGGGAGATATCAGAGCGCAGTCGAATTACGGGCCGACCTGAGCCAGGTTGAGCAGGAGACGCCTTCGCATGCGCATATGCCGGCAGAAATGCCAGTGCGGCCCGGAGCCAAGAAGAAACTTCGGCCCGCGGCGATCGCAGCCTTGATCCTGGTAGCCTTTGCGATCTCTTTCGCCTATTTTGTGCTTTTCCCCTGGCTCAGGACAGATGAAGCCGTAGTGGGAGAAGCCGGGGGGACTGATTGGACCGTGTCCATCGCCGTTCTTCCTTTCGCCGATCTCAGCCCTCAAGGGGACCAGGCTCACATCTGCGACGGGATGGTAGAAGAAATTAGGGGGAGGCTCGTCAAGATCGATCAGCTCAAGCCGATTTCCCGGACCTCGGTGGTCCGCTACAGGAACACGGACAAGAGCCCCCAGCAGATCGCCCAAGAGCTCAACGTGACCCACATCCTCGAGGGGAGCATCCAGAGGGAGGGAGACAGCATTCGGGTCAACGCCAACCTGATTGATGCGAAGACCGGCTTCCAGTTGTGGAATAGGAATTACACGCGGAAGATCGAGAGCCTCTTCGCCATCCAGGATGAGATCTCGACCGCCATAGCAAAGGCTTTGGAGCTGGAACTCACGCAGAACATGCTGGCCGAGTACAGGTCACGGCAGCCTGCGGACATGGAGCTGTACGAGAAATACATGCAGGGCATGTACTTCATCCTCAGCAAGTATACAATTACCTACCAGGAGGAGGATTTCCAGGAGGCCATGGCCATGTTCGATCAGGCCCGGGAGATCGATCCGGATTTTGCCCTCATCTACACCGGTACGGCCTGGGCATACTGGCACCGATATCAGATCACCGATGACCCCGCTGACCTCCAGAAGGTTCTGATCAACAACGAAAAGGCATACCGGCTGAACCCGGATTATGCCGACTCCAACATTGGCAAGGCATTCTCCCATTTCGTTCGGAACGAACATGACAAAGCGTATCCGTATTTTCGGATTGCCGTGGATAAAAGCCCCAATGAGCTGGTAACCAACCAGACCGTCGCGTACTGGTACTATCAGCTCGGGCTGTACAGCCAGGCCATCCCCCTGCTAACGAAGGTCATCGAGATGTCTCCCTTCTACATCTGGCCGAAGTTTAACATCGCCTGGTGCTACCGGGGGATCGGGAACTTAGAGAAGTCGGGGGCTTATTTAAGGGAGGCTCTGGCTTTGAATCCAAGGAATCCCTTTGCGCTGTGCTATTATGCCGAACATCTGATTTGTGAAGGAGAATATGACGAGGCCCAAGAGCACTTTGGTAGAGTGAAGGAGTCTGCTCCTGATTTTCGTTTGACACCCCGATATGAGGCCCAGCTCTATGCAGCAAAGGGGGACAGACAGAAGGCCCTGGCATTGTACAAGAGCCTCGAGGTTTATGCGCTGCTGGCGATGACTGATGAAGCGTTGGCCATCATGGCTACGCAGATGCAGAATGGCGATCTCTTCCGTTATCTCGACCTGCTTCATAACCCGGATTTCAAAAAGCTGCGTGTGGACACCCGTTTTCAGAAGATCATGCGGCAGGCCAAGACAAGGTACGAAGAAATGGCCAGAAAATACGGCGATCTGTTTCGATAGAGAACTCTCATTATTTCAAACGCGTATGCCTGGTCCCGGGCCTACTTTGTTTTTTTCCGCTGAGATTTATCCCGCAAGTCCTACAATCAGAGTTAGAAGGAATGAACATTGTATGAAATTGTTTTCCCATGGTGCAACCCCGATGAAGAAATGGCCGTTATGTTATTATGAGGTGCTAAAAAATTAACATATTTGTGTTGACAGGCTGAAAAGATAGTGCTAAAATTTTAACATGCTAAAAAAACAGCACAGCCTGTCAGCCAAAAATGAGAGGTGCAGCGTATGAAAGGACAGACAAACCTCAGCCGCAGAGAAAGACAGATCATGGACATCGTCTACGAGCTGAAGGAGGCTACCGCCGCCCAGGTGCTGGAGCGGCTCCCCAACCCGCCCAGCTATTCCGCGGTGAGGGCCCTCATCAAGGTGCTGGAGAACAAGGGGCACCTCTGCCATAAACAGGACGGCCCCCGCTATGTATTCTCTCCCACGCTTTCCCGGGAAAAGGCACGCAAGACCGCCCTGCGCCACCTCCAGAAGACGTTTTTCAACGGCTCCACCGAGGAGGTCATGGCGGCGCTGCTGGATATCTCCGAGGATGACATGTCTGAGGAAGATTACCTGCGCCTCCGGGCACTCATCGAAAAGGCCAGGAAAGAAGGAAGGTAGCCGTGCAGTCCCTGGTTGAAGCCGGTTGGCTCGATTTCATCAGCGGGTATCTGATCAAGAGCTCCCTGATCCTGGCCTTGGCTCTTGTACTGGCCTTCCTGCTGCGCAAGAGATCGGCCGGACTCAGGCATCTCGTACTCTCCCTCTTCCTCATCGGTCTCCTGTTCCTGCCGGTCCTTTCGTCCTTGACAACCGGCTGGGAGACCGGACTTCTTCCCACCTGGCAGATCGGGAGTTCCGTCCACTCGGATGGTACGAGTAGGGTTGGGGATCAGGATGTCTCCCCGAAAACTCTTGAGACAGATACGGCTGAATCGGGAGTTTTCGCAGGCGCTGAAGCAGCGGGGAGGGCCTCCCGGCCTTTCCCGGGTGGATTTCTCTTGAGGATGAAACCTGTTCTCGGCCTTGGGGCGCTTGTCGCATGGCTTGCGGGGCTGGCGCTTCTCCTCTCCAGATTGGCCTTGGGCCTGTTTGGGGCCGTCCGTCTGACACGCGAAGGGCGGGACATGGAAGACTCCCTTTGGAAGCGGCTGCTCTATCGCTTCCTGGCAGCGGTTTCCCTCCGGAGGAAGGTCCATCTTTTGAGCCATGACAGGGTCCGGGTCCCTCTTACCTGGGGATTCCTCAAACCGATCGTGATGATGCCGTCCGGGTCCGATGGCTGGAGTGAAAGCCAGCGTTCTACGGCCTTGTATCATGAGCTGGCCCATGTCAAAAGAGGGGATTTCCTGGTCATGCTGCTGGCCCGGTTGAGCCGGGCCCTCTACTGGTTCAACCCATTGAGCTGGCTGGTATTCCGGATGATCAAGAAGGAACAGGAAAAGGCCTGTGACGAGCTGGTCCTCAAGGCGGGCA
>JAUWTO010000199.1 GCA_030614685.1 Candidatus Aminicenantota bacterium
ACGATGACAAAGACCCGGAGCGCCTGCTGAAACAGCTCCTGCAGAGCGACATCCGGGACGTCGACGGATTGCCTACGGCCTTCAGGCTGGTCATGTCCAACCGCAACGACAATACTCAGTCGGAGATAGAATTCTTGGAGGTGCGCTACAACCTGCCGCTCGAGGACAGCATGTTTACGGAAAGGGCGTTGAAGAAATGAGCGAGAGGGGGGTCCGGTTTTGCCTGGTGGTATTGTGCCTTATGGCCTTGGCTCTGCCCGTCGCCGCGCAGGAGAAGCTCGAGATCTTCGGGTATTACGAGCCCCAGTACCTGGGGACCTACGTGAACCGGGATTACTACCAGCTCTTCACCAACAAGCTGCGAGTCGACCTCAGGTATGCGCTCTCCGAGCACATCACCTTTGCCGCCAACTTCGATTTCATCACCTATCACGGCAAGACGCAGTGGAACGTGCTGGAGTTCCTGTCTTCCGACATCGTGGATCGGGTGCCCGAGCCCGCCAGGCCCCTGTATGTCATCCCCTTCGAGAACGAGATTTTTCTCGACAACGCCTTCCTCAAGCTGAGCTTCTCGGGATTCGACCTCACGGCCGGGAAACAGCAGATCTCCCTCGGGACCGGGTATGTTTGGAATCCCACCGACGTATTCAACACCAAGGACGTGCTGGATCCTACCTACGAACAGCCGGGACACAATGCGGTGCGTGTGGATGTGCCGGCTGGGAGCCGCGCCACGGTCACGGCCCTGTATACGCCCGAGGCCAGATGGGAAGAGTCGGGGAAGCTTATTGAGCTTAAATCGGGATTCGGCCGCTTTGACTTCACAATTGACCTGATCGAGTCCTATTGGGTGTTCCACGACTACACTCGCTTCGATCCTGAGGCACAGAATTTTGTGGCCCTGCCCGGTAAACGGCGTCTGCTGGGCGGCAGCGCCGTTGGTGAACTTTTGGGGCTGGGGATCTGGGCCGAGTTCGCGTACAACTGGATGGAGCAGACCGACGATTTTTATGAGCTCGTGGTCGGGGGAGACTACACCTTCGACTCCCAGACCTATATCATGGCAGAGTACTACCGCAACACCCTGGGGAAATCCGATTATCGCGAGTACGACCTGAACGACTGGATGCGCTTCTTCACGGCCGAGCAAAAGGCTGTTTCGCAGGATCAGTTCTATGCGTTCCTGCAGCACCCTGTGACCGATCTTCTGAATCTGGGTGTACAGAATGTACTGAGCCTTTCGGACGGGAGCATGGCCCTGGCACCTACGGCCCTTTATTCCCTATCCGACAACGTGGAGCTCTTCGCCTACCTGAGCTTCAGCATCGGATCCGAAGGCAAGGCTTACGGAGCCAACAACGGCCATGGCGGGCTGCTGCGGCTGCGCGTCTATTTCTGATCGGAGATGAAAGAGAGGATACCATGCGTGAAAAATTCCTGAAAAAACTGGCCTTTTGGCATGCTGGCCATCCTTGGCGGATGCTGGTTGTGGTGGTAATTTTGACACTGATCTTCGGTACCCTGGCCGGGCACCTTGAGGTGGCCATGCGCTGGTCCGACCTCCTGCCTACCGGGGACCGCCGTACCGTGCAGTTCAACCGCATCATCGACGAGTTCGTTTCCGCCACCAGCCTGGTGGTGGTGGTGCAGGGCGAGGAGGGGCGCATCAAGGCGTACGCCGATGCCCTGACTCCACGGATCCTTGCCGCCTACGACGTTGAGCGGGGAATGGACCTCTTCCGCCGAGTGGATTACAAGCGGGAAGTCGAATTCATGAAGGACCACGGGCTGCTGCTCATAAAGGAAAAGGACCTGGACAACATCAAGGATATCTTTCAGGATCCCAACCTGGGCGGGCTGCTCGTCAACCTGAACAATGCCATGGAAAAGGAGTATGTGGGACAGCAGGAATCCATATCCACACGGGAAAAGGAGGATCAGGCCGTCATGTTCCTGGACGGGATTCAGGGACTGGTGGCGATGCTCCAGAGGGCTGTCCGGGGAGAGGCCCTGACCGATGTGGAGATCCAGGCCGTGGCAGACAGGCTCCTGATCGGCGATCCCTACTTCCTCTCCTATGATAAGCAGGCGCTCATCCTCAACGCCATCCCCAACTTCACCATGCTGGACACGGATCTGATGGTGGACGGCACGGACATGGTTCAGGAGATATTGGACGGCGAGATGTCCCGAGAGTTTCCCGATGTCGAGGCCGGCCTGACCGGGTTCATTGCCATCGGACGGGACGAGATGGTCTATTCCGAACAGAGCCTGGGCTACACCACGGTCATCGCCGTCGTGGCGATCCTGCTCATGCTCATATTTTCCTTCCGGATGTGGGTGGCTCCTCTCCTGGCCGTGGCCAACCTCCTGGTCGGGCTGATCTGGGCCGTGGGGATTGCGGTTCTGGTCGTGGGCCAGCTCAATATCATGACCTCGATGATGGCGGTCATCCTGCTGGGCCTGGGGATCGACTTTTCTATCCACCTCATTTCCGGATTCACGGAGTGGCGGGCGGCCGGCGATTCCATCGCCGTCGCTTTGGAAAAGACCTTCCTCAAGAGCGGGAAGGGTGTCATCACCGGGGCCCTGACCACGGCCTGCGCCTTCTTCACTCTGGTCATAAGCCACTCCCGGGGCATGAAGGAGATGGGCCTGGTGACCGGATCCGGCCTCCTGGCCATCCTGGCCGCCACGCTGCTCTTCCTGCCAGTGCTCCTGGTGTTCCGTGAGCGACGCCTCGAGCGAAAACAGGCTAGGGGCTCCGATACCCTGCCTGCGGTCAAGCGAGACATCACGTTCCGGTTCCTGGGAGACGCGGCCGCCTGGCTGGGCAAGCATTACGTCTTCACGCTGGCCTGCGGTCTGGCCCTGACGATATTCTTTGTATGGTCAGGGATGCGGATCACCTTCGATCACAACTACATGAACATCGAGCCCAAGGGCCTGACCTCGATAATGCTTCAGGATGTCATACTGGAGAAATTCGATATGGGCATGGACTATGCGCTCGTCCTGTCCGACGATGTGGACCAATCCCGGGAGATCGCCGAGCAGTACCGGGAGGTCGGATCGGTCGCCATGAGCGAGGACATCTCCCTCTACCTGCCTTCCACGTCCCAGCAGCAGGAACGCCTCCCCCATATCCGTAAGATCCAGGAGATTGTCGGGGCGCAAACGCTGCGCGAGTCGGTCGCCATGAGCGAGCTTGGGAACATCGCCTCCGAGATCGAGCGGCTGGAACAGAACGTTATGGAGATGCAGGACATGGCCTTCCTGGGGGGCCAGGACAAGGTGGACACCAAGTGCAAGGCCCTGGTGGGAGATCCGGACAATCCGGAATCCGGCAGCCAGATCCGGCAGTTCCTCGATTCGGTAGCAGAGGGAGAGCCGTCTCAGCTCGCCGTGGGGCTCTCCAGTTTTCAGCGGGCCTTCGGCCCCTACTTCCGGGATTCCGTGATCCGGATGACCGGAACCGGGGAAATACATCAGGCTGATCTGCCGGAGTCCATCCTCGACCGCTACAGCAACGAGCGCCGCGATCAGTTCCTGATATCGGTGTTTCCGGCCGGAAACGTCTGGACGGACGCGTCTTTCCTGAAGCGTTTTGTGGGTGACCTGGAGCGGGTTAGCGACCGTGCCACTGGCATGCCCCCTGTGTTCAGGGCGCTGATCGAGGTGATCGGGCAGGACGGCCGCAATGCTGTGCTGCTGACCCTGGGGATCGTATTCCTGCTGCTGTGGATGGACTTCCGGAGCCCCGGCTATGCTTTAATGGCCATGATCCCTCTGGCCGTGGGGGTGTTCTGGA
The DNA here is from genome assembly GCA_030614685.1 of Candidatus Aminicenantota bacterium. GTDB lineage: Bacteria > Acidobacteriota > Aminicenantia > Aminicenantales > Aminicenantaceae > JAUXEH01. Next base: position 3,812 of record JAUWTO010000199.1, read on the forward strand.
TGGTGGGTATCATGCACCTGTTTGGGATGCAACTCACGATCATGAACGTCATGGGGCTCCCCATGATCCTGGGCATCGGCATCGACGACGGGGTTCACATCGTCCACCGCCTGCAGTCTGAGGGCAGGGGGAAGCTCCGGATGATCTTTTCCAGCACTGGCAAGGCCGTGCTGCTAACCTCGCTGACCACCATGCTGGCCTTCGGGTCCCTGGTCTTTTCCATCTGGCGCGGTTTCGCTCACTTGGGAGGAGCACTTTTCCTGGGTGTAGGTGCCTGTTTTCTGACCACGGTGATCTTCCTCGCCGGCATCATCGGATTCCTGGAGAGAAAACCATAAACTTTCCAAGTGCTCCTGCGTTATACTTATAGACAGAGAAAAAGCAAGAAAGACGATAGATAAAGGGACAGGCACATGTTTCTGAACTATGTCAAGACCGCCTTTCGCAACCTGAAAAGATACAAGGGGTATTCCTTCATCAATCTGTTGGGGCTGGCCATCGGGATCGCCTGCTGCATCCTCATCCTGCTCTATGTGCAGGATGAGTTCAGCTACGACCGCTATGCCCAGGAATATGAGGATATATACCGCATCGTCCTGTCTGTCCAGACCCCGGAGCGCGG
>JAUWTO010000021.1 GCA_030614685.1 Candidatus Aminicenantota bacterium
AGGATGAAGATGGCCCTCTGGTCTGCCGGGAGAGTGTGAAGCGCATCCCGGAACGTTTGTTCCATGCGTTTCTGTTCAAGCTTCTGTTCCGGCATCGCAGCATAAGAGCCGGGATTGCCGGTATCGGAGTGATTGTTCTCGACCAGCGGTTTCTCCCTTTTCCTGAGTTTCAGATAGTTCAGGGTACTGTTGACGGCAATCTTTCGAATCCAGGCAAAAAAACTCATCTCCTCGTTGAATTTGGGAAGGGCGAAATAAGCCTTGACGAAAGTCTCCTGAGAGAGGTCATCTGCGGATTGATGGGCTCCGGTCATGCGGTGGCAGAGATAATAGATGCTCCTCTGATATTTCCGCACCAGCGACTCGTACGCACTTGAATCACCGTTTTTGGCTTTTACGATGAGCATTCGTTCCTCTTCGCTTTCATTCTGGCTCATTCTCGCTCCCATTTTAGATACAGCTGGAATCGAAGATTATTCCCGTTACCATCTGACTGACTGCAATAAACGTGCCTTGTAGGGTCTTCCCCATGAACAAGGGGGGCATAAGAGAATAGGAATGGAGGTGATGTAAAGTATGTTTACAACCGGATGTCTGGGAGTCCCAGAAAAGATCCGGAAGCCTACTGCTTGATGGCCTTGATCAGCTTCTGCGCTTTTTCTCTGGTCACGGGATGCTCTGCCGCCCTTTCTGCCATGGCCATGGCCTTGTCCCGCATCTTGGCGTTGAAGAAGCCTGCGGCGGCATTGTAATAGGCTGTTGCCTTGGTGCGGGTCGTCTGCAGGATCTGAGCCTTCTTTTTCCGGATGTGTTTCTGTTTCCGCGCTTCAGACATGGGAGATTTCTCAATCTCCCTGATCTTGAAGCTCAGGGCCCTCTCCACCTGATCGTTGCAGCTCGCCGCCTTTTCGAAAAGGATTCCGGAATCGGACCACTCCTCCCGGTCGGCATGGATCTTTCCCAGATAGTAGGCCGCCTCACACTCGAAGCTGTTGAGATCCAGGGCCTCTGTGAGGTCCTGTTCGGCATCCTCCAGCCGCCCCTGCTGATAGGCAACCAGGCCGGCCAGAAGCATGACTTCATAGTGGCCGATTAGATAATTTTTGGCCTTCTCGATAGGGATTTGAGCCTCTTCGATGCGCCCCAGCTCATTGAGGTTCCAGGCCATCCAGTAATAGGATTCTCCGATATAATAGCTGCCCAGTTCCATCATCTTCTGAAGCTCTATCATGGACTCCTCGTGACGGCCCAGGTAGCCCAGGCACATGGCCTTGCCCAGGATGGCGTCACGGTACCGGGGGGCCAGCTCCAGGGCCTTCTCGTTGTACTCCAGGCACCGGTCGAACTCCTCCATGTGGAAACAGACGTTGGCCAGCGAGATGACGGCTGAGGTAGACCTCGGGATGTGTTCATTGGTGTTGAGGTACCTCTTCTCAGCCGAGAGGACATTGCCGCCCTGCATCTCCACGTCACCCAGGAACAGCTCCGCCTCATAAAACTCGGGATCCGCATCCAGGATTCCCTTAAGCCCCCGGTCATCCAGGAGGGGGTAGATGGAGAGCTTGAACCGGATAAGAGGAGAGACCGGGAACAGATTCCCCAGCGTGGTCATGTCGTCTTGTTCTGGGAAGCGGTGCGAATAGGTGCCGTGGAACGAGATGTAGAGATAGGCGAGAAGATCCGAGGAGGTGGAGTTCTGCTTCAGGTGGGTGTTGATATTGTCTACGTTCTCTTTGACCCACTCGAAATAGTCGTCCATGCTCTCGTCGCTCTGAGCGTCTCCGCCCGTGATGCCTTTGGTGTTGACAGGTATGTGGTCTACGATCTCTACATATTTCCGGAATCCTTCCAGATAGGGGGCCGATAGGATCAAGGCGCTGGCCTGCTGCAGAACATCGGGATCCGTGATCCCTATCTCGCGTTCCCTCAGGGCCAGCACCAGGGCGGCTTCGAGGAACCGCTCTCCCGTCTTCTGCTTGAAGGCGGGAAAAGGGAGGAGCTCTCCATAGATGGCAAAGGCCCGTCTCATGTTGACATAGTTATAGGTCGACATGAGGCTGTCGGCTTCTGTGAGCCGCAGGTTGTACTGGGCGAGTTCCTGGGGTGTTACTTCAGGCTGGGCCGTTCCGGCGCAGTGAACGAATGCCAGGGCAGTGAGCGCGAGAACCAGGGCAGATGCCGCTCTGAACATGTTTGTCTTCCTCTGAATCGTATCCATTATACCTCAATCCTATACGCATGACATCTGGAATCTGTTATAGTATGGAAGATCCAACTGAACAGCGTATTGAAGGGAGAAAAAGCCATGGTTAAAAAACTAGGGATTCTTATGATACTCTGGATCTTCTGCGCAGCGCTCCCGGGTCTCTCCCAGGAGATCGACCTCATGGAGAAGGCGGCTCAGGCCCGCTGGAGCAATAGGGATGGAGACCCATTGGTCTTCGGCCGGGATCAACAGGAGCAGGGGACAGTCAGGTACGAGTCTGATCCCACCCTGGAGGATGGACGGAAGTACGACCGAGTTTTGTTCATACATCCGCCCTGGAAGAGTGACGGGGCTGTTTATGGCGGATTCGACGACCTTACCATCCCAGAGAACGATCCCAAATTGGTCTTCACTGCCGGATTCAATCAGGGCGCTGCCGGGACCGACGGCGTATCTATCGGCGTGCGCTTCCTGCATGCAGGGGTCCGGGAAGGTGCGAGAGAGAGGCGTGTGCGGGCGACCACCCAGCTGGGCAGCCCTTCCCAGACGATCTACACGCTGCAGGTCCGTTATGACCGGCAGCTTGCCCGAGGCGAATGCAGCTTGGAGCAGTTTGCCGGCCAGACAGGTACGCTGATGCTGGTCCTCAATGCCGGCAACTCAGCCGACAAGGACTGGGCGGTGCTGACCGAGCTCAAGATCCTGTCCGGGCCAGCCGCATCCGAGAAGCAGAAGCAGGTCGTGAAAAACCTGTCCGGCCACAGCGGGCGCTTGTACGGCATCCGGTTCAGCCCGGACGGAAGCTCTGTGGTGACCGCCTCGGCTGACCGGACAGCCAGGGTTTGGAAGTTTCCCTCGGGCAAACTGACCAGCACACTCCGCGGCCATTCCGGGAATGTGTTTGCAGCGGATTTCAGCCCCAACAGCAGGCGCGTGGTTACGGCCGGGGGGGACGCTACGGCCCGCATCTGGCAGGCCGGGAGCGGGAACCAGCTCCAGGTGCTGCAGGGCCACAGCAAAGCGGTTCTCACCGCGGCTTTCAGCCCGGACGGCAGTCTTGTGGCCACGGGCAGCGATGACGGGACCGTGAAGATCTGGCAGGCCTCCAATGGAAAAGAGCTCCGGAGCATTGAGATCGCCTCGCAGGGGGTTTATTCCGTGGCCTTCCATCCTCAGGGCCGGCGCCTCGCCGTGGGCAGCACCAACGGCGGACTGACTCTCTGGCGCGTGAATTCAGGAGACAAAGTGCGTGAGTTCAGCGGTCATACGCGTGCCGTCTCCAGTGTCGAGTTCACGCACACCGGTGTCCGCCTGGTCTCGGCCAGTGTCGACAACACGGCCAAGGTCTGGAATGCCGACAACGGCAAACTCATCCAGAATATCGGTGGGCAGGCGTTCCATGCCGCCGCCTTCAGTCCCAACGGTAAGTACATCGTGACTGGAGGTGACGGCCGGGCCGTGATCTGGGTAGCCGGCGAGGGGACGAGGGTGATGACTGTCCGTCATGCCTCGGGTGACGCCGTCCGTTCCGTCGACTTCCACAGCAGCGGCCGGTATGTGGCGCTGGCTGGTGAAGACGGCACCGCCCGTATCTGGGAAGTCGAGCTGGAATAAATCCTCGCGAACGCGGTATATAGGGTGATGCGGCATGAGGAGGCCGCGCCCCATGCTGGAACTGCGCGAGGTCACCAAAAAATATTCCATCTATCCTGCTGTTAAAAAAGTCAGCTTCCGAGTAGAACCAGGAGAGGTCGTCGGATACCTTGGGCCCAATGGGGCCGGGAAGTCGACCACCATCAAGATGCTGGCCGGGTTGCTGGAGCCCACCTCGGGTGCCATCGAATACCGGGGAACCAGTATCTCCAAAAATCTGTATTCCTATAAGCAGAGGATTGGATATGTGCCGGAAAATGCGGAGATCTATCCCCACCTCTCCGGCTTTGATTACCTGCTCATGGTGGGCCGGTTGCGGCAGATCCCGGAGCGGATACTCAAGCCCAGGATCAAGGAGCTGATGGCATCGTTCCAGCTCTCCATGGAGATGGACATGGCCATCTCGTCCTATTCCAAGGGAATGGTCCAGAAGGTGTTGATCTCCTCTGCGCTGCTTCACGATCCAGAGATTCTGCTGTTGGACGAACCTCTGTCCGGACTCGACGTGACCACCGGCCTGGTCATCAAGGATCTGGTCCGGATGCTGGCCGGATCCGGAAGGATCATCATATACTCGTCTCATGTCCTCGAAGTGGTGGAAAAGGTGTGTTCCCGGGCCATCATCATCCACAAGGGGTCGATCGTAGCGGATGACTCCGTCGAGAACCTGAGGAAGTTGATGCAGCTGCCCAACCTGGAGAAGATCTTCAGTCAGTTGGTGGTCAAGGAAGACACAGAGGCCAAGGCCCGGGAGATCCTGGCCGCTATCCGCCCCGAGGGATGCTGAGATGCGCATGGCACTCAGGGAGTCTCTGATCTGCTCGGTCCGGGGCGACCTGAAGCATTTTTTGGTCCTCACACGGCATTTCTACCTGCGTCTTTTTCACAACGATGTCGTGTCGTTCGGGGACCAGATGCAGGAGAAGGTCATCGGGGCCCAGGCCTTCCTGGCCGTGCTCTGCGGACATGTGTCCAATGTCATGCTGTTCAGATATGCCCTTCTTGAGGACCAGGGAACCTCCTGGGTGGAAAAGTGCTATGTGACCACATTCTTCATGCTGCTGATCGGTTTCATCGCCGTGTTCGAGTGGGATGTCATCTTCCCTGATACGCGCGACTATGCGAACCTCATCCCGCTCCCGGTCAAGATCCGCACCCTGTTCCTGGCCAAGTTTGCCAGCCTGTTTCTTTTCGTGTCCCTGTTTGCCGTTGCCATCAACGCGATCGCGGTCTTCACCCATGCCTTCTATCTGGTCAAATGGCAGTCGAAAAGCCTTTCCTATGGGCTGAGTTTTATGGGTGCGCATCTCGTGGCCAACTTTGCGGCCGTATTTTTCTTTTTCTTTTTCAATGTGCTGGTGATCGGCCTGCTCATGAACATCCTCGGGGTTCGGCTTTTCCGCCGCCTCTCCGTCTACATCCGGTCGGCTTTCCTGGCCGCCTATATCTTTTTCTTGGGCATGTACGTGACAGGGACGACCCTGTTCGTACCCTCCTTCGATTCGTTCCTCGAACTCAAGGCCCGCAATGCCGATTTTCTCTTCCTGTTCCCTCCCATGTGGTTCACGGGACTGTACGAAACCCTACTGGGAAACAGCGACGCCTTTTTCCGGCCCTTTGTCCCCCTGGCCGTCCTCTCACTCGTCGCCACAGTTGGGCTTTTCTATGTTACTATGGGGTTGGGCTACCAGCGCTATCTGAAACACATGGCTGCCAGCAGAGCCTCGCGGCCGTATTTCAAAGGCCTGCGCTCCCGCTTCCGGGCGGCCTTCGATGCGGTATTTTTGCCTCACCCCGTGCAGAGGGCGGTGTTTTATTTCATCGAGCAGACTCTGAGGCAGAGCATGTTCCATAAAGTGCGGCTGGCCAGCTTCCTGGCCGTGGCCTTGGGGCTGATCCTGGTCCTGGTTCTTCCTCATCCAGAGGCCCTCAGCCAAGGGGCCCGTCCCAGCCAATCCCTCCTCGCCGCTCCGCTCATCCTGAGCTTCTTCCTCCTGATCGGGATCCGCGGTGTGTCTCAGATCCCCTCGGTGTATGAGGCGAACTGGATCTTTCGACTGACAGAGGGCCGGGCCAAACACCACTATTTTTCCTCGCTGCGTAAGGTCATCCTGTTCCGGGGCCTGATTCCGCTGTTCTTTCTTCTCGGTATCTTTTATACTTATATCTGGGATCCGGTCACGGCCCTCTATCACTGCACGTACGGCTGTGCGGTCTCGATCGTCCTCATGGAAGTCCTTTTTCTGAAGCAGAGGAAAATCCCCTTTACCTGTTCCTATCTCCCGGGGCAGGAGCGCATTCAGCTCTTCTGGCTGGCCTATATTCTGGCTTTCCTGGGTTATGTATTCATCCTGACCGATGTGGAAGCTGCACTGCTGCGCCGGCCGGCCGCGTTTCCGTATTTTTTCGGTGCTGTCCTGATTCTACTTACAGGCATCAGAGTCTACCTGCACCTGTTTTTGTACAAGAAGACCCGGATCCTGTATGAGGAAGCACCGGCAGCGGTGATGTTGAGCCTGCAGCCCTATGAATGATGCCCGGTCCAAGGGAGGAGGGAATGTTACGCAAAGCCCTGTATATCGTTCTGCTCGGTCTGGGGCTCATGCCGCTTTCAGGGATGCGATCCTGGCCGCCATGGACAGACATGAGATCGATGCGCTGATATTCCCCTCCTGGAATAACCCGGCCCGCAAAATCGGCGACCGGAAGAGCCCGCACGGGAACAACAGCCCCCAGATCGCCCCCCACACCGGGCAGCCGGCCATCACTGTTCCTATGGGGTTCACCTCTCAAGGCCTGCCCGTAGGGCTTCAGATGTTGGGTCGGCCCTGGGACGAGGGCGGGCTCATTCGTTTGGGCTATGCGTATGAACAGGCTACGGGGCACAGACGCCCCCCGAAGCTCTTCCCGTCCCTTAAATGAGCGAACACCGGTGTTTCAGTCGGTTTTAAGGCAACGCTCCCTCCCCGTGCAGGGTTTTAGAGAGAGAGGACGAACGCCAGACAACTCTGGTGGAGATAAACCGTATTAGCATTTAGGGATGGAGAGGCGTATATATAATAAAACGATCTGGATTTTACCATAACTGTGGTATAGAAAGATGAAAGCCCCATACAGATCCATGCAGAGGATTAGGAAAACATGAAGATCACGTCAATCACCGCCAAGAGGCCAGTCACGACATTGATGTTCTATGTCGCCATTGTTTTGCTGGGCTTTGTCTCCCTGAGGGAGCTCAGCGTCGACCTGCTTCCCGACATCAGCTATCCCCGTTTGTCGGTGGTCACGCAGTACCAGGGCGTGGCACCTGAAGAGATCGAGACCATCATCACGGATGACCTGGAGGCGGCCGTGAGCCGCATCCCCGGTCTGCGGCGTGTGGAGTCCGTCTCCAAGGAGGGATTTTCGTACATGACCCTGGAATTTGCCTGGGGTACCGATATGGACTTTGCCATGCTGCACACCCGGGAGGCCCTGGATGGGGTTCAGCTGCCCGATCAGGCCGATGATCCGACCATCATCCCATTCGATCCGCAGAGCAAGTCCATCATGATCCTATCCATCTCAGGGGAGAGGTCCCTTTTGGAGCTCAAGGAGTTTTCGGAGGAACTGGTCAAACCCCGGTTGGAGCAGATCGAGGGAATCGGTTCCGCCGAGATAGCGGGCGGTGTCGAACGCGAGATCCAGGTCGAGATCGATCCCCGCTACCTCACTCTCTATGGTTTGACCATCGAGGAGATCTCCAACCGCATCGATGCCTTCAACCAGAATCTTCAGGGAGGGACCATCAACAAGGGCCGGTTTCGCTATGCGCTGCGTGTGGTAGGGGAGTTCGAGGAGCTCAGCGAGATCGGCGAGATCAGTATCAAAACCACTCAAGCGCGCGGTGTCATCCGCCTGAAGGACGTGGCCGAAATCAGGGATTCCATCAAGGAACGGCAGGGAATCACCCGACTCAACGGGAGGGAGAGCATCGGCATCCTGGTTCGTAAGGAGTCGGGCGCTAATACGGTGAAGGTGACACAGCTCGCCCGTGAGATACTGGAGGAGATCCAGGCGGAAAATCCGGGTATCGAGGTCCTGGTGGTATCGGAACAGGCTAAATATATCGAAAATGCCATCTCTTCGGTCCGGAATTCCATCCTGATGGGAGGAATCCTGGCGTTCATGGTGCTTTTTGTCTTTCTGCAGGACTTCAAAACCCCCATGATCATCGCCGTGGTCATCCCCATCTCCATCATCGCCACTTTCAACCTCCTGTTTTACCGTGATATCACCCTCAACATCATGTCCTTAGGGGGCCTGGCACTGGGGATCGGGATGTTGGTGGACAACTCAATCGTGGTGTCGGAGAGCATCTTCCGCCACAGGTCTCTGGGGAAGAACCTGTTCGATGCCGCGGTGGCGGGAACCAGGGAGGTCGGGATGGCGGTGACCGCATCGACCCTGACCACCATCTCTGTGTTCCTGCCGGTCATCTATGTGCACGGGGTGGCGGGGCAGCTCTTCAAGGATCAGGCCTTGACCGTGACCTTCGCCATGCTCTCCTCCCTGATCGTGTCCCTGACACTGCTCCCCATGCTGGCCTCCCGCAAAATCGATGTCGAGCTGAAGCCCCGGACTCCTCAGGCCCCGGCTGAGGCGGCCACCGGTGCCAACTCGGGGCCCAGGCCCCCAAAAAAGAACATCCTGTTGCTTCCCTTCCGGGGCCTGCGCTGGTTCCTCTACAATGTCCCTAAAGGGATCTTCTTCGTACTCAACCTGATCTTCAGCTTATTGAGCCAGCTGCTGCTCCTGCTCCTGCACTATCTGAGCCTGCCCTTCAAGCCGATCATCAAGGCTGTGTTCAAGGGCTATAATGCCCTGTTCGCTCGGTTCGAGAAACGCTATCACGCAGCGCTGGAGTGGAGTCTGTCCCACAAGGGGATCGTCATCTTCTGGTCGCTGATCTTCTTGGCGATCACGGTTTATGCCGCCTCCCGCATTCCCAGGGAGCTTATGCCCAAACCCGAGGCTGTGGCCTTCGAGGCCAATCTCAAGACACCGGTCGATTATTCCATGGAACAGACCTCAGACATTGTGAGGACGCTGGAAAACTGGCTGAAGAACCAGAAGTCGGTCAAGGCCTCCTTCTCCCAGATCGGCATCGTAAGCGGGATGGAGGCCTTGAATCCGGACATTTCCCTCAACTCGGCCAAGATCTATATCGAGGCTTTTGATGAGAAAAGTGTCAATTCCCTGATGGAGGATCTGAGGGAGCGGATGTCTGCTGTTCCGGGAATGACGTTTTCCCTGATCAAAGAGCAATCCACCCTGTCACAGCTCATGGCGTTCAGCACGGCGGAGGTCGGGCTCAAGGTCAAGGGCGATGATCTTAACCGGCTCCGGATCCTGGCGGAACAGCTGGTGGTCAAGCTGGAAGGCATAGAAGGGATCACCGACATCACCACCAACCTGGGAGAGGGCAAACCGGAATTTCTGGTCAGCATCAACAAACAGGCCATAGAAAAATACGGAATCTTCCCCGCTTCCCTGGGGAATTATCTCACCAATGCCGTGGGGGGCCGGATCGCCTCCGAGTTCAAGGAGTTGGAAAAGAAGTTCGACATCCTGGTTCGTCTGGATGAGGATGTCCGGGAGAACATCGATACGCTTCTGGATGAGCAGTATTCGCACCAGGGAATGCTCATCCCGCTGCGGGAACTGGTGAGCTATGAGATCGCCCGGGGCCCCAAAGAGATCCGGAGAGAAAGCCAGCAGCGGGAGGTCCTGGTGACCGCAAATCTGATCGGAAAAAAGATCAGCCAGGTGGTGCCGGAGGTCGAGGAAAAGATCTCCGAACTGGAGCTGCCTCCGGGATACCGCGTGGTCTTCAGCGGGGAACAGGAGGAAATGCAGCGTTCTTTCCAGAGCCTGATCTTCGCCTTTGTACTGGCCGCCCTCCTGGTCTATATGATCATGGCCGCCCAGTTCGAATCGCTGAAGCACCCCCTCTTGATCCTGTTCACCCTGCCCATGGGATTGTGCGGCGCCATCTGGGCGCTCTTGATCACGGGGCAGTCCCTGAACGTGATCTCCGTCATCGGGATGGTGATGCTGGCCGGGATCGTGGTGAACGATGCCATCGTCAAGGTCGACTACACCAACCAGCTGCGCCGAAGCGGAATGGGAGTACGGGAGGCCATCATGCAGGCCAGCCGGGTGCGGCTGCGCCCCATCCTCATGACCACTGTCACTACTACCCTGGGGCTGTTTCCCATGTCATTGGGACTGGGGAAGGGCTCAGAACTTCAGCAGCCTCTGGCCATATCGGTCATCGGGGGGCTGATGCTGGCCACTTTCCTGACGTTGATCCTGATCCCGATGGCCTATGAGATCGCGGAGAAAAAGAGGGGTTCGGAGTCATGAGGATCTTTGTTGAGCGGCCCATCGCCACCGCCATGGTGTTTATGGCGTTCCTGGTCCTGGGTGTGTATTCCTTCATGAACATCCCCGTGGAGATGCCGGTACAGACGGAAGAGTTTCCTGAACTGACCATCACGACCGGGTGGCACGGCATGCCTCCTGAGATCATTCAGACCGAGCTGACTGCACCCATCGAGGAAAAGGCGTCCACTGTCAAGGGAGTGCACAAGATCATGTCCTCATCGCGGATCGGGTCCTCCTCCATCACCATCGAGTTCGTCCGCAAGACCAACATGGAGTTTGCACGCCTGGCTCTGCGCGAAAAATTGGCGGAGCTCAAGGAGGAGCTACCCTACGGGGTGCGGCCTCAGATCACGTCCTATGTCCCAGAGGAATTCAGCACGCGCCCGTTCCTGCAGTACACCATCTCCGGAGATTTCTCTCTACAGAAGCTGCGGGAGCTGGTTAAGGACAAGATGGAGTTCGGTATCGGCTCTGTCAAGGGGGTTTCCGATGTGGTGGTCATGGGCGGGTCCGATCCGGAGATCCGCGTGGTTCTCGATGAAGATAAGCTCCAGAGCCTCGGGATCCATCCGTACACCGTGATCGGACGCATCCAGGACCGCGTGCGTATCTTCCCCGCGGGCACGGTCAATAAGGGGAGCCGCGAGCTGCTCTTCAAGTTCTCCAATCCCATCCCCAGCCTGAGGGAGATGGGAGAGACCATCATCGCCAAGGTGGGCGCGAACGCCATTAAACTCAGGGACGTGGCACGGCTGGAGCCATCCTTCCATGACATTCGGCAAATCCACCGCATCAACGGCCAGCCCACCATCAGCCTCACGGTCCACAAGGAAAAAGGGCTGAGCACACTGGGTGTATCCCGCGCTGTCAAGAAGCGCCTGGAGGAGCTAAAGAAGGATCTCCCTGTAGACCTGGTTTTCCGCAACACCGACGACGAGAGCAAGGAAATTCGGAAGTACCTCGACAAGATCTATCTCCTGGTTGGGATCATCATCGCCGTGATATTTGTCCTCATCTTCCTGGTCCTGCGGTCCATTAAGCCCTCTCTGTTGGTCCTGTCTTCCATCGTCTTCTCCGTGGTGCTGACCTTCAACCTGGTCTATCTCACCAACACGTCGCTGAACATGCTGACTCTGGGGGGGCTGGCCCTTGGCTTTGGGCTGTTCGTGGACAACTCCATCGTGGTGTTCGAGAACGTCCTGCGAGTCCGGGAAAAGGGCGTGTCTCCCATCCAGGCCGCCATCCAGGGCTCGCGCGAAGTGTTCCTGCCGATCTTCGCGTCCACGCTCACCACCATGAGCGTGTTTTTCTCCATCGCCTACTTTCAAGGCCGAATGCGGTTGGTCTACCTACCCATGGCCATCGTGATAAGTGTGGCCCTGGCCGCTTCGCTGCTGGTATCCTTCTCTGTGATCCCCGCGCTGACTCCCCGGCTCATGAAGACGGCCGTGAAGAAGCGCAAGGAACGCTACCGTAAGCTCTACGCTCGGCTGCTGGGATTCCTGATCCGGCATCCTATCGAGGTCATAATCGTCATCGTGCTCATCTTCATGGGTTCCTACAAATGGTTCCGAGCCGAGGTCACGCTGGGTGAGTTCTTTTCATGGTACCAGGAGGAGCGTCTGGTCGTGTCTGTGGGCCTGCCGGCGGGCGCCGATGTGGAACGCACTGACGAGGTGATCCGGCAGTTCGAGGACAAGATCCTGGAGAACACCTTTGAAATGGAGGTCAATACCCAAGTCTTTGACGAGCGGGCCTACACCGTGATCAGCTTCCCCTCCGAGATCGAGATGTCCTACCGCCCCTACCTGCTCAAGGAGGAGCTTATCCAGCTGGCTACCAATTTTGCCGGCATCAATATCCGCATCCAGGGGTTCGATCCTCAGGGATATTATTCCGGGATCGGAGGCGGGACATTCTATGACTCCCGCATCAAGTTTTTCGGCTACAACCTTAAAAAGCTCAAGCAGATCGCCGCCAACCTGGAGCGTACCCTTACGCGTAATCCCCGCATCAAGGACACGCGGACCATTTCCAGCCGCTTCGGCTGGTGGTGGGGTGAGGGATCTTTCGAATATGTACTCAAGCTCGACAAGCAGGCCATGCGCAAATACGACATCGATCCGCAGTACCTGTATGCCCAGATCCAGACCATGATCAGGGGGCGCATGACCTGGCCTATCAAGGCCAACATCGGGGGGAGGGAGCTGGAATTTTCCATCAAATCCCCTCGGGCCGAGCGCATGGACCTGAAGGAACTCCAGAACGTGATGCTGACGACACGCAACGGCGAGCTCATGCGGTTGGGCGAGGTAGCGGTGCTGTCCGAGCAGCCCATCGCCGGTTCCATAGATCGTGAAGACCAGCAGTTCCAGATGACGGTGATGTGGGAGTTTCGTGGCCCCTACAAGGCCGGTGAACGCTTCCGCGAGGCGGTATTCGAAAAACTGGAGCTGCCGCCGGGATTCAAGGCCACAATGGAAGACGACCGCTTCATGACCTCAGAGGAAAAGGGACAGATCCGATTCGCCATCATCTTCTCCCTGATCGTCATCTTCATGATCCTGTCCTCATTGTACGAGTCGTTTCTCCAGCCGTTTTACATCCTGCTGGCCGTGCCTCTGGCTCTGATAGGAGTGTTCGTGGCCTTCGTAGTCGCAGACCTTTCTTTTGACTCCTCGGCCTACATCGGGGTCATACTGCTGGGAGGCATCGTGGTCAATAACTCCATTCTATTGGTCGACCACATCAATTTGAAGCGGCGGCAGGGGATGCCCATCCTGGAGGCAGTGGTGGAGGGCGCGCGGGAGCGGATCCGCCCCATCTTCCTGACCACCAGCACCACTGTGCTGGGGATGCTCCCGCTAGTCCTCATGCAGATCGGGGAGGGGAAGCAGCATCTCTGGTCTTCTCTGGCCCTGTGTCAGGTGGGCGGGCTGCTCACGTCCACGATCTTCATCCTGCTAACCATCCCCATCTTCTACTACTACGGCGACAACGTCAGCAAGTGGGCGTCTGGAAAAATTAGAGAGCTTCGTATCTCCAAATCCAAGTTTTGACCTGAATTATTCATAAGAATTGCCGATACTTATAAAAAAAGCGGAATAGAGGATTGATTTAAATCGGCAATTCTTACCCTTCGGGCGCGCCGATCTCAGCACATCAACTTCATCGCGGCCCAATCGCCGTAGATAACTACGGCTCATGCGCCACTTCTTTGTTGCTGCACCAATCTTGGCCCGTGAATAATTCAGTTTTTGTATGATCCACTTGATTTATTTAGCGCATCGCGATATATGGAGGAGGAGATGGATAATCAAAATGGTCAAAGCCTGACTCCCAAGAAATTAAAGGCACGGCTGGAGGGGTTTTCTCGTGTGGAGCTGATCCATTCCCCAACGCCGTTCCGGAAGCTGGAGCGCCTCACGCGTGAGCTGTCCGGCCCTGAGATCTTCGTCAAACGCGAGGACATGACCGGGCTGGGCTTTGGGGGGAACAAGTCCCGCAAGCTGGAATACATCATCCCTGATATCCTGGCCAAGAAGGCGGACGTAGTCATCACCTATGCCAGCCTGCAGTCCAACTGGTGCCTACAGACGGCAGCCGCGGCCCGGCTGTTCGGCGTGATTCCCCTGCTGCTCCTGTTCAAGACACATGACCTTCCCGACGAGCTCGACGGCAACCTCCTCCTGGACCATATCCTGGGGGCCCGCATCCGCATCCGGGACGGGGGCCCAGGCAAGTTCATCGATGAGGCGGTCCTGGAAGAAGCCCTGGAAGAGGCCATCAACGAGGTCCGGGAATGGGGGCACACGCCCTATGTGGCTCCAGTGGGCGGGTCAGTACCGGGAGGGGACATGGATCGGCCCTTGGGAGCACTGGCCTATGTGGACGCCCTCCTGGAGATGCACGATCAGACTGAGCAGGAGGGAGTGGCCCCCATTGACTACATCATCCATGCGACAGGCTCGGGAGGCACTCAAGCCGGCCTGGCCGTGGCCGCGAAGGTCCTGGGTCAGGGCACCAAGGTCCTGGGAATCAGCGTTATCGAAGAGGCCAAAAAATTCCGGGGGGAAGTGCTCTCCATAGCTCTTGACACGGAAAAGATCCTGGGGCTGAATACAGGGCTGGATGCGGATGACATAGTCGTTCTGGATGAGTACATCAGGGAGGGTTACGGGATCGTCGATCAGGACGTGGCCGACGCTGTGCGGCGGATGGCCATGCTCGAGGGAATTTTCATTGATCCCGTGTATACAGGAAAGGCCTTTGTGGCGCTCCTCGACCTGGTGGACAGGGGATACTTCAAGCCGACAGACCGTGTCGTGTTCCTGCACACCGGGGGGACGCCCGCCCTGTTCCCCAATAAATCCCGTTTCACTGAATTCCTGCCTGGCTGAGGTCCGGGCGAAAACACTAGGAAGGAACCTCTCGCTGGGGCGTCTGAGACAGATCCTGTCGATTTAAGATTCTGTCTCCCGCTGGCTCGGTGCCTGAAAAAGAAAGGCCCAGCAGACTGCCGGGCCTTTCTCATCCAAATCTGTTCTTCCCGAAAGTCCCTTAGGGGATTCCCGGGCTTACTTGCGGGACGATTTGAGGTATTTTAGAAACTCCGCATCTGTGGATAGCAGCAGCCAGGTCTCCTTGTCCATGATCGTGCGGTAGGTTTCCAGGCTCTTCGTGAACTGGTAGAATTCCGGATCCAGGTTGTAGGCCACTGCGTAGATCTGGGTGGCTTCTGCGTCTGCCTTTCCCTTGAGATCCTGGGCGGTCCGGTACGCCTCCGACTGGATGCGTTTGAGCTCCCGCTCTTTCTGTCCCCGGATCTCGGCGCTGCTCCCGTCTCCCTCAGAGCGGTATTTGGCCGCGATCCTCTGGCGCTCAGCGATCATCCGTTCGAAGACCCTCTCCTGGACCTCGTCCACATAGTTGACCCTCTTGATCTGGACATCAATGAGCTCGATCCCGAATTCCGGGGTGATCTTGGAGGATTCAACCAGGATGATATGGGCGATCTCTTTCCGTCCGACCTCGATATCGGGGATCGCATCCTGCGCTTCGAGGATCATGGTCTCTTCCGTCTGCTCGAATTTCCGGTTGGTGGAGCGCACAACCTCGTTGATGTCAAAGCTGGCCACCGCGTTCCGGGTCTGGCCGTCGATGATGTCGTCGATCCGGGTTTGGGCTCCGCGCTCGTCGCGCACGCGCTGGAAATAGAGCAGCGGGTCTTTGATGCGCCAGCGGGCATAGGTGTCCACCCAGACATACTTCTTGTCTTTGGTCGGCAGCTGATTGGCATCGCCGTCCCACTCGAGCCAGCGCTTCTCGAAATAATTGGACTTCTGGATGAAGGGCGCCTTCAGGTGCAGCCCCGGCTTGGTGACGGCCCCACCTTTGGGATCCCCGAACTGTGTGATGATGACCTGGTCGGTCTCGGATACGACGTAGATGGCATCCACCAGCACGATGATCAATAGGAAGGCGAAGATGCCCAGGACTATGAGTTTGGTCTGTCCTTTCATTTTATCACCTCCTTATTGAGATTGAGAAGGGACAGGAGGTTCTTCTGGTTTTCGTCGAAGATCACCTTCTTCTCGATCTGGGGCATGATTTCGAGTATGGTCTCCAGATAGAGGCGCTTTCGAGTAACCAGGGGAGCCCTGGCGTATTCCCGGTAGATCGACTTGAACCGCTCCGCGTCTCCATGGGCGTTGTTGACCCGGGCCATGGCATAGCCTTCGGCGGCACGGATCATCTGTTCGGCCTCTCCTTCGGCCTTGGGAATCTCCTGGTTGTACTCTGACCAGGCTTCGTTGATCTTGCGTTCCTTCTGCTGTTGGGACTCATTGACCTCGTTGAACGAGGGCTGGACAGGTTCCGGAGGATCCACATTCTGGAAGATCAGCTGGTTGACCTCGATGCCGATCTCGTACATGTCGCATAACGCCTGGAGTTTTTCCTTGGCTTCCATGGCGATGCGGGCCCTGCCGACGGTGATGACTTCGTCCACGGAGTTGTCTCCGATGATCTCGCGGATCACAGCCTCGTTCATGTACCGGAAGGTACTGTTGACATCCCGGATCTTGAAGAGATAGTTGTAGGCGTTCTTGATCTTGTACTGCACGATCCATTCGGCATCCACGACGTTGAGATCTCCTGTCAGCATGCGGGCTTCTCGCCGCGCATCCGGGGTCACGCGGTACTCGGTGCGGATGCCCGGATCCGTGGTCCTGAAGCCGAACTCCATCTTGAGCTGGCGCTGGACAGGGACCTTGCTCAGCACCTCGATCCCCAGAGGAAGCCTGAGGTGGAGCCCGGGCTCGGTGGTGCGCACGAACTTACCGAAGCGCAGGATGACCCCCATCTCCTCCGGGGCGATCTGGTAGAACGCCGTGGCCAGCACGATGATCAGTACCACTCCAACGACGCCGATCTTGAGAAGACCGGGATTGATCTTGGGCATCTTGAAATCCAGTTGAGGAAAGTCGTTTGCCATATAAACCTCCTGACACGTGAATTGGTATGAAACAATCCTATCACAGATAGGTTTGAGAAAATACTGTTTCCATACTCATTATACGGGAATAACCGGGATTCTATTCGATTGTGTTCTTTACGGAAATCGATAAGCCTGTCAGCGAGGCGATCAGCCTGTCGAGGTCCGGCAGGCTTGAGGCATACACATGCCCATGTTTTGCAGGAAAGACCCGTAGGTTTTTAAGCCCTGACCCCGTGGCCACCAGCACGACCGGTTCGCCGGAGGCCAATCGGCCCCGCCCCTGCAGATCGAGCACTCCGGCCAGTGTCGTGGCAGAGGCCGGCAGGCAGAACAGGCCTTCCTCTTCGGCCAGGAGCCTCTGGGCCGAGAGTATCTCTTCATCGCTGACCGCTAGAACCTCTCCTCCCAACTCTCGGATCATCCGGAGTGCGAGGTTTCCCCCCGGGGGGGCGGGATTGGAGATGGACTGTGCCACGGTCGAGGGGATTCCCCACTCCCTATAGCGGAGGCTGCCTTCCGTAAAGGCCCGGGCGATCGGGGCGCATCCTCTGGCCTGAACACCGAAGAAGGAGGGAAGATCTGTACATAGCCCCTGTTCCTTGAGCTCCACAAAGGCCTTCATCAGGCCTATGAGGTGTCCTCCGGAGCTGACCGGGACGACAATGGATCCGGGATTCCCAGGTTGGAACTCCTCGAAGATCTCGAAAGCAGTCGCTTTGTACCCCTCCACTCGGAACGGATCGACAGAGTTCATGAAATAGATGCCATGCTTTTTCCCCAGGGCGAAGCTCTGCCGGCCCAGCTCTCCGTAGTCCCCCTCGACCTTCACCACCCGGGCTCCGGGCGCGGCCGCAGAGAGGAGTTTTTCCTTGGTCGTGTCTTCCTTGACCAGGACAAATGTCTCCATCCCGGCCCGTGCCCCGTAGGCGGCTGTCGAAGCAGCCATGTTGCCCGTGGACACGGTCCCGATGCGGCGCAGGCCCTGGGACTTCGCCATATGGACGGACACGACCGTGCCGCGGTCCTTGAAGCTGGCTGTGGGATTGAGCATCTCATTCTTGACCAGAACAGGGGGCAGGTGGAACCTTTTTGTCAAACGATTCAAAGGGAGGAGGGGAGTGTTGCCTTCTCCCAGGTGCAGGGCCTTGTCCACCTCGGAAATGGGGAGGAACTCGAGATACCGGGACAGGGCTGTAGCCCCGTTCCGGATGCACCGCCGGACAGGCGGGAGCTCTACCAGCAGGGGTTCGCCGCAGTCAGGACAAAACTGGGTCATGGGATCGGCAGGATGCCTTGTACAACAAAACACACATTTGAACTGGATCACGTTAATCCCTGTATAGCAGGTCTCCCGGCAGCTGTAAAGCATCCTCTGCGCTTCATATTCCTCCGGGGAGCATTGTCATCGGGCGGGATCGCGGGTAGAATGTCGTCATAGCCCATGGTAAGAGACGACGCGTATTTCATGCAGCTGGCCCTGTATGAAGCCGAGGCCGCCCAGCGGAAAGGCGAGGTTCCGGTTGGGGCCGTGGTGGTGTGCGGGTACGAGGTTCTGAGCTCCGGTTCCAATTCGAGTGTGGCAGACCATGATGCCACGGCTCATGCGGAGATCGTGGCTCTGCGCAAGGCGGGCGTCCTGCGCCAAAACTACCGCCTGCCGGATTGTGATCTCTTTGTCACCCTGGAACCCTGTGCCATGTGCCTGGGGGCCATGGTCCAGGCCCGCATCAGCCGGCTGGTGTTCGGGGCTCTGGACCCCAAGTCCGGTGCCGTGGAGTCCATCATGGCCTTTCCCATAGAGAAGACAAACCACCGGATGCAAATAAAGGGTGGTGTTTTGGGCACGGAATGCGGTAAAATCTTGAAAGCTTTTTTTAAGCAGAAGCGCTAGTACCTTTGAATGCCTGAAGGGGCGGAGAGGTGGCCGAGTGGTTGAAGGCGGCGGTCTCGAAAATCGCTATACTGTGTACGCAGTATCGTGGGTTCGAATCCCACCCTCTCCGCCAGATAAACCTAAGGTGTATTTTAAAATAAGCGTTGCGAAAACGAGCGGATATTTGATATAAGTGAAAACTGAAGAACTTGATTCTTAGGAAGGAGTTCACGGATGCGAGACATGAAACACTGGGCCTGGTTATTGCTTTTCGGTTCTCTCTGGGGGCTGAGCGAGGTGGCCGGCGGCGGCATCCTGTATACCATTGAGGCCCCGTCTGCCTCCATCTTCCTGGCCGCCTGGGCCTTGCTAATTCTGGCGGTTGCCCGGGGGATTGTGGACAAACCAGGGTCTTCGACCATGATCGGAGCCGTGGCCACCCTGTTCAAGCTGGTCAATGCTTCCCCGTTCATCTGTCACCTGCTGGGAATCTTCATGCTGGGCCTGGCCTTTGATATCGGTGCGTCTCTCCTGGGACGCAGCGAGCGCAAATTTTCCCTCCGGAATATGCTGACCGGAGTCCTCAGCGTATACGGCGGCTATGCGCTTTTTGCCCTGAGCATCACCTATATCGTCCGCTATGACATCTGGGTGCAGGGAGGCTGGCCCAAGGTCGCAAATCACATGTTTGTGAGCGGGAGCATCGCTGCGCTGGTGGCCGCCGTCCTGGTCCCCCTCGGGTACTATCTGGGCGCCGGCAGCCTGAGCCTGCAGGCCAAACGCCCGCGCTGGCTGTATGCCGGCACTGTGGCCGGCGTGGCACTGCTCTGGATACTAGGCCGGATCGCCGGATAGGCCCGAAAACCGGATCCGGGTCTCATGTGCCGGTCCGGAACATGCAGCCGGACAGTATGACAGGGAATATATGACCAGCTCCGACATCTCCGTCCGCATCAACGATCGCATCTTCACTATTACCCCGGGGGCCTCCCTGAGAGAGGTAAGGGACCGTGTCAAACCCACTGCCGATGTCCTGGTGGTGAACGGATTTCCCGCAGTGGAATCCTATATTTTACAGGATGGTGACAATGTAGCCCTGATCGAGCGGGGGGAGGTGCCGTCTCAGCATGAGCTGGAGGCCCTCATGGTGTCCCGCCACTCCCCCGGTGTCCATGCGAGCCTGAAACAGGCTGCGGTGGGCGTAGCCGGGCTGGGGGGGCTGGGTTCAGCGGTTGCCACCGCCTTGGCGCGCACCGGAGTGGGAACTCTGATCCTCGTGGATTTTGATGTGGTCGAGCCCAGCAATCTCAACCGGCAGCAGTATTTTCTCGAACATATAGGGAGACCCAAGACTGAGGCCATGGCGAGCCTACTTACCGGTATCAATCCTTACACCCGGATCGTGTCCCATCAAATGCGGCTGGATCCAACCAACACCTCTTCTGTTTTCAAGGATGCCGATGTTATCGTGGAATGCTTGGACCGCGCAGAGGAAAAGGTCATGCTGCTCGAGACCGTGGCGGATCGGCTGCCTGAGATCTATTTCATCGCTGCCTCGGGACTGGCAGGATACGGGGAGAGCAACCGGATACGGACCTTCCGGATCGGGGAGAGGATCTTCCTGGTCGGAGACCTGGTCCGGGCGGCTGAACCCGGACAGGGCCTGATGGCTCCCCGAGTGGGGATCGCTGCCCACCACCAGGCCAACCTGGTCATCGGCCTGCTCATGAATCCGGCTCAGGCCTCTCAAGAGGCTGAGGACCTCTTCAGCCACCACCCACCAGAGGAATGAAGGAGATCGTGTCTCCTGATGCCGGTTTCCTATTATTCCTGATGAACCGCGGTGCTGGAGTTCTGCTGAAGAAAATCCCCATACGTTCTTCCAGGTCTTTTCCCCAAAGGATCCCATAGGTTTCGAAGATTCGGGCGAGGGCGGCCTCCAGGTCCGGCGGAACATCTATCTCCGCGTTCCGAACGTTCATTTGTCTTTGAAGGAGAGAACCGAAGCGGCTTGATCCGGATGGTTCGCGCAGTGTCGCTCACGTCCGCGCCTGCCTCCGGACCTTGCTGCAGATGAAGAGCAGGTACATGTTGGCCAGCGAACGGCCGCATATGAGCGCCAGAGCGGCACCCACGACTCCGATGAGCTCCAGCCCGTGCAGTGTGAAAGCCAGTACGCACAAGATACTGGTGACCTCGATCGCCGTGGCGATCGTGATGGGCTTCGTATTTTTGAAGGCCACCAAGACTCCCCGCTGCATGGATAGGATAACCGAAAGTGCGGGGATCAAGACCAGGATCCGGGCCGGAAGGAGGGCGAACTCAGCCAGGCTGGGGGACAGCCCGGAGACCTTCTGGAACCAGAAGAGAGAGGCGGGGGTGAAAGCTATCAAGGCCAGCCCTCCGCTCGCACACACAGCCAGCAGGCCAGCGAATCGGCGCAGGCGCTCGAGATTCCGGCCTCCTTCACCCAGGAGCGCGATGGCCACTTCCTGGTAGGAGAGGCCGAGGCACCTGAAGATGAACACCAGGGAAAGGATGACAGGCATCACGGCCAGCGATTCCAGGGCCATTTGGCTCTTGCCGAGAAAAAACGTCACCATGGGGTGTACCCCGAGCGCGAGTATGGATGTCAGGGCCAAAGGGTAGTAGAAGCTGGAGATGAAGCGGTAGGACAGTGTCTCGGCAGGATGGGGATTACGGTTCAGCCCCTTGAACTTTCGGACCGAGTGATCGGCCATGGCGCGGGTCGCCAATGCCTCAGCCGTGACAGAGATTCCCAGAGCCAGGCCGCCGATCAGGGCCCCGTCAAGGTCGGTGAAGAGGTAGAACGTGAAAGAGGTGATAAGGATGGAGGTCAGACGTACCGCCGTGCCGTAGGCTACCCGCCTGGTTTTTCCATCAGCGATGAGAATGCCCTGATAGAAGCGGCGGTAGCCGATGGCACCCGGCCAGGGAAGCAGCGCCAGGCAGGCATGGTGCGTGAGCCGGACCACCTCGTCGGGCAGGCCTATGAGGCTCTTCATGATAAAGCCAAAAACCGGTGGAAGGAGAAACAGGACCATGACCGCGGTGATGACCGCGTTTAAAGCATAGGTAAAATTGCGCAGCTTGAGATAGGAGTCCCTGTCCTTGACCAGGGCGGTGGAGGCGCTCATGATCATGATGATGGGGGCCTCGATCAGCACGGCAAAGGCAAAGGCCACACCGTATGCGGCCAGGTTAAACTTCGGGTCCGGCAGGCGGGCGATGAGCGCCGCCAGGAGGGGGCCCTCTGTGGCCATCATCAGCCAGGTGGCGGCCAAAGGGATCCAGAATACCAGGATCTGCCGGTAGGTCAATTCCTCATTCTGCTGAGACATAGTGGATCAGTGTAGCTTTTCCAGGGGGGGAATGCAATAATCGCCCAAGCTTATGTCAACGTACGTGGTTGCTAGAAGTTGCGGTTGAAGAGGCGCTGGATGGCTGTGCTGTCGACCTCTGGATCCAACCAGGTGTCCTCTGCCATGGAGTGCCAGCGCTGGTTCGGGCGCCGCCTTGCGATCCGGTGGATGTTGAGTAGGTGCGTCGTAGTGATGTTATCGGTGAAAATGTTGCCGGCCTCGGTCCCGCAGCTCAGGGTAAAGGAGGGCTCGAGGGAGTTGTAGGTCCCTCCGATAGCGCCCTGCGTGGCCGGCGTGTTGACCAACAGACGGCCTGCTGATAGGCGTGCCGCGAAATCCTGGATGACGGTCTCCGAGTTGGTATAAATGCTCACGGTATGTCCCTGGCCACCCAGGGCGTTCAGGCGGGCGCAAATCCTCAGTGCGTAGCTGTATTCGTCCACCACATCGTAGGCCAGTAGGGGAGTGAGAATCTCGTAGGACAGGGGAAATCCTGCTCCCACACCCAGACAGGGCGCGATCAGCACCCGCGTTGAGAGCGGGACCGAAAAGCCGGCCCTTTCCGCTAGCACGTGTGCCGGCTGGCCCACAACATCCGCCCGCATCAGCCGGTTCTGGCTGTCAAATGCGATCTCCCCCAATCTTCCCGCTTGCGCTGCGGAACAGAAAAAGCAGCC
>JAUWTO010000201.1 GCA_030614685.1 Candidatus Aminicenantota bacterium
CAACTTCGACAGGTCGACCCTCATGAGCGACTGGTCCCACAGGCACGCGGCCTATGCTGCCGGCCTTGGGAGTTTCGGTTTTCATAATCTCCTGATCACCTCCCTGGGGTGCACCGGAAGGCTGGGGAGTTTGGTGACCGATCTCGAATTGGAGCCTTCATCACTTCCGGAAAGGGAGTCCTGTCTGCACAAGGCCGGGAAGAAATGCCTCAAATGTGTGGAGAGATGTGAATTCGGGGCCCTGCATCCGGATGGTTTCGACAGGTTTGCCTGTTATACGCAGTGCCGGGCCAATGACCGCCGCCATAGTGACCTCGGCCTAGCCGAGATCTGCGGCAAGTGCACGGCCATGGTCCCGTGCAGCGTCATCAATCCCAATCGATGGCCATCATAATCACCTTCCCGGACGTGGGATTCGTTCTTTATCTCAAGCGGGCCCGGAATGATCCCCGGGCGGTAAAAAAAAATACTGGACAAATCGGAGCGGGCTCTTTTAAGATAGAGTTCGCTTTTTCGTTTAGGGCGGGGTTAGCTATCCTGGATTATTCACGAGTGGAGGTGAGAGATGTGGGGGAACTGGCGTTTCAATAAGGACGCGAATGTACTAGTAATCCGGAAGAGCCTTTGCCCGGGGGAAGAGGCCAAGGACCTCTACAAGATCGATCTGGAACGCTGCAACACCTCTGCGGCCATCCTGGACTTCATTGTTCAGATGAGCCAGAAGCTGTGGATCACTCGAGATGACCTCGGTTTCCTGATCGAGGCATTCGACGACCTGTTCACCCTGCAGGTCAATTTCTGCGGCTCCGAATACGAACACTCAGACGGGAATACCGATTACGCCAGGCGGATCCTGGAGAACCGGATTTAAAAACCACCCTGAACATCGACACCAGTACCTGCACGGCTTTTCTAGTCACATTTTAAGCCGAATCTCCAAAATATTTCCTTGCATACCGCTCCAGGAAATTATAATAATATTGTCAGCTTGAATTATTAAAGTGCCGACTAACGAAGCAGAAAGGGATTGTGAATTGAAGAGTCTGCAGCTTTTATGAAATATCCAGGAAGGGGAGGGGAGAGACATTGACAAAAAGAATCGGAATCCTGGGCGGGATCAGCCATGCATCCACTATCCGGTACTATGAATACATCCTGAAAAAATACTACGCTCGCAGGCTGGACTATCACTATCCTGAGGTCGTGATCTTCAGCCTGAATCTGGCGAAGCTGATCGGCTATGAGGAGAGGGATGACCTCGACAGCTATGTCCGCTACATCACATCCGGGCTCCAGGCCTTGGAGAAAGCCGGTGCTGATTTCATCGTGATCGCTGCTAACTCTCCCCATGCCGTGTTCGATATCGTACAAAAAAGGGTGTCCGTTCCCATGATCTCCATCGTTGAGACCACGGCCCAGAGAGCTGAAAAGCTGGGGCTCAAAAAACTGCTTCTCACAGGGATCAAATCCACTATGCAGTCTGCGTTCTACCCGGATGTTTTCCAGAAATACTCTATCCAGGTCCTGATACCCGACGAGGCCGAACAGAATGAGATCAATGACGCCATATTCAGGGAACTTGTCCTGGGGATCTACAAGGATTCCACCCGAAACCGGGTTCTGGAGATCATCAACGGATACGACGTCGACGGGGTCATCCTGGGGTGCACGGAACTTTCTCTGATGCTCAATCAGGAGGACACGCCCCTGCGCCTGTTGAATACCCTGGAGCTCCATGCACAGGCAGCCCTGGATTTCGCACTGACCGAGTGATACCATAATAACCTGATACGAGGGAGGGAGGATCATGAAGAGACTTGCCACAATCCTAGCTTTGGCGGTCGTTTTGGCCGTCACAAGTTACCTTTCGGCTTTCCAGTTGGACCCCGAGATCGTGAGACAGCGGGCCAAATGGGAATCCATCCTCAAAAGAGGCGAGATCGTCAGGCATGAAGACATCGGGGAAGGCATCACCAAGCCCAAGAGGATGTACCTCCAGCTGGGGGACCTTGAGGCGAGCGGCTGCTGGAAAAATCCCCAAGGAGTCCAGAAGGGCTACAAGGAAGACTGGGAATATGAGATCGCCGCCTACAAGCTGGATCGATATTTCGGGATGGGGATGGTGCCGCCGACGGTGGAGCGCCGCTTCCGAAGCCGCAGGGGGTCTCTCCAGCTGTGGGTTGACCTGGCTTGCAGCGAACTGGAGAGAGTCCAGGAAAACATTGCCATACCTGAGGAGAAAAAAGAGCACTGCGATAAAATGCTCTACCTGGCGCGTGCCTTCGACAGCTTGATCGGCAATATCGACCGTACGCAGCAGAACATCCGCTGGACCGAGGACTGGCGCCTGATCCTGATCGATCATTCCCGCGCTTTCCGGATCAAGCGGATTTACACAGATCAGCTGATCTATGGCAAGAACGGCCTGCGCAAGACCATGGGATTCGACAAGCTTCCGCGTGGTTTCGTTCAAAAAGTCAGGGCCCTCACCAAGGACAATGTCCGCAGCATCGTGGGAGAATACCTGACCTACGGCGAGATCGAGGCCATGATGATGCGCAGGAAGCTGCTGCTCAAGGACATCGAGGAGCTGATCGAAGAAAGGGGCGAAGCCGCGGTCCTCTACTGAGGGCCTGACAGTTGACCTCTCTCATACACCTTCAGGTGTGGTGAAATCGTAACACTCGAAGGGAATTCCCAGCTCTTCAGCCAGGGCCTTGAGTTCGGAGAGATGATCCCCTAGGACCGTGATGGGGTGATTGGAATTGATCTTCCATTCGATGCGGCCGCACAGCCTCAAGTACCACTGCGGCCAGTCCGGGCTGCAGGTCTGAGACCGCTCCCGCCACTGCTCCTCTGAGGGAACGTCGGTGACACCCCGGCCGGCACACAGGTAGAGCTGGTGGTTTCTGTAGGAGAAGCGCGCCCAGGTCACCACTCCCGGGACCCGGACCACGACCGAGCAGGTCCCCCCGCCCTGCCTGAAGTACATGAAGGTCTGTCTCTCCGACCAGGCTCCGGCCAGAGAGTCATGCCGTCCATGGGCGAAATAGGGGGCCAGGGCTCCGGAATTGACGAACCAGTAGAGGTTCCGGCTGCTGTCCCAGTAGCGCAGGTCGTTGAATCCCACGGGTTCGCCGCCGCTCAGGAGCTTAAGGACCTGCATGGTGATGGCGGCCCCGTCGTCCGCTTCGGTGGCGGTGACCACGGTTTCCCCATCGCCTTCAGGCCGCAGCCTGTTGTTGAGGAGCCCGAGGGCCAGGTCAGTGGCCGGGTAGTAATCGATCCAGTCGAGCTGGTCCTGGACTCCCAGGAAGTCCAG
The DNA here is from genome assembly GCA_030614685.1 of Candidatus Aminicenantota bacterium. Taxonomy (GTDB): domain Bacteria; phylum Acidobacteriota; class Aminicenantia; order Aminicenantales; family Aminicenantaceae; genus JAUXEH01. The sequence continues at coordinate 3,323 of JAUWTO010000201.1, forward strand.
CCCGTAGCGCTTCTTGAGCTCGAGCAGGGCGAAATAGACCTTCATCTGGAAGAGGACCATGTCCCGGGTGAGGAACTCGGCCGGGTCATCGCCCAGCCGCAGGTCCATCCCTTTCTCGACGAGGAACTCCAGGGCGGATTCCGCCCGGGCATCGGGGATGTCTTCGGCCATCTTGAGCAGGCGAAGGCCGTCGAATCCTTCCCGGACACACCCGAAATAGCGCAGGAAATCGGCCTCCGAGATCTTGTTCCACATCTGCATGGAGCGCGGCCCGACCGCCCCGTAGATCCGGCCGGCCAGGGATGCGAGGACCTGACGGGCCCTCTGCCGATGGGCTTCTGTCACTGGAATCTCGATGACTTCGGGATCATCCGGGGCGTAGGTCCCCGTATCCAGGAAATCTCTCAAGGCATCCCCGTACTCTTCGTGTCTGTCGAAGCGCTCCACGAAAAGCCGGCTGGTTTTTATCCCCACATGTTCTGTGCCGGCGGCTGCGGCCAGCAGGCCCACGGCTCCAGGGTAATCCGAGATGGCGCTGCCCAGAAAAAGCTTGGGCGTATCCGGAGGAAGCTGCGCCATGGGGCTCACGGAAAAGTCCGGATAAGCCCATCCCCCCATGAAGTTGATGAAGCGTTCTCCTGCGGCTTTCCGCATGATGCCCAGGCCGTTGGCCACGCTGCTGACGGGCCCTTCGGGATTCAGGACATGGGGCGTCCATCCGCACTGCTCCACCACCCTGATGAGTTCGCTGAGCTGCCTCTGTGTGACGGGCCAGACCTCGTTATTGGGGCCTTCCCGTTCATCCAGGGGGAGATATATGTCGACGACCTGGTTAATTTTCATTGGATCCATTCGCCTCCCTCGGAGATGTTGGCCTGCGTGAAGACCCGTGAAGGCAGGGTGATTTCCTTGTCTACGGGTTTTCCGTTCAGGATATCCAGCGCGGCACGGATGGCCTCCCGGCCTCCCGTCGGATACTCGAAGCTGGCCTCCAGGATGCCCTGCCGG
>JAUWTO010000077.1 GCA_030614685.1 Candidatus Aminicenantota bacterium
CCGGGGCTTTCCCAGAGCGAGTTTGTCTCGTTCCAGTAGGGAGTGTTCTCAAAGTCCCGGTCGTCCATGGGCGTCAGGTTGAACCCGGCGTCGGAGAACCCGAACTTGACCGACAGGAAGAAGCTGTCACCGAACATGTGCTCGTCCTGGAGCTTTATGATCGGCGAACCGAAGTGGTAGCGGCCGCCCTGGAAGTAACCACCGGGCAGCGCCGCGCTCGAGGAACGGCCGAACTTGTTCTTCCGGCCCACGTGCATGAAGGCCTCGAACCGGTTCTCAGGGATGATCTGCAGGTTGAGCTTGGCCGCCACGTTCTGCAGCAGCGTGTCGTCTGTTCTCTGGTAGACCGTCGTGGTCTTGATGTCCTGGACTCCCCAGGAACCCCAGAACCAGGCCTTGTCCCGTACGATCGGGAAGCCCAGGTTGAAACCATAGTCCTTGTTCTCGGTGATCAGGTTCAGCCCCAGGAATGTGGGCTCTGTTTGCTGAATGTCTTCCACGTACTGTTCGTTCTTGGCCTGGAACTTCTCTCCGTCGACCAGGTAGAAGCGGCCGCCCAGAGACACACGGTTGCCGCCGCGGCGGGTCACCATGTTGAGCGCAACACCACCGGTCTGAACCGTGACGTCCGCGCCACCGACCGTGATGTTCATCTCTTCGAACGCGTCAAAGTCATAGTAGGAAGGCGACGCGCCGATGGCGGCCGGGTCTGTGATGACCATGCCGTCCATGGCCCAAACATTCTGCGAGCCGGACGTCGATCCACGGGCCGTGTAGCCGGACTGCTGACCAGACTCGGCTCCACCGACGTTCTCGCGGTCGATGATGACCGAAGGCGCCATCGACAGCACGACCCAGGGGTCACGCGCCGTGGGCAGAGACTGCAGCACTTCCTGGGTGACGTTGATACCGACCGAAGTCTTCTTGGTATCAACCACAGGGGTTACGGCCGTGACCGTGACCTCTTCCTCAAGGGCACCCATCGTCATGATGATGTTGAGCTCGACGTTCGAGCCCACCACGATGATCACGCTCTCGCGGATCTCTGTCTTGAAACCTTCCAGCTCCGCCTTGACAGTATAGTCAGAAGCAGGAGGAAGAGACAGAAAACGGAAATTGCCCTCTGCCGAGGAGATCGAGGTCAAGGGCGCTGTTAAAGTACCCGTCAGCGTGACCGTGACACCCGGAAGAGCATTCCCATCAGGATCAGCTATCTTTCCGTATACATTACCTGTTCTGACCTGTGCCGAAAGCGATGTCGCTAGAACCAGCACAAATAAGATTGTTAAAAGCTTACGCAATTTTACCTCCCATTTACCCCACATGAAAGCGGGGAAATGTACCCATTTCCAGAGAGCCGAAATGCACTCCCAAACACTTGCCCGAAAATGTTGCGCTCCGATTTTGTGATCGCACCTCCTTCGAAAACTCTATCTTTTTCATTCCGAATTTAACTTTGCAAGTTCCGTGCCAAATTGCAGTGGATGTTAGTCATTTAATTTCAGCAACTTAGAAATTCGCTACATCAACAGTTTCTTGCGGCAGCTCCAATTTATTGGATATTCTCCAATTTATTGGAACATTTCAGAAATTGTGCCCCCTCCACCTGGGAATGACGATCCGGATCGATCCTCTGGACTGTGGATGTATTGGGAGCGTCCTGCCTCCATTGCATTTTGTTTGGGAAGGCTCTATCATGGGCCTCGACATACACCTGAAGACAAGGATCGACCAACGGCTCATGCGCCCAAAAGACACCGAGTTCATCCAGAATATCCAGCTCGTGCTGCTGGCCTGTCTCATCGGCTTCGGGGCCGGCCTCGCATCCATCGCCTTCAAGGCGATGATCCACTTCTTCCAGGGCCTGTTCTGGCGGGCCGGCTCGATCCTGGAGGCGGCCGCTGCCCAGCCCTGGTACTGGACCGTCCTCATCCCGGCCCTGGGCGGCCTCATCATCGCTCCCCTCATCTACTACGGGGCGCGTGAGGCCAAGGGGCACGGAGTCCCCGAGATCATGGAGTCGCTCATACTGCGCGGCGGCCGCATTCCCGCCAAGGTGGTGGCTGTGAAGGCCCTGGTTTCCTCGATCTGCATCGGCTCCGGCGGCTCGGTCGGGCGCGAGGGCCCCATTGTCCAGATCAGCTCCTCCCTGGCTTCCACCCTGGCCCGTTGGGTCCGGGTCAAGGAAAAGGGGATGCGCACCCTGGTGGCGGCCGGGGCGGCGGCCGGCATCGGGGCCACATTCAATGCGCCCATTGCCGGGGCCCTCTTCGCAGTGGAGATTCTGCTGGGGGAGTTCGGGGTGGCCTCCTTCAGCCCCATCATCGTGGCCTCCGTCATCGGCACGCTGACCAACCGTATCATCACTGGAGAGGACTTCGCCGCCTTCACAGTGCCCAAATACACACTGATCAGCGTGTGGGAGATCGGACCCTACATTCTGCTGGGGCTGCTGAGCGGCTTGGTGGCGATCCTGTTTATCAAGACCCTATACCTGTTCGAGGACCGCTTCGAGCGGCTGCGCCTGCATGCGCTGGCCAAACCCGTGCTGGGAGGGCTGGTGGTGGGAGTGGTGGGGATCAAGTTCCCCCAGGTGTTCGGCGTGAGCTACGAGTCCATCGAAGCCTGCCTCCAGAACAACGTGGGCCTGTGGCTGGCGCTGACCCTGGTCTTCGTCAAGATCTTTGCTACCTCCATGACCCTGGGATCCGGGGGATCCGGGGGGATCTTCGCTCCATCGATGTTCCTGGGCGCCATGACCGGAAGCTTTGTGGGATCCGTCTTTCACAACATCTTTCCCAACTCCATGTCCTCGCCCGGGGCTTTTTCCCTGGTCGGGATGGGTGCCGTGGTGGCGGCGGCGACCCATGCCCCCATCACCGCCATCATCATCATCTTCGAGCTCACCAACGACTATAAGATCATCCTGCCGCTGATGCTGTCCTGCATCATCGCCTCCTTTCTGACGGTGGGCCTCCACCAGGACTCCATCTACACCAAGAAGCTCACCCGCCGGGGGCTGCGCTTCAAGGAGGGCCGCGACATCAACATCCTGCGGTCGCTCCATGTCAGGGACTTCCTCAGCCAGGACTTCCAATCTTTCGTGCACACCGAACACCTCGGCCACATCATCAACCAGGCCCTAGGCGGCAAGCACCACTCCTTCCAGATCGTGGACGCCGCCAACCGCTACGTGGGGTGTTTTTCTCTGAATCAGATCAAGAATCTCATGCTGGAAAAAGAGATGCTGGACGCCTTAATCATCGCCCAGGATCTAGCCGTGCCCGATATCCGGATCGATTTTAACGAGAATCTGGAGCAGGCCATGAAGGTCTTCGGCACCACGGACGTGGGAGAGATCGCGGTCCTCCAGGACCGGCGGCTGGCAGGCGTCATCAAACGGAAAGACGTGATCGAGGCCTACAACCACGAGGTTACCAAGCGGGAGGCGACCGCGGGCCTGATCCGGAAGTTCAAGTTTGCTGAACAGACTCAGGCCTGTGAGATCGGGGGAGGCTACAAGATCATAGAGATCGAGGCGCCGGAGGTCTTCTGGGACCAGACCCTCAAAGAGCTCAATCTCAAGGCCCGGTACCGCATCGATGTGCTGCTGATCAAACGGAAGTATCCCCCCCTTACCATCACCATTCCAGGTGCCGATGAGATAATCAGGAAGGGGGACCAGCTCATCCTGGCCGGCCTGGATGAGTCCCTGAACCATATCCTCGCGGAACAGAAGGGATACCCTTGACAAGGCCCGGGGCGGAACCTATATTGAAATTTGACCTGGTCCTGTACGGACCGGTTCAAACTTGCCGGAGGGATTTATGGAAATCGAGATGAAGATTAAGGGATTGGTAATTGACCCGATCTCCAAGATGCCCATCGTGGTACTCGAGGATATCAAGAAAGAACGCATGCTTCCCATTTGGATCGGGGTCTTTGAGGCGAATGCCATATCCCTCAAGATGGAGGATGTCCACACCCCCCGTCCCATGACACACGACCTGATCATGAACTTCCTGAACGAGTTCGGGGCCACCGTGGAAAAGATTGTTGTCACAGATGTCCGGGATAACACCTTCTATGCCAACATCCACTGCCAGCACCACGGCCAGGCCATCGTCATCGACTCCCGGCCCTCCGACGCCATAGCGCTGTCCCTGCGCATGGAGGCCCCTGTCTTCGTCGAGGAAAATGTGGTGGAAAAGGCCCAGAGCCTCAAGTTCGACGAGAACCTGGAGGACTCGGAAAAACTCAGGAAATGGCTGGAGAACCTGGAGCCGGAAGACTTCGGTAAGTACAAGATGTAGGACAGGTCCCTTCAGGTCCTCAGCGTGAAGAGCAGGTAAAGGCCCAGGAGGCCGAAGATCAGGTTGGCCCCCCAAGCGGCCAGCACGGGGCTCAGCAGCCCCGCCGAACCGAGGCCGCGGAAGACGCTCACCGCCACCCAGTAGACCACCACGATGGTCATGGTCAATCCGATCCCGACGAGGGTCCCGCGTTTGCCCATGGAAAACGCGAAAGGGATGCCGATCAGCACCATGATCAAGCTGACAAGGGGAAAAGACAGCTTGAAGTGGAGGGCCACCCGGAAATCGCTCGTATCAGAGCCCATCTCCTCGACCCCTCGGATGTAGTCGCGCAGGTCGCCGAAGTTCATCTGCCCCGGCTCTTTCCACTCGCTCAGGAAAAAGTCCCGGTCTTCGGCCAGGGTCATGAACAGCTGCTCCTGTCGCAGGAAGTTATAGGGGAGCCCTTCCTCAAAATCCAGGGACCAGCAGTTGACGAGGGAAAGCTCCCGGCCCTGCAGGACGCCCTTTTCCGCAAAGATCCTGCGGTTGATCCGCCAGGCTTCAGGGTCGATATCCAGGATGGTCAGTTGGCTGAAGGTGTCGGCAATGCTGTCAAAATGGCGGTAATGGAAGACCCGGGTCCTTTCCTTCCCCACGATCCAGCGGCGGTCGACACGGCTGGTGCTGCGGGGAGGGACTTCGATGATCCGGTTCCAGACTTCCTCAGCTTTACGGTTGGTGCCGGGCAGGATGTTTTCCTGAAGATAGAAGGAGAAAAAACTCACCACCGCAGCCATCAAGACCACCGGGAGTGCCACTCGGTAAAGGCTCACCCCGCAGGCCTTCATCGCCGTGATCTCATTGAATTTGGTCAGGATCCCCAGGCTCAGCAGGGTGGCGATCAGTGCGCTCACCGGGAGAACATAGTGCATGTACTGCGGGAACTTGAACCACAGAAATTCCAGGAAGAACGAGAGGGGCATGCCGTGCTGATAGACATCGGCGATGCGCTCAAAAAAATCGATGATGATGAAAACCGCCATCAGGCTGAAGAAGCCCAGCGCGAAGATCGCCAGGTACTTCCGTATGACGTACCGGTCCAGTATCGAGGGGAAGCGAAGACGGGGCCGGGGGAGCCGCAGGGTCCGCCGGCGCGTTGTTTCCGCGGCCGCGGGCTTGGGCCTCGACCACATGCGCTTCATCCTCGGGAACAGGCCCCACTCCTTGTGCGCCGTGACAAAGAAATAGAGGCCGCACAAGGTCAGCAGGATGTTGGGGCCCCACATGCCCAGCCAGGGAGCCATGTGGCCTTCGACCGCCAGGTTCTCGCCTCCGGTGATGAGGACATAATAGATGGTTATGATCGCTATGCTGATCGTGAAGCCGCTGGTGCGGCCGCCCTTACGGGTGGTGGCTCCCAAGGCGATCCCCAGCAGGGCGAAGATGAAGCAGGCAAAGGGCAGCGCGAATTTTTTATGGATCTCGATCCAATGCCTTCTCAGGTCTCTCATCTTCCAGGGTGTCGAGGCCTGTTCGGCCTCGGGCAAGGCATCCAGCTCCGCGCGGAGGACGGCCGCGCCCTCCCACAGCTCACGGATGTCCTTTTCCCGGACACGTTTCACATCGGAAGTCGAGGCGAAGAAGTTCCCCACGTCCAGCTCCACCTGGCGGTGTTCGAAGGACGTCACCTGATACTCCTCGGGATTCTGGGAGTGATAGGTATGGACCCGCCCCTGGAAGAGCTCCAAGACAGCACGCTTCTCTTCCCCGAAAACTCTCATTTGGGCCCTCTCCGCGAACACCTCGGCGGGGAGTCGGCCTTCTTCGGCAATGTGCACGAAAACGTTCCTCCAGGACTTGTCGGGAGCCACCTCCTGGATATACAAAACCGCCCCTGGAATGTTCTCATTGAACTCCCGGGGCATGATATCGAACTGGACGCGGGTCAGCACCGAGCTGACAAAGGTCCGGACGAATTGGTAGTTGGCGCGAGGGGTAATGTAAAGGAGGAGGAAGGAGGTCACCAGCCAGCCGCAGAAAGAGAAGAGCAGGACAGGCCGCAGCAGCCGCCGGTTGCTGATGCCCAGGGTCTTGAAGGCGGTCACCTCTGAATCCGAGGACAGGCGGCTCAGGCCGGCCAGGATCCCCATAAGCACGGACATGGGAACCGTGAAAGCCAGCATTGCAGGGATGAGATAGAGAAGCAGGGAGAGGACGGTTTTTAGCTGGATTCCCCGGTCGATGAAATACTCCGAGAGCAGCAGGATCTGATTCATCAACAGCACGAACGTGTACACCAGGAGCCCCACGGCAAACGGAGGGAAGAGCTCCTTGAGGATATAGCGGTCGAAGAGTTTGATCACTGCTCCCTTTTATAGCACAAACCCTGTTCCGGTTCTATAACCAAGCATGCCCATAATGAGAGAGGATTTCTGACAAAAGATGCGGCGACCATCGCAGATCCAGCCTCTCCGAACCGTTACCCGAGGGAATTCGTGAGGACGCCGAGGATGTCTGAACCCACAGGGGGAGTTCCGCAGGCGCCGAGGGGAACGGAGAGGAGAGGCGATCAGGATCTGCGGGGAGCAAATCTTCTGCCAGAAATCCGTTCTAAAAAAAAAGCCCCGGGCCGAAGCCCGGGGCTTGTGATTCCTTCTAAAGGGAAGGAGGCCTAGTACATGCCGCCGCCGGGAGGCATGGGAGGCATATCCGGCTTATCTTCCGGGATCTCCGACACCAGTCCCTCGGTGGTCAGCATCAGGCCTGCGATGCTCGCTGCATTCTGAAGCGCCGAGCGCACGACCTTGGTGGGATCGAGCACGCCGCCCTTGATGAGGTTCTCGTACTTCTCGGTCAGGGCATTGAAGCCGAAATCACTCTCTTTCTGTTCCTTGACCTTCTCCACGATGATGGAGCCCTCTTGTCCGGCGTTGTTGGCGATCTGCCGCAGCGGCTCTTCCACAGCGCGCTTGATGATGTTCACGCCGATCTGCATATCTCCGTCCAGCTCGAGCTCGCCCAGGGCCTTCTGGCTGCGCAGCAGAGCCACGCCGCCGCCAGGGACGATCCCTTCCTCGACCGCGGCCTTGGTGGCATGCATGGCATCTTCCACGCGGGCCTTTTTCTCTTTGAGCTCGGTCTCGGTGGCAGCCCCGACTTTGATGAGGGCAACGCCCCCGACCAGCTTGGCCAGCCTCTCCTGGAGCTTCTCGCGGTCGTAATCCGAGGAAGTATCCTCGATCTGGGTCCGGATCTGCTTGATGCGGGCCTTGACCTCGTCTCCGCTGCCCTTGCCCTCTACGATGGTGGTGTTGTCCTTGTCCACCACGACCTTCATGGTCTCACCCAGCCAGTCCACGGTCACATTCTCGAGCTTGACGCCGATGTCCTCGGTGATCACGCGGCCGCCGGTCAGGACTGCGATGTCCTCCAGCATGGCCTTGCGCCGGTCACCGAAACCGGGCGCCTTGACCGCGACGCACTGGAAGGTGCCCTTGAGCTTGTTGACGACCAGGGTGGCGAGGGCCTCGCCTTCCACATCCTCGGCGATGACCATGAGGGGGCGGCCCATCTTGGCGATGTTCTCGAGCAGGGGCAGAAACTCGCGCAGGTTGCTGATCTTCTTCTCGTACAGCAGGATCACGGGATGCTCGAGCACCACCTCCATGCGGTCCGGATCCGTGATGAAGTAGGGGGACAGGTATCCGCGATCGAACTTCATGCCCTCCACGATCTCCATGGTGGTGTCCAGTCCCTTGGCCTCTTCTACGGTGATGACGCCGTCCTTGCCGACCTTGTCCATGGCCTCAGCGATGATCGTGCCGATGGACAAGTCGTTGTTGGCGGAGATGGAGCCGACCTGGGCGATCATCTCACCGCTGACATCGCGGCTCAGTTCTTTGAGCCCGTCCACAATCACTTTGACGGCCATGTCGAGCCCCTTCTTGATCAGGGTGGGATTGGCGCCGGCCGTGACATACTTGATCCCTTCGGCATAGATGATCTGAGCCAGGACCGTGGCGGTCGTAGTCCCGTCACCAGCCACATCAGAAGTCTTGGAGGCGACTTCCTTGACCAGCTGGGCACCTATGTTCTCGATGGGATCCTCCAGTTCGATCTCCTTGGCCACCGTCACACCGTCTTTGGTGCTGGTGGGAGAGCCGAACTTTTTTTCCAGTACGACGTTCTTGCCCCGGGGGCCGAGGGTCTCTTTGACCACGTTGCTCAGCGTATTTACACCCCGCAGCAAAGCCTGTCGGGCTTCGTCGCCTAAGGTTATCTGTTTTGCCATTTTTGATTTCTCCTTGATATAGTAATGTTAGATTAGGAGATCTTTGCCAAGATCTCTTCTTCGCGCACGATCACGTGCTCTTCATCCTCGACGGTTACATCGGTGCCGCTGAACTTTCCGATCAGGACCCTGTCACCGGCTTTGACCTCGAGAGGGATGATCTTGTCGCCATCGATTCGGCCCTTGCCGACTGCGATCACGTCCGCTTCCAAGGGTTTTTCCTTGGCAGTGTCCGGGATGATGATCCCGCCCTTGACCACTTCCTGCTCTTCGTGCCGTTTGAGCAGCACTCTGTCATACAAAGGCGTAACTTTCATGATTGATACCTCCTATTAGGATTATTGCTGGTTAGCAGTTAAGCTGTACGAGTGCTAATATAGAGGATGTTCCCCCCGTTGTCAAGCGGAAATTGGGAAATATTAGCAGACTGACAAATTGAGTGCTAATTCACCGGATCCCCGGCCCGGTCGCGGGGTCCAGCTAATCCAGTTCCAGAGATTTGCACAGGTTGTGCAGGGTATTGCGGTGGACTCCCAGTGCCTTGGCCATCCTTGTTTTGTTTCCGTTGTATTTTTTAGAGGCGGTCAGGATGTAGAGCTTTTCGAACTCCCGCAGGGCATCTCGGAGAGGCAGTTCGTTCTCGACCAGATCCTTGGCCAACAGTTTCATCTTGGCGTTGATCGTCAGCTGTTCATATTCGTGTGACATCCTCCCCCTCCTTACCGAAGACATCCTCGTAGGCCGTGAAAAACGCCTCCTTCAATTCCTCGGGGATGAGATCGATGATGCCCCGGGTCACGTCTACGCAGGGCGGGGCCAGGACCGAATTTTTCAGCGCATCGCTGTTGACCGGAAATACCAGCATGGCAAAGACCAGGATCCCGCAGATCAGGGCGCCCTTGAGCAGCCCCAGGGCGGCGCCCAGGATATGATCGAGGACCTTGAGCGGCCCCTTGATGGCTTTCGAGAACATCCGTCCGATCAGCCAGCCTGCGATCAACACCACGACAAAGATCAGGATGAATCCCAGAAAACCGGACACGGCCGGATCCTTGATCAGGGTTCTGAATGCGCTTGCCACCACAGAGTAGAACGCCAGCGCCAGGATGAGCCCTACCAACACAGCCAGGATCCCGACGACCTGCCGCACGAGGCCTTTTATGATCCCCAGAATAAGGGCGGTCACCAGTATGAGCAAGAGGACGATATCCAACCAGTTGAAAACCATCTACGGCCTCCTTTCCTCGAGTTCCTCGACCATCGTGTACTGCCCGTCCCGCATCGACCCGAACGGAATATGGGGCTTGATGCTGCCGTGGAAGTCTGAACCGGCGGTGGCGACCAGGTCGAATTCCCCGGCCAGAGCGAGGTACATCCGCGCCTGTTCCTCATCATGGTAGGAGGTGTAAACCTCCAGGCCCTGCCGTCCCTCGGCTTTGAGCGCGCGGAGGTCCTCCCGGGTCACCTGCTGGAAGGGGGCCCCGGGATGGGCCAGGACCGGGACTCCCTTCGTGGCCGGCGCCTCCGCCAGCACCTCGAGCAGGTTGACATTGCGGCGCGGCACAAAGGCCGGCCGGCCTTCCATGAAATAGTCCCGGTAAAAGGCATAGGGAGCGAGTGGGGCGTTATCCGCCTGAAAATAGCGGTCACAAGCCG
>JAUWTO010000132.1 GCA_030614685.1 Candidatus Aminicenantota bacterium
CATGGAATAACCCATGTAACGCTTCCCATCGGGAGAATTCTTGGGCCGGCGGACATACTGGCTGAAGGCCGCGGATTTCAATTCCAGTTCAGGCTGCTCAAGCAGCGGCCTGAGGCTTGTGCCTTCCATGGTCTCCGGGATCTCGATCCCAGCCAGGTCACAGAGGGTCGGATACAGGTCCACCAGCTCTGTGAGGCGGTCGCTCTTTTGTCCCTTGACGCCGACTCCGGGGGCCCGGATCAGGAGCGGCACACGCGTGTCGATGTTGTAGTTGGTCTGCTTGCACCAGCTGCCGTGCTCCCCCAGTTTCCAGCCGTGGTCCCCCCAGAGAACAACGATGGTGTTTTTGTCCAGCCCCATCTCCTTCAAACCGTCCATGACTTTCCCGATACAGGCGTCGACAAAGCTCACCGAGGCGTAATATCCGTGTTTCAGCAGGCGGGCGGTTTCCTCCGGCAGTTGATAAACCGAGGGGTGTTTGACAAATTCCAGGTCATAACAGGCCCTCAGTTCATACATGGAATTTATGGCCATGATCGGGGAATCCTTGGGCAAAAAGGGATTATTGGCCGGGGAGATCTTGTCCCTGTCGTAGAGGTCCCAGTATTTACTGGGAGCCACGAACGGGAGATGCGGCCGGTAGTACCCCAAGGCCAGAAAGAACGGCTGGTCCTTGTTCTTCAACCGCTTCAGTGTCTCGAGCGCCAGCTCCGTCTGGGCCCCGTCATAGAAAGCATTGTCGGGAGCGTCGAAGCTCTCGGTGGACCGGCCGTAGGCCCAGCCGCCGGCATAGGCGTTGGGATTCCTCTTGATGCGCTCCGCCCTGACCAGGGCGTGCTCTTTGTTTATCTCTTCATCGTGGTAGAAGGACTCAGGCTCACGATCGATCAATTCAGGGGTGTTGTAGGCATCCGGCCGCAGGTCGGCTTCGTCGAAGGAAACACGGTCCGGCATGTGGTTGTGAAAGACCTTGCCCATGGAGACGGTGTAGTACCCGAACCTGGAAAAATGCTGAGGCATGGTCACGGCTTCGGGATCGATCTCTCGGAACTTCTCGCCCAGGCTCCACACGCGGGTCGTGTCGGGCCGCATTCCCAGCATGACGCTCGCACGGGAAGGCGCGCAGGCCGCAGCCTGGCAGTAGGCCCGCGTAAAAACGAGCGCCTCCTGCGCAAACCGGTCGATGTGGGGAGTTTGGATCTCCGCATTGCCGTAACATCCTAACTCCGGGCGCAGGTCATCGACGATAATGAAGAGGATATTGGGGCGTTCCGCTGGAGATGAACCGCCGCAGCTGAGCAACAAAACCATGAGACCGGCAGCGATCGCAATGGGAAGGAGGGATCTGGATCTGATAATTTCTCTCATTATTGCATCTCCTGTTTGCTTGGGTACTCCAGCAATTCGAGGCACCAGTCATTACCACCACTAGTAATATTTTAATGACGGAGCCATGTCAAATACAAGTTGCCTGCTCAACTTGAATATGAACGATCGAATGTGTCTGCAACCTTTTCGGATTCACACCGTCTATAATATTGGAATCCAATAAAACTGGAGCTGAATCAGAAGATCGCCTCACGATCCAAAGTGACTTTGCCGAGATTTTCGAGGAGTTAGCCAGGGAGCAGGGCCGGACAAAAGCATCGAGGTTTCCCACATGCGGCTTTCGCATGCAGGGAACTTCAGCTCATCCTGGAAGTCCTCATAAAAAACGGCCCCTCGATCGAGCATCGAGGGGCCGTACAATTTTTGAACTCTCGTCTGTCTCCGCGTTCCTTCGGCTCAGTTCAAACACATCCCATTATTTCAGGGGAAGATCCCCCGTTCTTTGTACACTGTCTCGAGTTTGGAGAGGGCGACGATGTGGGCCGCCGTACGCCAGTCCACACTGTGTTTCTCTGCGGCCGCTTGCACTCTATCATACGCGGCATGTATAGTTTTTTTAAGTTTGAAATCCACTTCCTCGAGATCCCAGAATTCGCTGCGCTTGTTCTGCAGCCACTCGAAATAGCTGACGATCACACCGCCGGAGTTGCAGAGTATGTCCGGAATCACGGCGATCTTCCTGCGCTGCAAGACCTTATCCCCGTCTGGATCCGTGGGCCCGTTGGCGCCTTCGGCGATGAGCCTGACATTCAACAATTCCGCGGTCGCGTCTGTGATCTGATTCTCTAAGGCGGCGGGGATGAAGATGTCGGCTTTGGTGCCGAAGAAGGTCGCATGGTCGATCGGCTCGGCCTTGGCATAGCCCCGGACGCCCCCGTGCTCTTTGACATAGGCGGACAGGTCGTCAGGATCGATACCCTTCGGGTTGGAAACAGCGCCCGTGACATCCTCGACCGCGAGGAGTTTGGACCCATGACGCTTCAAGAGACGTGAAGCCCAGGACCCGACATTCCCGAATCCCTGCACGATGTAAGTGGCAGCTTTGAGATCCATGCTGTGTTCGGACGCCCATCTTTCGATGAGAAAAACGACTCCCTGACCGGTGGCCTTTTCACGTCCCTGGCTCCCGCCCGATTCGATGGGCTTGCCCGTTACAACATGCGCGCATCTGTTCCGCTCATTGGGAGCGACTGTGGACATATACGTGTCCTGGATCCAGGCCATAATCTGGGCATTGGTGTTCACATCCGGAGCCGGTATATCGTAGTCCGGGCCGATGTTATCCCCCAACGCATAGGTAAAACGACGGGTGATCCGCTCCATCTCTTCGGTGCTGTAATCGGCCGGATCCAACTGGATGCCTCCTTTGGCCCCTCCGAAGGGGATATTCGTCAACGCGGTTTTCCAGGTCATCATGGTGGCCAGGGCTTTAATCTCCTTGATGTCGACACCGGGATGAAAGCGTAAGCCTCCCTTGAACGGCCCCAGAGCATTGTTGTGCTGTACGCGGTACCCCGTCAATATTTTCACTTTCCCATCGTTCATTTTTACCGGAAAATGAACGATGATCTCATTCATGGTCTCGGTCAGGATTTTGCAGATGTTTTCATCGAAGGGGACGGCATCTTGGGCTTTTTCAAGCTGCTTCAATACGTTGTCGTACACATTGGACTTTTTCCGGAACGCCCGGTAGTAAGTGCAGCGCCAGATTCCGCCTTCAGGCTTGGGGAGCGGGCACATGTCATTCAGCTCACAAAACCTGCACAGCCCCTTGAACCTGCTGCCCTCTTCGAGTCCGGGCCTGCCATGCTGGTGGTATAGAAGTTTCCATTCCTTACGCTTGTCAACCGGCTCCACAGAGACTCGATTATCTGACTGTTGATCTGAGTGTATCATCACATCCTCCTTGTCTCATATTTACTGTCATCTCAACTGCAATATTGGTGCCATGTTTAGAAACAGGGGCTCAATGATGACCAATCAGTCAAAAACGATGGAGCAATAATAACTCTATATCACTGATTTTAATAGAATTATAATGATGATAAAACTCATCTCGGGTCATACGGTCACTCATCATAAGTGAATTCAGAGAGCCCGGTTTTGCGGGGCGTTTTGTACCGGTGGGGCAAATCTTTCCGAAGGGGGTGATCAGGATGAAGAGGGCATTCTCACCCTTTTCAACTTCTCCCGCAGAGTTTTGCGGTTTATTTCCAGTATCTCCGCAGCTCTGGTCTTGTTGTTATTCACGCTTGCCAAAACACTCAGGATGTGCTCGTTTTCAACCTCTGCCAATGACCTGTGCGGGCCCACTCCCTTCAGTGCGGAATACCGCATGAGAGCGGGGAGGTCCGGGGCATCTATGCGGGCACCTTCCGACATGATTACAAGCCTCTGGATAATATTTTCCAGCTCTCTGACATTTCCCGGCCAATAATAGCCCCTCAGGGCCTGAAGAGCAGAGTTGGAAAACTGCGGGATCGGTTTTTCGAAATCATGGGCATACTTGTTGGAAAAATGATGTAGCAGCAATAAGACGTCTTCCTCTCGCTCCCGCAGCGGCGGGATCGCGATGGCGATGACATTCAACCGGTAATACAGATCTTCCCGGAATTCACTTTTGAGGATAAGCTCGGAAAGATCCTTGTTGGTCGCTGCTATGATCCGCATATCCACCGAGATCGGCTGTCGGGCGCCCACCATGAAGACTTCTTTGTCCTGAAGAACGCGGAGAAGCTTGACCTGCATGGGCTGGCTTGTCTCACTGATCTCATCCAGAAAGATGGTGCCCCCCTCGGCCGTCTGGAAAAAGCCGGCCCTGGTGTCCATGGCTCCGGTGAACGCCCCTTTGACATACCCGAAAAGTTCACTCTCGAGCAGAGACTCCGGGATGCCGCCGCAGTTTATCGGGACGAAAGGATTGGAGCTGCGCCGGCTGTTGTAATGGACGGCCCGGGCGACCAGCTCCTTCCCCGTCCCGCTCTCCCCAGTTATAAGAACCGGGGCAGAGCTGGCCGCGGACTTTTCCACGGCGGTGAAGACCTTCATCATGGCTTTCGATTTCCCGATAATGCCAAGGCTTATCGGGAACGGCCTGGGCGGCTGTTGTTCAGCCGTCCTGCGCGTTTGTGCCTTTTTCAGAGCGCGCTCCACAGCCGTAAACAGTTCCTGGTCTGTAAACGGCTTGGCGAGATATTCTTCCGCCCCGGATTTGACGGCTTCCACAGCACCGTCGATAGAAGGATATCCCGTGATCATCATCACTTCGACATCTTTATGGTTTTCCCGGATGTGTCTCAACAGGCTCAGGCCGTCCACCTCGGGCATTTTCAGATCGGTGATCACCAGGTCTGTGGGAGCGGCCTCCAGGATCTTGATAGCTTCGACAGCTCCGGATGAGGTGGTCACACGATAGCCCCTCGCTTTCAGGTTCCGCTGCAGCAGCTCCAGCGTATCAGGGGAGTCATCCACTGCCAGGATGTGAATCTTTTTGGCAGATTCGCTCATTTCCGTTACTCCTTGCCACTCCTTGGCTCGGCGATCGGCAGGATCACCTCGAATGTCGTTCCTTTCCCCAACTCACTTTTCACGTCCATGGAGCCTCCATGAGAAGTGACGATCCCATGCACCACAGCCAGGCCTAAGCCGGTCCCCTCTCCGATGTCCTTGGTCGTAAAAAAGGGAAGAAAGACCTGCTTTCTGATTTTTTCTTCCATACCGGTGCCGGTGTCCCTGATCACGAGGGACACGGCTTTCTTCGAAGCCCTTGTCTGAATCGTCAGCTTCCCTCCCCCCGGCATGGCCTGAATGGCGTTGACGACGACATTCACCAGAACCTGGGTCATCTGGGCAGAATCCGCATGGATCTTCGGCAAAGATCCGGCCAGCTTCCGCTCCACCTTTATCCCTTCTTGAGCACATCTCGACTCTAGAAAATACAAGCCTTCGTCGACAATTTGATTCAAGTCCACACAGATCTTCTGGGGGGGCATCTGGCGGGCAAACAGCATCAGCTTCTTTATCACTTCCCTGGCATGCAGTGACGCCTTCATTATCTTTACAGCATCCTGTTCGACCTGATCTGGCAGCCGGGGATTTTTTTCGATGAGCTGAGCAAAGCCAAGGATGCTCCCGATCGGCTCATTCAGCTCATGCGCAACACCGGCCGACAGCTGGCCTATGGTGGCCAGACGATCGGCATGCCGCAGTTGGTCCTGCAGCCTGGCCTTTTCTCCCTCCGTTTGCTTCCGCTCCACAATGAGCGCGGTCTCCTGGGCGATGGTGTCGATCAGCCTGCGCTCCTCTAAAAGGAAAGGGCCTTCATCCAGCTCGGGTTTAGCTTCCGAATAGTTGACTTCGACGGTCCCTCGCTTATCCCCTTCGACCATTATATCAGCTGTCTGCCGGAAGTCCCCCTCCCGGAACCGATCCGTGACATAAGAGCTTCCTTCCAGGATGAGCCGGGCGGAGGCCACGTCAGGATACAACCAGGCCGGAGGCAGAAGCTCGACAATCCCCTGGAGGATCTCGCTCAAAGTGAGGCCGCTGCCTTCAACCAGTTTGGCGATCCCATACAGGCAGGTGAGCTCCTTTATCCTCTCCCGAAGCGCGACCTGGGTTCTCCGGTGAATCATAGCCAAACTCAGGGTCTGTATCAGGCTTTCATAGAATTCCACATCGTTCCGGGACAGAAAATCAGAGGTTTTGCTTTTCAACTGCAGGAGCCCTATGTTTTCCTCTTCAACGGATATCGGGATGACTGCTAAAGAGCTGAATTGCCTGGCTGGCAGGAAATGGTTGGAATCCTCTGCCTCGATCTCAGCGCCGAACACCTGGTGCAAGGCGGAGGAAATATCGCCCGTAAGAAAGCCGCCTCCCGGCGTCATAAAAGGGAGGAAAGCCTCCGTCCGCTTCAGCATGATATCCCGACACAGCCTCCCCAGGAGATGTCTGTCTTTCCCTCTCGGGAATATCCGGCCCTCTTTTTCCTCAGTCGGCATGATCTCAAAGCGGAACTTCGGCTTCCTCGAGCGGTTCACTTCCCCGCGGTAGTACCGGCCGCGCTCCTTCAACCACATTTCGACCGTATCGCAGCCGGAGAATTCCATCAGGATCATCGAGGCCTCATTCAGAAAGTCGATCCTCAGCAGGCCCCGCATGGCAAGCTGCATGATCTGGTTCGTTAAAAGGCGGAACTCTTCAAAAGATCGGCATGGAGGCTTCATGGCATTGGTTATCCTTTGATGTTTTTCTGCCATAAGAGTTAAACATGTGCGCCTCGAAC
>JAUWTO010000160.1 GCA_030614685.1 Candidatus Aminicenantota bacterium
ATTGACCGCCTACGATCACAGGCAGGCCCTGCGCTTCTTCGAAGGCTTGAAGGGCTCTTTCAGCGATAGATCCCGGGTGGCACAGTCTGCCCTTGACAGATTCCACCTCAAGCTCTACAAAGACTGGATCCAGAGCGATATGGAACAGGAACTCGTTTCCAGAGGCTGGGAAGCCTTTGAATCCGGAAGACGGGCCTTCCCGGACAATGCGGAGCTTCACCTCCTGGGTGTGGAACTGGCCATCCAGGGGAAGGAGTGGGGCCGGGCCGAGGACCTCCTCAAGATGCGGAGTTTCCCGGCCGCCTACAAAACCCGGGCCAGCAACCTCGAGGTGATAATCCTGGCACGCAAAAGCGAAGAGGGCAAGGTGATCGTCCGATTCGCAGCTGGGTCGAGTGAGATTCCTGTCGATATTCTCCTCAACAACCGGGTCGTGCAGAGATTCGTCATCGACACCGGCGCCGATGTCGTCACCATCCCCTCGGAAATCGTCGAGGCCATGGGTATCCGGATCGATGACAACACCCCGGTGAGCCGGGTCTCGACCGTTTCCGGATACATGCTGGCCTATGAAGTGTCTATCAATCGGATGGAGATTAAGGGCCAGCGTGTACACAACATACAGGCGCTGGTCATCGACATACCGGGGCAGCCCGGAATAGGCCTGCTGGGGCAAAGCTTCCTAAAACACTTCGAAGTCGAGATCGACAGCAAGAAAGGGATCCTCCGCCTCAAAAAAAGATAGCCTAGACCCTCCATCCAGCGAGGGCTTCTCACATAATACTAAAAAAATGTGCAAAAAACGCTTGACTATATCAATATATCTTGATATATAGATATATATGCGTCCTGTAAGCCTGTTCAAGGCCCTCTCCGACGAGACCCGGGTTAGACTCCTGAACCTATCACTTCATCACGAACTGAACGTCAATGAGATCGTCCGGGTCTTGGGCATGGGACAATCGCGCATCTCCCACCATCTGAAGATACTCAATGAAAGCGGCCTCATCACCCACCGCCGCGACGGGCTCTGGATCTTCTATTCCGCGGTGAGCGAAGGCCCGGGGGCGGACTTCATCCAATCCGTCCGCTATCTCTTCGATCAGAACGGCCTCTATCACAGGGACCTGGAAGCGGCGGAATCCATGATAGCGGAGAGGTCCCAAAGGACGACGCGATTTTTCGACACCGTGGCGAGCAGCTGGGAGCTCCTCAAGAAGGAGATCATGGGGGACCTGGATATGAACCGGATGATCCTCGATTCCCTACCCGAAGTCGAGGTCATGGTTGACCTGGGCTGCGGCACCGGAGACCTGCTCCCGGTGCTTAAACAGAAAGCGGGCAGGATCATAGGAGTCGAGAAGTCCGTCCGGATGCTGGAGGAGGCCCGCAGGAATTATGGATCCGATCCGGAGCGTATCGACATCCGGATCGGTGAGCTCGAGCACCTTCCCCTGCGGGACGAGGAGGCGGATGCCGCCATCACCAACATGGTGCTGCACCATCTGCCCGAGCCGCGGAAGGCCTTTCTCGAAGCCAACCGGATCCTGAAGATCGGAGGGCTGTTACTGATCGTCGATCTGATGCAGCATGAAGACGAGACCATGCGCGAGGCGTTCGGCGACCACTGGCTCGGTTTTTCGCCTGATTTGATGGAGACGTGGCTGAGAGAGAGCGGCTTCAGTGTAGAGGAGAGCGAACGTTTCGCACTTAAGAAGGGACTCGAAGGCTTCATCCTTCGTTCCGTTAAAAATAGTCGTGAAGGAGACTGATATGAACTCTTTAAGACTCGACCCGACCCTGAAATACAAAGTCAAGGACATGTCCCTGGCCGACTGGGGCCTCGAGGAGATGAGGCTTTCCGAGAACGAGATGCCCGGCCTCATGGCCGTCCGGGAGAAATACGGGCCGCAGAAGCCGCTGCAGGGGCTGAGGATAACCGGCAGCCTCCATATGACCATCCAGACCGCCATGCTGATCGAGACCCTGGCCGAACTGGGCGCAAACATCCGCTGGTCTTCCTGCAACATCTTCTCCACCCAGGATCATGCCGCCGCCGCCATTGCCAAGAACGGCACGGCCGCGGTTTTCGCTTGGAAGGGGGAAACGCTGGAAGAGTACTGGTGGTGCCTGGAGCAGGCCCTGGTCTGGCCGGACGGCACAGGTCCCGACCTGATCGTGGATGACGGAGGGGATGCCACCCTCATGGTCCACGAGGGCGTCAAGGCGGAGAACGACCCTTCCCTGCTGGACAAGGACTATCCGGTCAGGGAGTTCCAGATCCTGATCGACCGCTTCAAGGACAGCAAGCAGCGGGATCCCAAGTTCTGGACCAGGATCGCAGCCAAGATCCGGGGCGTCTCCGAGGAGACCACCACCGGGGTGCATCGGCTGTATCAACTGGCGGAAGAGAAAAAGCTCCTGTTCCCTGCCATCAACGTCAACGACTCCGTCACCAAGTCCAAGTTCGACAACCTGTACGGCTGCCGCGAGTCCCTGGTCGACGGGATCAAGCGCGCGAGCGACATCATGCTGGCCGGGAAAAAGGTCGTGATCCTGGGCTACGGCGACGTGGGCAAGGGCAGCGTCCAGTCCATGAAGGGCTTCGGGGCCCAGATCTATGTGACCGAGATCGATCCCATCTGCGCCCTGCAGGCCGCCATGGAGGGCTACTCCGTGGTCACCCTGGAAGACATCGTGGAGGAGGCGGACATCTTCGTCACGGCCACCGGCAACTACTACGTCATCACCGGCGCGCACATGGAGCGCATGAAGGACGGAGCCATCCTCTGCAACATCGGACACTTCGACAACGAGATCGAGATGATCTACCTGGAAAACAACCCCAAGTGTGTCAAAACCACCATCAAGCCTCAAGTGGATAAATGGACCCTGGAGTCCGGCCGCTCCATCATCGTGCTGGCCGAGGGACGCCTGGTGAACCTGGGATGTGCCACCGGCCACCCCAGCTTCGTGATGAGCAACAGCTTCACCAACCAGTGCCTGGCCCAGATCGAGCTGGCCTCCAAGGAACACGAGCTGCAGGTATACACGCTGCCCAAGATCCTGGACGAAGAGGTCGCAAGGCTCCATCTCGGCAAGCTGAACGCCCGGCTCACACGGATGACCCAGGAGCAGGTCGACTACCTGGGTGTTCCGGTGGAGGGCCCCTACAAGCCCGACCACTACCGGTATTAATTGGGGTCAGACCATCAAAACCTATTGATTTTGTTGCATTTGTACCCTTAGAAGCCCACAAATCCAGTCTTAGGGCATCATTTTTTGGCCGTATTTGCTCAATCTAAGGGGATTCTCACCATCAACGCCTCCATCCAGCTGCTGGGATAACTCTTCAGTGCGCCGGATCACACCCCGCTACCACACGCTACTACACTAGGCTTGACCCTATTGTGAAATTAGAATACATATAGGCCTTTCATATATGAAACGGAGGTTGCACTATGAGACGATATTTTTTATTAGCGTTGCTGATTCTTCCTGGATTGTTTATTTCGACGGCTCTTGCTCAAACAGATCCTGTCGTCAAGAAGATCATCGAAATTGGAACGACTGATAATCGCGTAATGGACCATCTCGATATATTGAGCAACCGGATAGGTGGTCGATTGATAGGATCCGGCGCCTACGAAGATGCAGAGAAATGGACCGCGAGCGAATTTCAAAAATGGGGCCTGGAAGTGGAAATGGACGACTCCGGGGAACTGCCCGTCGGTTTTAACCGGGGACCCTGGTTCGGCAGGATGTTATCGGAAGGCGGCATGACATTGCATTTTGTGACACCTTCGTATACCGCGGGAACCAAGGGCGTTCAGCGCGGCCCGGTGCTTATGGAGCCCAAGACACAGCGTGCGTTCGACAATATGAAAGGCGCCTTAAAGGGCGCCTGGGTGCTGATTGCAGGCTCCGGTGCAAATGGCAAGCCCATAGACACCTCGCCAGAGGCAGATGAGAAAAGAGCCAAAATAATTGAAGAGAATACAGAGATCGAGAAAAATAATGCTGAGATACGTAGAGAAAACAGACAGAATCGTGATAATCCCGAGGCACAAAAAGAGCTGATCCCTCTCACAGAAGAGCCGGCTCTCTTCTATAAGCAGATGAAGGAATCCGGAATACTCGGGATCATCCAGTCTGCCCCTGTTCCCTTACGAGCCACCCGCAGTACTGAGAGCATCCTCAA
The DNA here is from genome assembly GCA_030614685.1 of Candidatus Aminicenantota bacterium. Classification (GTDB taxonomy): domain Bacteria; phylum Acidobacteriota; class Aminicenantia; order Aminicenantales; family Aminicenantaceae; genus JAUXEH01. The sequence goes on from JAUWTO010000160.1 coordinate 4,202, forward strand.
CATGACATGGGAAACACTGCCCACGGTTCCGGATATAAAACTTGACGAAACCCAGTATGAAATAATCAAGAAGAAAGTCGAGGAGCGTAGGTATTTTTTACTCGAATTCGATATTCGCAACCATTTTAGGATGGGTCCCGTGAAATATCACAATGTGATCGGGATAATCCGAGGGACCGAATTCCCTGATGAGTATGTCATCGTATCAGGACACCTGGATGCCTATGACGTCGCCACCGGTGGAGTCGATTGCGGTGTCGGGGTGACGAATGCCATGGAGGCGGCTCGCTTGATCATGCAATCAGGCGGTAAGCCCAGGCGCACGATGCTGTTTTTTCTTTTTGCAGGGGAAGAATTTGGCCTCTTCGGCTCAAAAAGCTGGGTGAGCCGAAACGAAGACAAGCTGGATAAGATCTCGAACATGTTCAATCGGGATGGCGGCCCTTCCTGCCCGACTGGAATTCGCGTGACCAAAGCCATGAGAGAGGATATGGAAAAAATCTGCGCCTCCATAAACAGCATAAATCCTGAATTCCCATTTGAAATACTTGATCGAGAGCCCAGGCCGCTGCCGGAAAGAGCAGGGGGCACAGATAGCGGCCCTTATGCCGTCAAGGGCATCCCCACCATGGGCATAGAGGGCGGGTATCCGAGGGGAGACAATTTCAGCTATGGTGAGATCTGGCATACCGAGCGTGATCTGTATAATAAAATGATTCCTGACTATCAAAAACACAGCGCTGTGGTTACGGCAGTTATAGCCTATGGAGTTGCAAACCTAGACCACCTTTTATCTCGCGATGGGTACTACATAACTGAAAAGAAAGAAGAAACTAAGAAAAAATAAGATGGCGAAGAGCTAGTCGCGCTATTCTACGATCATCCCAATCGAACCACTGCTGCCTCACCGACGTTGCTGTACCGGTCTGGTACACAAGTGAGGATAATGATTTGGCATTCTTTCCCCGCCTTGGCAAGAACTGCGCCCATCAGTTTAAGCCGCTCTGGATCTGTATATCCCAGAGCATCATCTAAAATGAGAGAACCCCCACCGTCCTTTGAAACGGTCATCGCGCATGCCAAACGAGA
>JAUWTO010000277.1 GCA_030614685.1 Candidatus Aminicenantota bacterium
ACGCGTCAGTGTTGATGGTACACCAGTTGGTCTCGGCAGCGTATCCTCTCTCGTTCCCGATCCAGCGCACATCCGGCCCGCCGTCGCTGAAGATCACGGCATTGGGCTGGCATCTGCGCACCACCTCGACAAAGCCCTCCCAATCGTCTTCCTGCCTTTTTCCATCCGGGCCCACGCTGAAGGCCCCATCAAAGAACACATAGTACACCTCGCCGTAGTTGGTCAGGACCTCTTCCAGCATCTTCTTGAACACGGTGTTGTACTCATCAGTGAAGTAGGTGGGGTGGTTCCGGTCCCAGGGGGAGACGTAGACACCGAATTTGATATTGAACTCCCTGCAGGCCTCTGACAGATCTTTCAGGACATCGCCCTTTCCATCGCGCCATTTACTCTCGCGTACCGTGTGCGTGGAGTACTCCGACGGCCAGAGACAGAACCCGTCATGGTGCTTGGCCGTGATGAGGGCCCCTTCCATGCCGGCGTCTCTGATGGCCCTGGCCCACTGGCGGCAGTCCAGAGCAGTGGGGTTGAATACATCGGGCTCCTCGTCGCCATGCCCCCATTCGATGTCGGTGAACGTGTTGGGGCCGAAATGGAGGAAGGCGTGATACTTCATGTCATGCCAGATCAGCTGGCGTTCGCTGGGCACCGCCCCGAAAGGCAAAAGGGGTTCTTCAGGCGCGCAGCTTATTGCCAGCGCCGCGAGCAACAGGATCGGTGTGATGGGCCTCATAGGCTTTCTCCTTGGACCAGTCCTGATTTAGGCCGTGAACAGATCCTTGGTTGAGAAATTCGGCTCACTTGTCAGGTTGACGCCCAGTCGCTTGAGCCCTGCCTCATCTCCAGGTGTCGGTATGTGGGTTATATGGACCTCACATTCCTTGAGTTCCTTGAGTTTGGACAATGCCAGCTGGACCGAGGGATTGGTGGCCGCGGCAATGGAAAGGCTGATCATGGTTTCATCCAGGTTCATGCTCACGGTCTTCGCCTGCAGGATGTCCCTCTTCAGGGTTCCGACGGACTCGACGATGATGGGCGATAACAAATGGATCTCTTTTGGGATTCCCGCCAGAGATTTGATCGTTTTTAAAACGAGACTGGAAGCCGCGTGCATGAGAGGGGAATTGCTCCCAGTGATTATGGTGCCGTCCTGGAGCTCGATGGCCGCCCCACAGAAGATCCCTTTGTTGCCCTTCTTCTTGAGTTCGGCGTTTTTGGCGGCCTCCTTGGCAAAACCCACGACGTTCCTGTCCTCCGGGCCGACACCCAGCTCCTCCATGATGAGTTTCGCGCGCTGAACCGTATCCTTGTCGGCATATCCCATTGCATATTCACAGCTGTACCGGAAGAACCGCCGGATCACCTCCTGCTTGGCCGCTTCCCTCACCGCCTCATCACTCAGGATGCCGGCGCTCGCGCAGTTGACGCCCATGTCTGTGGGGGACTGATAGATCGATTCGGCACCGGTGATCTTTTCCAGGATGCGCTTGAGGATGGGGAAGATCTCGACATCGCGGTTGTAATTGACCGACGCCTTTCCGTAGGTCTCCAGGTGAAAGGGATCGATGAGGTTGAAATCCGCGATGTCGGCGGTGGCCGACTCATAGGCCACATTGACGGGATGTTTCAGGGGCAGGTCCCAGATGGGAAATGTCTCGAACTTGGAGTATCCCGGGTTTATCCCCTGCAGATGGTCGTGGTACATCTGGGACAGGCAGGTGGAGAGCTTGCCGCTCCCCGGGCCGGGCCCGGTGACGACGATCAATGGCTTATCCGAGTGGAGGTAGTCGTTCGCTCCGTATCCCTCCCTGCTGACGATGAGGTCGACATCCGTCGGGTATCCGGGGGTAAAGCGGTGTGTGATGACCTTGATGCCCCTGCGTTCCAGCTTGTTCTTGAATACCATGGCCGAGGCCTGGTTATCAAAACGCGTGATAACCACACCCAGGATGTTGAGGCCCCATTCCCTGAGTTCATCGAGGAGTTTCAGGGCGTCCACGTCATAGGTGATCCCGAAATCCGCGCGCAGTTTCTTCTTCTCGATCGCCCCGGCATAGATGCAGAGTATGATATCTGCCTTGTCCTTGAGCTTCTGCAGGAGCCGCATCTTGACGTTGGGATCGTATCCCGGCAGGACCCGGGCGGCGTGGTAATCAAAGAGGAGCTTCCCCCCGAATTCGAGGTACAGCCGGTTGTCTGCCTTTTTGAGTCTTTCCAGAATGGAGGATGTCTGCTTGGCCAGATACTTCTCGTTGTCGAATCCTGTGTTCTTAATCATGTCTTTCCTTTCATGGGGTATCCCCGATCATGCTACCAAGAAGAAACTATTGATCTTGTCTTTTAGTCCCTACAAATTCAGCATCGCCCATATCAGTGAACATGACGCCAGTGATGTTTTCCTCTTCGATGGTGGCTTCAGCTTCGAGTCCCATCACTCCCCCACCGGCATCCACATTGGCTGTAAATGTCAACTTTCCTTCCTCAAAGGAGATGTCCTCCAATTCAGCGCCACCCATATCAAAAATCATCTCTCCCGTAAGCGTTTCCCCATCCATTTTAAAAACAAATTCCATCTGCATTCCCATTTCAGTCAGCTCGACATCCCAGGTTCCGAGTAATGCCTTATAATTTTCAGCCTGAGCCATGAGCACCGAGGCAGTGGTGAAGCTCAGCAGCAAAACCCATGTGACAATAAAAGCCACTTTGATATTCTTCTTCATTCCATCCTCCCAAATGATTTTCAGGTGTCCCGGCTGATTGGTTAACACAACGTGAGACATGGGACACTGAGTCAGTAGCATAAAAAGAGAAAATTCTTCTGTCAAATCCTTTGTGGTTGACGCTGATATTTTTCGGGTGATAGGCTAAGGCCACCAGGAGGAGATTATTATGACAGTAAAAGAGAAATCACGCGGCGTAGATCACTTTGTTTTAAAGCATATTGTCACTGCTGTTTTCCTGTGCACCCTGGCCCTCACGTTCGTCTTTGGTGCACAGACAAAGCCGCCGGCGACCTTCGCCGATTACGGCCAATGGGAGAGGCTGTCCTGGGCAGGCCGCAGTGGGGGGATTTCTCCGGACGGCCAATGGCTTGCCTACGGTATCAACCGATCCAATGGAAACAACGAACTGCGCGTCACCAAGCTCGCCGACGGCACGACCAAGGTCGTCGCTTTTGGGACAAGACCGGCCTTTTCGTCCGACTCGATGTGGATTGTCTACAGCATCGGTAGATCCGACGCTGAGCAGGAAAAACTCAGAGATGAGAAGAAGCCGGTGCACAATAAACTCGGCCTTCTGAACCTCACAACGGGCGAGATGTCGACGCTCGATGGCATCGAGTCTTTTGCCTTC
>JAUWTO010000110.1 GCA_030614685.1 Candidatus Aminicenantota bacterium
CTCATCTCGTTCTGCGAATTGACTGTGCTGGTAGCCTGCCTCGGGATCTTCGGCCTGGCGGCCTACAGCACGGAGCAGCGGACCAAGGAGATCGGCATCCGCAAGGTGTTGGGTTCAAGCGTATTCGGAATCGTCTTCATGCTGACAAAAAGTTATGCCCGCTGGGTGCTGGTTGCCAACATCTTTGCCTGGCCGGCCGCCTACTTTGTCGTGAACGTGTGGCTCCAGGATTTCGCCTACCGGACCTCGATCGGCTTAGGTCCGTTCCTGCTGGCCGGCTTTTTAGCCCTGGTCGTGGCCGTGTTCTCGGTCATCTTTCAGACTCTGAAAGCGGCCCTGTCGAACCCGGTCCAGTCCCTGCGTTACGAATAGGTTTTCATTCGTACCGCAGCGAATCCACCGGGTTGGCGGTGGCGGCGCGTATGATCTGCCAGCTGACCGTAAGCAAAGAAATCACAAGGACCGCTATTCCTGTCATGGCGAATGTCCACCAGGCCAGGCCGACCCGATAGGCGAAGTTATGCAGCCATTGGTTCAGGATGAAGTATGCAAAAGGGCAGACGATGAAATTGGCGAGGATCACGAGTATTACGAATTCCCTGGAGACATGCCTGAAGACGCTGGAAACCGAAGCCCCCAGGACTTTCCGTATCCCGATCTCCTTGGTGCGCTGCTCGGCTGTATAAGAAGACAACCCGAAAATGCCGAGGCAGGAAATACAAATGGCCAGGGCCGTGAAAACGGTCACGATCTTTCCGACACGTTCCTCCGCGCGGTACTGGTTGCGGATCGTGCTGTCCAGGAAGTGGTACTCGAAGGGGTATTCCGGGTAGATCGCCTTCCATTTGTCTTCTAAAAATGTCAATGTAGCCGGGATTCTTCTGGAGGCGATCCGGACACAGGCCTGGTAGTACCAATTCGGGTCGATGCGCATGGCCATGGGGATGATCGGGTTATGGAGAGATTCGAAATGATAATCCTTGACCACCCCGATGATCGATCCGCTGAGGTCCCAGATCTTGAGCTCTTTGCCGACAGGATCGACCATCTCCATGGCCCCGACGGCCGCCTCATTGACCACATAGGTTTCCGAGGCATCCGTGGAATACGCCTTTGAAAAAAACCGGCCCTGGGCCATCTCGAGCTCGAAGGTGTCCAGATAGTCATAGTCAACCGCCGTCATGACCATCTTGACCTTCTGATCGGTCTTGCCCTCCCAGTGGACATCGCCGAACCCGGCATTCGACATCCACCGGTAGGGGGGGATATCCGTGAGGGTGACATGCAGGATATCCGGATTGGACAGCAGCTCCGCCTTTATGGTGTCGATGTTCTGGCGAAACCTGGTGCCTATGCCGAAATAGACGATGTTTTCCCGATCAAAGCCCACATCGCGCTCTCTCAAGAAATTAACCTGCCTGAAGACCATCAATGCTCCGAGGATGAGTAGTACCGACAGCGAGAACTGCACCACGACCAGCATCTTACGGAAAAGAGCGCCTTTCATCCCGGTCATCTGTCTCCCCTTCAGCGCTTTAACCGGCTGAAACCGGGAGAGGAAGAGTGCCGGATAACTGCCGGACACAACGACCGTGAGTAGGATGATCCCGAAAATCCCCAGCACTGAATTCTGCCGAACCAGGAACCCCCAGGTGAAGGATTTGCCTGTGAGGGTGTTGAACATGGGCAGGAACAGGTTGACGAGACCCAAGCTTACAACCGAGGCGATAAGGGTCAAGAGCAGGGACTCGCCGAAGAACTGGCGGATCAGGTTGGCGCGGCAGGCGCCCACGGTCTTGCGTATGCCCACCTCCTTAGCCCGCGCCGCAGATTTGGCCGTAGTGAGGTTTATGAAATTTATACAGGCGATCAGCAGGATGAACATTGCCATGGCCGAAAAGAGATAGACGTACAGAATGGGCCCGCCTCTGTGGTTGAACGGATTCAGGTGCAGCCGGGTGATCGGCTGCAGAGACATCACGCGCTGGTCCTGCGGACGGTGCCTCTCCACCGCATCCGATATCTTCGCATCGACGGAGCGAACCTGGGTACCGGCCAGCAGCAGCACGTATGTCCGGATATTGTTGGTCTGCCAAGTGGTTTTAGGTATTGCCAGGGGGAGTATGTATGCACACCGGATATGCGAATTGAGGGGATAATCCTCGATAACACCGGTCACTTTCAGCTCATACCGGGCGTTGAAGGTAAGGATCCGACCGATGGCATCCCTCATCCCGAAGTACTTGCGTGCCAGGCTTTCAGAGATCACGATGGAATTGGGATCTGAAAGCGCCGCATCTGGGTCACCCTTGAGGAACCGAAAGGTAAACATGTCGAGAAAGTCCGGGTCCACCATGATGCCGTCGTCTTCGTTTATCTCGGTCTCTTCGTATTTCAAGAGGTTGTCGCCGATGTTCCTGAAGCGCGAAGTGTGTGTGATTTCCGGATACTCTGCCTTGAGGTATTCGGCCAATGCCGTGGGTGTCACCTTGCTGCCGTTGCTGAAGGTGGCAGCATAGAGGTTTTCGGCTTTTTCGTTAAACCGGTCATAGCTCAGCTCATCCTGGACCCAGAGCAGGATAAGCATACAGCAGGCGATGCCGAGAGCCAGTCCGGCTATGTTGATGAACGAATAGCCTTTGTGTCTCTGAATGTTGCGGAATGCGATCTTCAGATAATTCTTGATCATGGACAGCCCCCCATAGAAGGAATTAAGCAACAGCAGCGGACAGGCGTTCAGGATCTGGCCGCCGTACCACAGAAATGCCCTGATCCGCCCCTTTTCCCGTACAAGCTCGACATAGAACTCATCCATGTCCCCGAAGATCGTCTGCTTCTCTTCCGACCGAGCAATGATGTTCTCCAGGTAAACGAACAGGCGGGGAGGTTTGGGAGATCCGGTATTGCTCATCAAACCTGGTAATCCTCGTTGACATCCCGGATCCCCTTCCACAGGGATCGATTGAACTGGTTGACCCTTTCCAGGGCTTTGAGTCCTGCAGGAGTCAGGGCGTAGTAGATCTTGCTGCGCCCTCCCCTGGCTGGGGTCGGGTCCCCCATGTCCTTAGATACCAGGCCCCTTTTGGCCAGGATATCCAGGGAAACCCATAGGCCTCCCAGCTTGAGCGTCTTTCCGGTGCGCTGCTGCACCTCTTTGACGATGCTGACTCCATAGGCATTGTCCTTAAGCCTCAGGATGGCCAGGAGCAGTATCTCATCCGAGCGTGATAGTACGTCCATTTCCGTTCTCCTTATCATTATTACGAAATTTTAGTAAAAAGGTTGCAACTAATTTCAACTGAAAATTGGATGCGTCATAATGCGTCATAGTGCGCAGAAATGCGTCATATGCCGCTTTGCTATTGACGGACTCGTACCTGACGCTTATTTACATATCAGCAGAGGCTATTGCCTCTCGATCCAATCCAAAAAGGAGGAATCAATGAAAAGAGTAATCGTTTCCGGGCTTTTTGTTTTTACCATGGTCGTTCTTCTGCTCATGCTGATGGGCGAGGCCACCGCAAAAAATGACAAATTCGAAACCTTCACAGGCTACATGGATAGTGTTTACTTATCCAAAATGGGCTCAATGTGGACCGATGGTGCGGGAAAGCTTCATATCAGGGACTTTGAATACAGCTGGACCATGCATTCGACCTACCCGGGTCTGGACGAGGCGACTGCAGTCGATGGGTTCAACATCAACTATCTATTCGAGAACGCAACCTTTGCCGGCAGGATGTGGGGAAAAATTCATATACTTCAGACTGACGGCGGTGTATGGGAGGGCAGCTGGAACGGTTATATGCAAGGCGGTATTCAGCATGGAAGTGCCGTGGCCCACGGGCATGGGGGTGACATCGAGGGAAAGAAAATGAAAATGTCGTTTAAGCAGCAAGCCGACGTGACTCCCACTGTTATCGACTTCTGGGGCGAAATCCACTAAGAGCTTAAAACGTCTGACTTTGTATTGACTGTCATCGCTTAAATCATTATCCTGTTTTCATCCGCATGAGGAAAACAGGATATGGCAGGTAGGGAACTCCTGGATTCATGGAAAGCGATCTCTCAATACCTGGACCGCAGTCGAAAGACCTGTCAACGCTGGGAAGCTGAATATGGGATGCCCGTCCATCGCCTGGATGGCTCACCCAAAGCACGGGTTTTTGCATACAAGGATGAGATTGATCGCTGGAAAGAGGGATTGGCCCACGGCAAGGACAGCCAGGCGAAACGATTCCCCTATCGTTCGGCTGGTGTGATTGCCCTCATTCTGCTCGCGGCCGCGGCATCCGTTTTATTATTTAGACCCAGGAATGAATCCCCGGGATCACTGAATTTCGCCATTCCTCGGCCGTTTTTGGCCGAGCCGGAGTTCCTTGAGGGGAATCCAGCATGGAGCCCTCTGGGCGACCTCATTGCGTTCGATTCCAACAGATCCGGCAGCAGAGATGTATGGATCTGTGACAGGAGCGGCATAAACCCCCTGAATCTCACCGCGGATTCAGAAGAGAACGATTTTTACCCTGCCTGGTCTCCCGATGGACATCGGATCGCCTTTTTTTCCGACCGGGGTTCTCCCGGGCTTTACACCATGACCGCTACCGGTGGAGACATAAGAAAAGTCATTGACATAGAAGCCGGCCTGTTCTGGTTCACTCTCACTTGGAGCAGGGATAATGAGCTGATCTATACAGACCGCCATCCAGTCAATGGGCGGTTGAATATTTTTGCAATTTCTCCCTCCGGGAAGGAACGCCGCTGTTTGACATATGACGTGGCGGAATTATCCCAAGCCCATAACGGAGAGATCTCTCCTTCGGGAAACCTTTTGGCTTGGACACACAGCAACAATCAGAATTCTCCCATCTTTCTGCTGCACATCGCCTCAGGGGGAGTCGAAACACTCGATGTTCAAGCTCATATGCCGCGGTGGCATCCAAACGGCGATGAAATCTATTATCTTTCCCAGCAAGAAAGATTCCGAAACCTGTGGAGCGTAAAGATCGATCCGGAAACAGGACGTAAAAGAGAAGAACCAAAACCGATCACACAATCCCTGCGGATCAACTGTTTTGCCATCGGCCCTGCAGGGGGGGGAGCACTGATCACACTGCATCGCAATCGCCATAACCTATGGCTTTTTCCTCTGAATGAATCAGGCATCCCGATCATCGATTCAGGCACAAGGCTGACCGAGGGAGATTTTGTCGATTCAAACGCGAAACGGATCGCAGGCACAGATGAAGTCAGTTTTATATCTAATCGTCGAGGCATAAGAGGAATCTGGAAGCTGTTATTGAATGACCCCCAAAGAAAATTGATCCAGATAACCACCGGTCCTCATAACCTGGAATACCACGCCATATCTCCGCAGGGGGAATGGATCGTTGCCGGTAGGATATTCCCCTACATCATGCGCCCGGATGGAAGTGAATATCGTGAGTTGGATCCCATCTTCAGGGCGGAATTCTCTGAGGTCCACATATGTGACTGGTCCCCGGACGGCCATTTTATCGTATTCTCTTCAATGAAGGGATTGGGGATTGCCGAAATGGATTTAGACAAGGGAGAGGTCTTATCCATCAAGCTCTTGGAAATCCCTAGAGACCTAGCAACTGGGGCGGCGTGGCATGCCTATTTCTCTCCGGACAGCCGGTATATCGTGTATGAATCTTCCGAATCCGGTGATTTCGATATCTGGATCTCCTCCATCGATGGGACAGACATTCGTCCACTCTTAGTCAGGCCTTTTGATGACCGACAGCCGGTTTGGGCTCGTGAGCAGTCCTGTATCTATTTTGTCAGCGGCAGGGGCGCCCGCCCGGGCGTGTACAGAGTACCTGTAGACAACTCCGGCCATCCTCTTGGTGAGCCTGAATTCTGCTATAAACATCAGGATGGGTCTCGAAGATATCACTCTTGGAAAAGTGTGAATTTTTCCGGATACGACGCTTTGATCTCGGTCGTTGAATCAGAAAGCGATATCTGGATCCTTGATTTGAATTAGTTTTCGTTTTCCGGGGGCCGCCAGCCGAGCTGCTCCAGTGAGGCCTGCAGTTCCGGCTGCAGGGAATTGTCATCCTGGGCGGACATCAGGGGCTGGAGCGCACGCTCATCTCCTATTTCTCCCAGGATCCGGACCGCGGCCTTCCGTTCGAAAGGGTTGCTGCTGTTGAGCTGCTCAAGCAGGGGCCGAACAGCAGAGCCACCGATCTTGATCATTGCTTTTTCGGCCTCGGCTTTTACCTGGGCTTCGGAATCCACGGCATACTGGAGGAGCGATTCCACGGTCAGGCTGCTGCCTATATCCCCCAGGGCCCGGGCCACTGCTGTTGCGATTTCGGGCCGCCTGGAGCCCAACAGCGCCGAGAGCGGCTCCACGGCCCTGTCGTCACCGATATGCCCGAGTGTTTCGACGGCCTTGAGTGTCTCGGCTGCCGGCCCTTTCCTCAGCAGGGGGATCAAAAGGTCGACGGCCGGTTCCCCGACGCCGGCCAGCCGCTCCCAATTGCGTTCGGCAAGCAAAACCGCAGCTTCCTCTTCCTGGTCACCAGGCTGCCACTGCATCCGCTTCAAGACATTGAGGACATGTGCAGACCAGGGCTCCCCCGGAGCGGCCTTGAGGGCCGAGACAAGGGGCGGAACGGATAGTTTGTCACCCAGCCTGTCCAGTACATCGGCGAGATGTATGATGAGAGAGGGGTATTTGGGGGACACAAGATCCCTGATCCCTGCGATGGCTCGTTCGTCCCCGCTCCTCTCCAGCACCTTTATGAGGAGGAGCGCCTGCTTTGCATCCTGGGCCTTCTCTCTCAAGACATCGAGGAGAGGCTCGACTGCAGGAATCCCGATGTCCTGGAGGGCGGACAGCTCCGCAGAGCAGGAAACGGCGCCGCGCTCTCTGATCCGGTCGATAATCACGGGCACGGCGCGTTCGTCTTTGATCTTGCCGAGGGCCGTGACGGCCAGAGCCTCGCATCCACAGCCCTCGTCCTCAAGCAGGGAAAGCAAAGGCTCTGTGGCTGCCCGGCCTCCGAGCTCACCGAGGGCCTCTATCGCCTGGTCCCGAATCCCGGCATCTTTTGTATAATACACGGCCTTTATCAAGCCTTTGATGTCGAGGCGGGATTTCAATTTATTGATGTTCGGCGGGCCGAAAAGCGGCATGCGTAGTCTCCCTTCCGGAATTGCTTAGCGATCACGTGTGATTCCTTCCTTCGGCACAACTCCTGTGATCTTGAGGGCCACCGGCCAGTCCGGGCCCATGTGCCACCCCCTCTGAGCGAACTCCGGTCGGCTACCTGGATAGGCTATGAACTGGACCGTGTGCAGGTTGAAGGCCGTGATGTGCAGGCCATCGTCGTCCTGATGCCATGAACATCCACCCTCCTGGCCCAGTATGGACACCTCGGTCTCCTCCGTCGCCAGCGCCGATCTGGGCTACGATGTCCTTCCTATAGGGAGTGTTCGTGATCTTGAAATCACTGTACTTGGTGTCGAACATGCAGAATCCGTCGTGGTGTTTGGTTGTGAAAACCACGTATTCCATACCGGCCAGCTTGGCCAGCCTCGCC
>JAUWTO010000376.1 GCA_030614685.1 Candidatus Aminicenantota bacterium
AGAGGGCCATATCGCGGTCAATTTCATGGGGGTCCTCAGCAATGCGGATGACCTGATCAAGGCCTCCGTAAGGCAAGGGATCAAGCGGATCATATACGGTGCCGGGCTCCCTGCGAAGCTTCCCGCTCTGGTAGACGATCCTTCCGTGAACCTGCTTCCCATCGTCAGTTCTTCACGCATTGCGGAATTCATCCTCCGAGCTTGGGACAAGCGCTATACCAGGATCCCCGATGCCTTGATCCTGGAAGGGCCGCTGGCCGGGGGCCACCTCGGCTTCTCGGAAGAGCAGCTCCAACAGCCTGAAAAATACTCCCTGGAAAAGCTGCTGCCTGAGATCTTGGAAACCATTAAACCTTTTGAGGACCGCTACGGGAAAAAGATCCCTGTGATCGCAGCGGGAGGGATCTTCACCGGGGGGGACATAGCCCGCATGCTGCACCTGGGTGCTTCGGGCGTCCAGATGGCGACACGTTTTGTCTGTACCGAGGAATGCGATGTCTCTCCGGAATTCAAACAACACTATCTGGATGCAAAGGAAGAGGATATTGTCATCATCAAGAGTCCCGTGGGCATGCCGGGACGGGCCTTAAAGAACAAATTCCTGGATGACCTGGAAATAAAGGGTAAACTGAAAATCAAGTGCCCTTACAGATGTCTGACGGCCTGCAAGGTCGAATCGGCCAGATACTGCATCGCGGCGGCCCTCTTGAATTCCTACTTCGGGGACACGGACCACGGACTCATCTTCTGCGGGCAGAATGCGTATCGTATCGACAAGATCGTCACCGTGAAGGAGCTCATCTCAGAGCTTCTCGACGAGCTCGAGGCGGCCTAGGTCGCCCTCTTTTTTTCCAGAGCCTCCCTGATCCGGGCCGGAGTCATGGTCTACCCTGGCTTCTGCCATGGTGGCCACGTACGTGCCCAGATAGCCTGTGCCAAAATACTTGGTGCTTCGTGAGCCTAAGGTGCCGCTGTCATAAGCAGACGGCACATACTTATTCCCATGAAATATATCGCATATCCGATTGACTCAGCTTGAGCTTATAAATATTCTATACCTGTTGAATCAGGGGTTATTCAGGAGGAATCAAATGAGACGCTCTGGGACCATTATCACACCGCTGTTTTTATTCTTGCTGTCAACGAATCTTGTATATCCCATTCAAAACGTACTTGCATCAAAGTTCTCCTTAAAGGCAAGCGATTCATCGCCGTTGACCGGGTTTGAATCCACGTATTGGGAAAAAGATGGTTTTTGGGCGCAGCTGGATATGCCGCAGCAGGGCACGAATCCCGTCGTGGCTCAGATCCGGGAAGAGATCGTGATGCTCAAAAAAAAGAAAAAGACCTCGCTCATTGCCTCGATCGCATGTGCTGTTGTGGGCGGCGCCTTCATGTACGGTTTCGCCACCTATGGGGAACAGATCGAACCCGGGCGAGACCCGTCACAGGACCAGACCAAAGATCCGATGTTTTCCCGCAAACGCCTTTACATCCTGGGAGCGGCGACCGCGTTCGCGGTCAGCATCACCTTGTACTTCGATGTAGCCAGCAAGAACAGAGCCATCAAGGCCCGAGAGAAGGAGCTGAAGAGGCTGGCCGAAGAAACGAGTTTTCGATAGGAAAAACTCCAGCCCCTCGCCCGGATCCACCTCAACCCCCAGGACCAGGGCGGGCCGATCCGGTGGACTCACTCCGTTACGAATAAAAGCTCAGCGCCATCTCCAGCATCTGGGGAAATATCCCATACCACGGCCCATGCCTCTGGCGTTCCATGCTCCTGCCCGCGCCATGCCGCGGCCCATATTTCCTGCCGGCATCCTGCCGTAACCCATGTTCGGGGTGTAGCCCCTGGGATCAGCCGCGCTGCGGCTCCAAGCCACTCCGCGACCCCATGCCCCCCGGCCTGC
>JAUWTO010000119.1 GCA_030614685.1 Candidatus Aminicenantota bacterium
GAGAGGGACACGAACAGGGCACAGAGGCCGGCGGGTACGGCGTCCAGGCCGAGGGACAAGGCCGTCCTGTAAGCCAGGAAAACCAGCAGAGCGCTGATAAAAACAGATAGAGTCTTGGCGGCCCACAAAACGGAGATCCCCAGCAGTTTGGCAAGCGCCAGGATCAGGACCCAGAGAAAATTGGAGAACCCTTCGACCTTTTCTCCGGCATTGAAAACCAGCCCGTTTCCCTGGGCCAGGTTTTCGGCGTATCGGAAGGAGATGAACGCATCATCGCATGTCCAGTTCAAGAAGACGAGTTGATGCGAGCACAGGATCAGCAATGCCGGTAACAGGATAAGGATCTTTACCCGCTGGGGCGGCGGCGCAGTTGTCATGATCAAGGTCCCTTATGAGGATCGCTGCTATTGTATGAAAAAATGAAGATAAAATCGCCTTCCAAGAATTATAGTGGGTTCCATGGCGGCCTGCACCTGGGTGGCCATGCCGAGGATCTTTTTTATTGCCAGGCGGCAGCCGGCTCAATTATTCATACCGGAGTGCTTCTATGGGATCTCTGACCGCGGCCTTGCGCACCTGCGCAGCTACTGTCAGGAAGGCTGTGAGCAGTACCACCAAGCCGGCCAGGAAAAAGGGCAAGGGACCGAGAGGCATGTGATATCGGTAGACGCCATCCAGCAGGGCCTTCAGGAAGACATAACTGAGGGGGAGTGCCAGCAGCATGGCCGCGGAAACAAGAATCACATACCGTCTGGTGATCAGGAGGGAGATCTGCGCCACCGACGCCCCCAGCACCTTGTGGATGCTGAGCTCTTTCATGCGCTTGGTGATCATGAGGGTCACCAGGCCGAAAAGCCCCATGCAGGAGATGAGCAGCGTTATGACCGCCGTGGCGGAGAATATCCGGGTAATGACCAGGTTGTTCCGGTAGCCGGATTCGAAGACACTGTCCTGGAAGAAGGCATGATAGACGCTGTCGGGGAACAGCCCCTGCCATATATGCCTCAAAGCTTCGGCCGACCGTACCGCTGTTCCGGCGTTAATCCGTACAGACAGGAATCTATACGACTCTTCGGGCTCCAGCCGGATGAAGGCCGGTTCGATTTTTTCGAAAAAGAAGTCATAGTGAAAGTCTTCGACCACTCCGATGACCGTGAACGGCCTATTGTCAAACCGCAGTGTCTGATCCATGGCCCGGTCCCAACCCATCTCCCGGACGAATCGCTCATTGACCACCACAGCTGAATCCAGGTCGGTGCTCAGATCGGGGCGGAAAAACCGCCCCTGTTGAAGGCGTGCCCCCACTGTCTCCAGATAGTTTGGACCCACATCGAAGCGCATGACCTCGTGTTTTGCTGCTGAAACCTCGACCACGGCCTCGGCCCGGGACCGGCCGATGGCATGGACCGTGCCCGCAGCCCGGATCACATCCGGGTCGAGTACTACGGCATTCCTCAGGATCGGGAACTGCCCACCGCTGTCCAGTCGGACGTTTATCACATGTTCCTGCGTATACCCCCAATCCCGCTGCCGCTGATAGCGGTTATTCTGCAAAAATGCCGCCACCAGGCAGATGATCACAAACGCGATCCCGAACTGGAAGGAGAGCAGGACACTCGTGAACCTCTTTTTCCCGCCGAGCTTGAGCTTGTTCTTCATGATGCTGACCGGCTGTAGCCCGGTTATGATCAGCGCCGGATAGGCCCCGGCCCCAACGCCCGTCAAAAACAGCACCAGTACAAGATACAGCCAGAAATGCGAGCTGCTGAAAAAGTCGACCAGCGTGAACCGCTCCGCGGATCCCATGATCCCCATAAGCCCTGGCAGGAAAATGAACTCGGTCATCAGGAGGCCTACGGCGAGGGCCAGGAAGCACATCAGCACGTTCTCTCCCAGGAACTGGCGCACGAGCTGCCCCCTCTGACATCCCACCACCTTGCGGATGCCGATCTCCTTGAGCCGGCGCGCGCTCGAGCCAAGGGCGATGTTCACATAGTTGAAGCAGGCCTGGATCAGGAGGAAGAGGCCGATGATAAATAACAGGATGAGGGCCTGGGGAGTAGAGCCGGCCGAGATCGATCGTTCGATCTCCTGCGACTCCCATGACAGTGTAGGCAGAGGCTCGAAGGCAAAGGAGGCGATCGGCCGGTCGACATTGGCGGCATTGTGCTGCTCGATGTGCCTCTGCATCCGGTTCCCCAGCACAGCGATGTCCTCCGGGTTCCTGACCTGGACGAAAGTCGCCCGGGCGTATGCATCCCAGTCTTCGAACTCAACGGCACCGCTCTCTTGCAGGTTTCCAAGCGAGGCCAGCATGCCGAAGGCGAAGCTGGCATTGTGGGGGAACTTCTCCGCCACTCCCTGCACGGTGTAGAATTCCTGTCGATTTTCGCCCAGCGTAATCAGGACGTCCCGGCCGATCGGATCCTCATCCCCGAAGTACTTTTCCGCCATGTCTTGACTGAGGATCAGGCTGTTTCTTTCCGCCAGGACGGATTTCCGGCCCTGCCTTAAAGGAAAGGTGAACATCTCTAGGAAACCCGGATCCACGAAACGGATCGACTCGCTGAACACGTGGTCCTCAAAGCGCACCTCGGCACCAAGGTCTAAAACCCGGACCGAGTACTCGACCTGGGGGAATTCGGCCTCGAGTGCAGGGCCCAGGGGCAGGGGAGAGTCCCCCCAGCGCTGTGCCTGCTTGTCACCCTCGAGTGTGTAAACGGTCATGAAAATATTTTCGGCGTTTTCGTGGAACCGGTCGCTCGTGTACTCCTTATCGAGAAGCAGGAAAAAGACGATGCTGCAGCCGATGGCCACGGATAAGCCGGTGATGTTGATGAACGAAGCGAGCCTGTTTCTTATAAGATTGCGATACGCCAGTTTAAAATACGTTATCAGCATCACTTCCTCCCGTTCTTGGCATAAGGCGGTTTACTAATCTTACGAAAAGACGTGTTCTTATGTTCCCTTTTGCCTCAGTGCGCAGGCAGATTGATGCGATGCTTCACGATCACTAATGTGCTTATGAACGCATCCCCGATTTGACATTAGCCGCTCTCCAAGCTTAAATTTAGAAGGAATGGCGGATATTCCCATGGATCTAAGGGGGACACATGCAAGACCATGACTTTTCCGAGTCAAGTCGCAGGCGGTTTTTAAAAGGAATCCTGGCCACCGGGGCCTTCTCCTGCTTGGGCTGCAGTCATTTGCTGGCTCATGCGTTTTCTCCGCACACGCGCCGGGAGCCGCCACAGGACCACAAGTTTCTCGATGGTTCCGGCATGTCGTATCAGCAGATCTTCGATTTCGCTTATAAACTCCACACCATACCGCTGCTGCAGAAAATGGCCGAGCAGATGGGGAGAGAGCAGTTCTTAAAAATGCTGAATTCCCTGTCCACTGAAATCGGGCTGGTGTCGGAGACGCGGGACTTCTGGAGCGGCCTGCTGGACAGTGTGTTCTGGACCCATGTGATCACCCGGGATATCATCGAAGATTCCGATACTGCTTTGAGGTACAACGTTACCGAATGTCTGTGGGCCAAAACTTTCCGCGAAGCCGACGCCGGTGACATCGGTTTTGCGCTGTTCTGCTATCCGGATTTCGCCAGAGCTCGGGTCGCACACCGCAAGCTTACCCGCACAAAAACCCTGATGCAGGGTGATGAACACTGCGACTTCTATTTTGAAATGGGCGATCGAACCTGATGGTGTGACTATTCATAGCGGAGGGCCTCGGCCGGGTTGGTGAAAGAAACCTTGACCGTCTGATAGACGACCGAGAGCACCGCGGCAAAAAGAGTAAATAAGGCAGTGGCCAGGAAGATGAACGGAGATACCTCGCCGGAATAGGCCCAGGCGAACCGAAGGAACTTGATCAGCAGGAAATAAGTCAGGGGCCATGCGATGAGGTTGGCGATCGCGACCTGCTTGAGGAATCCGAAAAGGAGCATCCGGGTTATCCCGGGCACCGAGGCTCCCAGGACCTTGCGGACTCCGATCTCCCGGGTCCTGCGCGTCACGGTGTAGAAGGCCATGGCCACAAGCCCCAGGCAGGAGATGAATACGGCCACGCCCCCCAGAACGCCGAAAACCGCGGACATCTGACCGATATAATCATAGGCGGACTCAAAACGGTTTTCCAGGGTGGAGTACCCAAAAGGGGTCCCCGGATTGAGGGCCTGCCATTTCCGCTCGATGAAATCGATGACATAGGTTAACTGCGATCCACTCGTCTTGACCAGAAGGTATCCTGCCGCGGATTCGTCCAGGTAGAGCAGGGATGGCACGATCTTGAAATGGGCATTGTCGAAGAGAAAATCCTCGGCAATCCCGATAACCGGGCCTTCTTTGTCTCCCAGTTTCAGGATCTTACCAAGCGGTCTTTCCCACTGCAGTTGACGGACCGCGGTTTCGTTCAGGATGAAAGCCGACCTGTCATCGTATTCCCGGGAGAAGCTCCGGCCCTCAAGTATCCGCAGCTCTATGAGCTCGACAAAATCCAGGCCCACACCATAGGTGTTCATGGTCCAGGCCTCGTTCTCGCCCAAGCCTTCCGGAATGACCTGATTTTCCGTGGCCCAGTTGATGGGCCGGGAACGGGCCGCGGCCACGGCTTGGATTTCCGGATGCCGGGACAGTTCCTCCTTCAGGGGCTGGATTCGATCACGGGCTTCTGGGGGAATGATGACAGTTATCACATTCTTGTAGTCGAAGCCCTGGTCCATCTCCGCCATGAATCCCACCTGCTGCTGTATGGCCAGGGCAAAAACGATCAGAAGGATGGACAGGCCGAACTGCGAGACCACCAGGACTCTGCGCAGGGTACTTCCCCTACGGCCGACCTGAAGGTTCCCCTTGAGAACCTGCAGGGGTGTGAATGAAGAAAGAAAAAACGCCGGATAGCTCCCGGAGAACACTCCTACCAGGAGGATGCCCACCAGAAGCAGGAGACCGAGCCAGGGATACGCCCAGAGAGACAGCGTGGCATCTTTCGCGATGTAGGTGATGAACAGCGGCCGCAGCAGATAGAAGAACGCCAGGGTCAGAGGGATGGAGAGGGCCGCCATAATTACCGATTCTCCCAGGAACTGCCTGATCAACTGCAGTCTCCCGGCGCCGACGACCTTGCGCATGCCGATCTCTCTGATACGATGCCCGTACCGGGATGTGGAAAGGTTCATGAAGTTGATCGCCACAACTACAAGCAGCACGCCGGCCATGGCTATCAGGAAATACGCGATGGTCAGCTTGGGATCGAAGTCCAACTGGGTCACCAGGTCCAGCGGCTCGGCCTCGCGCAGGAAGCGAACCAGGGGGAGCAGGAACAGCCGTTCCGGAGTATCGGGAGAGGCGGGGTAATGTTTCGTGATGAATCCGGAGAGCTTCTCTTCCAGTCGGGCGGGTGATGCTTCCTCATGCAGCTTGATAAATGTGGTCTGGCTGTTGACCGTCCAATCATCCATCCACGTGTACAACGTCCTTGCGGTCTCCATGGACACCAGCAAGCCGTAGTAGATGGATGTATTCTTGGGAGGATTCTCCAAAATTCCCGTTATGGAAAGGTCAATGGCGTTGTTCAGTGTCAGTGTCTTTCCCAGCGCCTCGTCTTTACCGAAGTATTTCAGAGCCGCATCCCGAGACAGGACGACCGAATTCGGCTCGGCCAGGGCGGATCCGGGATCCCCCTCGAGCATACGAAAGTTAAAAAAAGATAAGAAATTCGGGTCGACCAGCAGGATGTCGTGTTCGAAGAAGACCTGATCCTGCTGCCGGACAACCATCCTTCCCCGGCGGGAGAGGCGGGTTGCATCCTCGATCTCTGGGAACTCTCCGGTCAAAGCCGACAGGATAGGCGCCGGTGTTACGGCTGTGTTCTGTTCACCCTTGTTGCCGGACTCCAGTGTCTGAACGACCAGATGGATTCGGTCCGCACCATCATGGAAGGTGTCGTAGCTGAAGATGAATCGAGTATACAGTGAGGCTAATATGAATATGGCAAGCCCCAGGGCCAGCCCGAACATTATCAGGAATGAAAATCCCTTGTAGCGAACGATGTTTCGCAGCGCGATCCTGAGGTAATTCTTGAGCATGACCGTACACCTCTCTCTTGGAATCGGCTCACTTACTCTGACGTTACTCATTGAGAGAAAGTTCCGCGGCCCCGGAAGTTGGGAATAACCGTCTATCATTTAGGTCGGCTGTCGTTTCATCTCTCGTTTTCCATTCGGCCTTGATCTCGACCCTGGTCCTGCACTCCTCCATGAATCGAAACTTTTAGAACAATGAAGCTGAATTTCCGTATTAAATATTGGAATAACGATTTCAGGGAGGAGCAGAATAAATGAAAAAGATGAATCCGATCATAACCGGGTTGGTGTTTCTGGCGATATTATCGACTTTTGCTTTTGGCGCCGATGATAGAACCGATGTGGAAAATGTGATCAAGTCGTCCTATTTCAACGGAGCATTCAATGATTTGGATACGGAGAGCATGCGGAAGGGATTCCATCCTGACTTCGCCATTTTCTCGGCCAAAGGAAACGAGATCAGCCGCTATCCCATCGACGTCTGGATCAAGGGCATCGAACAGAGGAAGCAAAATCCCGACTTTGACAAGTCTCAGGCAAGGATGGACTGCAAGATCGCCAGACTCGACATCACCGCCGGATGCGCGGCAGCCAAGATCGAGATCTCCAAGAACGGGAAGATGATCTATACCGATTATCTGTCCCTGCTGAAATTCGGCAACGGATGGAAGATCGTGGCCAAAGTCTATCACGCTCATCCGAGACAGGATCGCTAGCCTTAGATCTCCAGAGTCCGGACAGGCAATCCCTCCTAACGAGCTGCTGGAATATTCAAGGGCTTTTTCATACAATATACTGGAAGCTAAATGCAGGCAAAACAGAGCAAAGGGATCTCAGCGCCTCCAGCTCTGGCTGATATGGGCTGGGATGCCTCTTTCGAACAAAAGATGGCTCCCTATGCCGATGCTGGGATGATCCCGGCCCGGGTCGTGCGCCAGGACAAGGGGATATACACCGTGCGGGCGCGGTCCAGCAGCCTCGCGGCGGGAGTGGCCGGAAGGCTGCGACACGATGCTGCATCCCAGGCTGATCTGCCGGTTGTGGGAGACTGGGTGGCCCTGAAACCTCGACGAGGAGACGGTCCGGCTGTCATACACGCCGTGCTCGAACGGCGCAGCTGTTTTTCTCGTAAGGAAGCCGGTTCCCGTACAGCAGAACAGGCGCTCTGCGCCAATGTCGATACGGCGTTTATCGTCAGCTC
>JAUWTO010000164.1 GCA_030614685.1 Candidatus Aminicenantota bacterium
GGAGAAAAAACAGATCGCGGTTAAATCGACCGTGACAGCCTTCTTTATCGTCCTGGTCATGGCATTGTTCGGCAAACTGATCTTCGGCCTTTTCGGCCTGACTCTTCCGGCATTCCGGATCACCGGAGGCATCCTGGTGTTCATGGTAGGTTTCGAACTCCTGCGGGGTGAGGCATCCAAGACAGCATCACCTGTGGATGGAGCGAAAGCAAGCGAAGGTACACACATCGGGCTGGCATTTTCCCCACTGGCCATCCCGATTTTAGCAGGACCCGGCACGATCGTCACAGCGGCTAATTTCACCGCACAAGGCTCGTTATTGGAAGACATCGTGACGATCAGCATCTTCGCTTTGATATGCCTCTGGACCTACGGGATGTTCGTATCCGGGGAAAAACTGGTCCAGTATCTTGGGGAGCACACCGTGAATGTGATCGGTCGGTTGATGGGCTTGATCCTGGCGACGCTCTGCATTCATATGTTGAGCCTCGGTATTTACGGATCTGTTTTGGAAGGGATCCGGTTCATATCTGAAATGTAAAGGAGATATTCCTAATGATGGCCACAATAGTCATGAACACAATCATGGGCTCGGTCATTCTGTTAATGCTGGGCGCCGGACTGAACATCGAGATCAGGCAGGTGATCAACATGTTCAAACGTTTCAAGCTTGTCGCGCTGGGGGTCCTGGCAAACTTCGGCGCAGTCCCTGTTCTGGTTTACCTGTGTATCGCCTGGCTTCCCGTGTCGTCGGATATCAAGATCGGGATCATGCTGATGGCGGCTGCACCCATCGCCCCCATGGCACCCGCCCCTTTTGTAGAGAAGGCCAAGGGAGATGTCGTCTATTCAGTCGGGCTTATGGTGATCGTTGCAACGCTCAGCATTGTCCTCACTCCTCTGATTCTTACTCTGGCAATACCTAAAAGTGTAGGAGGAGTGGAATTGGATCCCATTCAGATCGTCAAAACCTTATTGATGGTCCAACTGATTCCCATCGCTGTTGGTATGGCAATCCGCAAAGCAAGTTTGAAATGGGCTGATATCCTGGTGAAATTCGTACCCAAGATCGGTCAGCTCGGACTTCTTATCGGGGTCGGCCTGCTCCTGGCAAAACAGGCCTCTCAAATAGCGACCATTGGCCCCCTGGTTTATCTGATTATGGTGCTATTGACGGTCGTGTCGCTCCTGGTCGGAGACTGGATACTGATCGGCGAGTCAGCCGAAAAACGGCGTGCACTCGCTGTCTCGACGGCGATCCGGAATGTGCCCCTGGCATTTTTGATCGCGAACGGAAGCTTCCCGGATACAATTGTCGCACCCGTTGTGCTCATATTCAGTGTAATCAACATGTTTTTGTCCGTTGTCTACGGCAGGCTGAGGGGCAGACAGAAGGCCTAGGTTAAATTTTATTGAAGGATGCTTCAGCATGAACCAAGACATGAGCCAGGCCGAATCACAAAGCAGCGAGAAAGAAAAGCAGGCGAGGCTTATGGAGCGCCTGAGTGTGTATGCCCTGGTCCGCACAGCGTTCTCCTCCGAGAGATCCCTGCTATCGTGGATGAGGACCTCGGCCTCCCTGTACTCATTCGGTTTCTCCGTGATCAAGTTTATGGACTTCCTGGAGAGACAGCAGGCAGATCTTCAGCTCTCTGACGGCCCAAGACGTTTGGGCATTGTCCTCATATGCCTGGGACTGCTCGTGCTGGTATTTTCCGTGGGTGAGACTCTGCGCAGGTTGCGGAAGATGAGAGAACTGGGGCTGCCGACTTACTCTCGCTATCCCCTGCCTGTGTTGACGGCAGCAGCACTCTTTACGATCGGGGCAGTTGCCCTGATCGGGATTTTATTAAACTGGTAAAGCAAGAGGTCATCGCCATGAGCGAAACAGAAAACCAACAGGAAGCGCGAGACAACCAAAAGACTCAGGATACCGAGGCTCCCAAGGATCTGCGAGTACCAGCAGCTTTGGCCCGCACGGCCTTTTCCTCAGAGCAGTCGCTGATGTCATGGATCCGCACAGCACTTTCACTATTTACGCTCGGTTTCTCTATCACGCAGTTTTTTCAATACCTGGATGAGAAGCAGGAAATTATAAAACTCTCATCCGGCCCACGCCGGCTGGGCATCGCCCTGGTCTCTGTGGGTATCGCAGCCCTTCTCCTGGCTCTCTTGGATCATGTGTATCATATCAAGAAGATGAAGGAGGAAGGCCTGCCACCCGAGGCCTCTTCCTTCCTTCCCGTGGGATCTGCCCTGGCGCTCCTTGTGATCGGGATAGCGGCCCTGGTGAGCATCCTCCTGAATTGGACTCTCTGATCTAATGGCCAATAAAAATCAGATCAACCCCAAGAATCCCGGCTTTTTACGATCGGCTCTACCCATAGCCCAATGGCTGCCTAATTACCAACGAGCTTGGCTCCGTCCCGACATCCTGGCAGGATTGGCTATCTGGGCGGTGACCGTGCCTCAAGCCCTTGCCTATGCAGGTATCGCCGGGGTGTCGCCGATCTATGGGCTCTATACTGTCCCATTGGCCATGATTGCATATGCGATCTTCGGGACATCGCGCACCCTGTGTGTGGGCCCAGAGTCTGCCATCGCGATTATCTCCGCCATCACCGTGGGTGCCCTGGTTGTGGCCCATCCTGACGATTTCCTGGTAATGACCTCCCTCCTCGCGCTGCTGGTCGGCGTCCTTTTCCTGGTGTTCGGTCTGCTGCGTCTGGGTTGGGTCGCCAACTTCCTGTCGCAGCCTGTCCTCCAGGGTTTTACCCAGGGCATAGCCCTGACCGTTATCGTGGGACAACTGCCCGTCCTCCTGGGTACTGAGGCCGGATTCGGCGAGATGGCCGCGAAATTGAGCCAGACCATCCATACCGGCTTTTTCGTGAAGTCATGGGCGGTCCTGGCAACATCGAGCCAGGCCCGTCTCATCACTGCGGCCCTGGGCCTGGGCGCCCTAGTATTGTTGTTCGTTCTCAAGCGCTTCATCCCGGCTGTTCCCTCGGCGCTGATCGCCGTCCTCCTGGGCGTCCTGGCCGTGTCGCTATTGAACCTAACCGAAAGAGGGGTGGATGTGATCGGTGAAGTTCAGACCGGGATGATCAGCCTCAAGCTCCCTCCATTGGACCTCGGGCACATAGTTTCCCTGTTGCCGGGAGCCCTGGCGATTGTCCTGCTGGGGTATTCCGTATCACTCAGCGTGGCTGCGGTGGGCGCCGAGGCGACCGGTGAGGAGATCGACCCCAACCAGGAGCTGGTGGCCCTCGGCGCGGCCAACCTGGGATCGGCATTCAGTTCCGGATTTGTCGTTTGCGGGAGCCTCTCCCGGGGAGTCGTGATCCGGAGGGCCGGAGGCCGGACCCAGGTCGTCTCACTCATCAATGCCGGCCTGGTGTTCCTGACCCTCCTCTTCCTGCTGCCGCTCTTCTTCAAGCTCCCGAACGCTATCCTGAGTGCGATCGTGATCCAGGCCATGTGCGGCCTGCTGAACTTTAAGTATTTCAAGCGCCTGTTCCGTATAGACCGCGGTGAGTTCGCCTATGCCATGGCAGCCTTGTTGGGGGTGCTGGTGCTGGGCATCCTCCAGGGTGTAGCGCTGGGGGTCATCCTGGCGCTCGTGGTCCTCATCCGCCACGTGACCCGGCCCAAGAAAGCTGTGCTTGGACGGCTGTCGGGTACTGAAACCTATCGAGATATCACTGTACACCCCGAGGTGGAAACATTCCCAGGGCTGCTGATTTTCCGCTTCGACGCTCCCATCATCTTTCCCAATGCCCGTTACTTTGCCGATGAGGTGCGTCGGCTCATCAAGGAATCAAAACCACCTGTAAAGGAAGTGCTGATCGCATCCCAGCAGATAAACCAGATTGATTCAACAGGAGCCGATCAGCTGATGAGGCTGAAATCCGAGTTGGAAGCGAAGGGGATCACGATCTCCTGCGCAGAGGCGAAGAGTGTGCTGCGGGATGAGGTCCGCAGGACAGGCCTGGAGGAGAAGATAGGGGCCGACCGTTTCCACGATTCCATCGAGGAGGGTGTTCAAGCATTCCTCAAGCAACAGAAGCCAACGCAGGATACAACGTGAGAAAACCGTGCAGTATGGACCACCCCCCAAAGAACCTGAGCGTAGGCATCTTCGAGCCCCCAAGCTTCACCCGGATCGAACAGATCTGGGGCTATCGGCCGCTGGAGAAAACCCCACTCGATTTGCAGCTGTGGACCTCGACCAGAGAATTCGGGATTGACCTAAGCGGGGGAACAAAATTTCCCTACCAGATCATGCTGGGGAACGGCTCGGCAAACAAGGCAGAGATCAACAAAGGGAAAAAAATCTACGGCTCCTTAGGATACAAGACCGGAGGATGGCATGTCGAGGGGATGGCCCAGTACGAAGATCGATCGGAAGGAGTCAATGATTACATCATCCAGGGAATTGGAGCCTATCTGGGAGAATGGGGAAGGATCTGTGTCCAATATGCCCATCGGGTGCTGAAACATCAAGACATGGACAGCCTGCGCTACAATGTCCTATCGGTGTTTTCGATCTATACGCTCAGTGAAAAGTGGGAGTTTATTGGCCGCTACGACAAATACTTCGGCAATGGATACAGGACCATGTTTCCCGGAGAAAATATCGCCTATATCCCTTTTGCGGAGAATGCCGAATCGAATTTTTTTATAGGGGCGGCAAATTATAAGATCCACCCCAACGTCTGGCTCATGCCCAACATCAAGTACGTCCTCTACAACCAGATCGCCAGCGGTGATAACCCGGACTGTGATCTGTTTCTAAACCTGACGCTCTTCTTCAGATACTAGAGGATAGATTAATTTATCATGCAAATATATCTGTTCCTAAAAGGAATGGAACGAAATAAATGAGAAGAATGAATGACAAATCAAAGGAGGCAAAAATGATGTTTAGAAATTTCACACTTAGGTTACTGTTAATCTCAGCGGCAGTATGCATTCTCCTGTTTCCAGCTTACTCGGCACAGGCTGAGACAGAGGGGGACTGGCCTCGGGTCATTGAGCATGCCCAAGGCCAGATAACCATTTACCAACCTCAAGCGGAAAGTTTCGCAGGCAACATCCTGAAGGGCCGGGCCGCTGTGTCGGTGATTCCCAGCGGCAAGGATGCCCCCATTTTTGGAGCAGTATGGCTTGAGGCCCGTATAGAGACTGACCGGGACGAGCGGGAGGTGACTATCCTCGATATTAAGGTGCCC
>JAUWTO010000210.1 GCA_030614685.1 Candidatus Aminicenantota bacterium
CACGGACCGATATAAATCTGTGGCCCCGGTGGCGGTAGATC
This sequence comes from Candidatus Aminicenantota bacterium, assembly GCA_030614685.1. GTDB lineage: Bacteria > Acidobacteriota > Aminicenantia > Aminicenantales > Aminicenantaceae > JAUXEH01. The sequence goes on from JAUWTO010000210.1 coordinate 42, forward strand.
CGCGCATCCTCAGGGAACTGTTTGATTCCCTCCGTGTAGATCTCTATGGCTTCACGGTACTGGCCCAGGTAAGCGGTCCGGCGGCCGTACCAGATGAGCGCATCTGCACTCCCCGGAGCCTGTTCGAAGTTCTTCTTGGCCTCTGCGTACTTCTCCAACGCGGCAGCAGACGGTTCGGTAGCATACAGCTCCTCTCCCAGCAGCGAGACGGCCTGGGCCGAGGCTGCGGTGTCCTCTGGTGCCTGTACACAGGAGAATACGAGGAGAACGGATAACACGAGACAGACATTCAGACTGAGATCACTCTTAGGCATTCTGGATCCTCCCTGTTTTGACATCAGACTTTGTCCGCGATTTCTCAGGGCGATGGCATCCTGTACTCTACTGTATTCGGGCTATTGTATTCAAGCGGGAAATCAACGAAGCATGCCTGCTTCCCCAAAAATGGACCCTAAAAGAAGCCCACATCACGGAATTGAGGATGATTCTAGGGGTGTGGGAAGCTTATTCCCGGAAAAATTCTGCCAGCTCGGCGGCCTTCTTGACAAGGTCGGACCTGTCGGTCTTCAGCTTCTCCAGGGTGCCGTCTACTTTGGGATCTTTGGGCAGCTGTGTCAGGGCCCAGGTCGCGGCCGCCCGGATCGAATCGGGCTTGGCTTTGGCACGGCTGGCAATTCTGGGGATTTCAGCTGCAGCGATCAGGGCATCTGCGGCCTCAAGCGAGCGCAGGACTCCGAGGGAGCGGCATACTTCTTCCTGCAAAGAGAGGGATTTTTCCTTTTCCCACTTATTGATCGGCCGGATGTAATCAGTGAGGACGGTGACGGCATTGACCATCTTCCGCTCTGCAAACAGAGGGATGATATCCCACTGTGTCTTGCCCGAGGCCCGCATGAAGATCTCGAGCAGGATGGTGTCGGCCTCCTCTCCTGAGGTCTGTTTCACGACATTCACGATCGGAGTGATGGTCTCCACAGGCCCCTTGCGTCCGATGTCGCGCAGCACCGGCAGCAGCTCTGGATGGCCGACAAAGACGTCGCACACTCTGAGAGCCCGGGTGAGGGGGACCATGTTCATCCCTATATGCAGTTTCTTGAGGAAGGCGCTCTCCGAATCTGACCCGGTCTTCTTGATAACTCCGGCCGTCAGCTTGCGGAACCTGAGCGGGGTATCAGACGTTATTACGGCAAAGCCAGCCTCCGCCACGTTGAAGGGATCCTGCTGGGCCAGCCAGGCGGCAGCTTTGGCCTGCACCTTGGTGTTGTCTGAAATCAGGTCTTCGAACGCGAGGGACAGGTCATTGTCGATCTCTTTGAGAAGTTCCAGGTCGGGCTCCACATGAGCATATCTCTCATGAGCCGGTAGGGGCTCCCTGGGGATTGGGGGAATATCCCTTGGTGGTTGAGGAGCCATCGGGGTCTCTCCGATGGAAGTGGCCAGGCTCCCGATCTCAGCCTGGTTCAGCATGTCCGCCAGTTTCTGAAGCTGCTTTTCATCGACATTGCTCGATCTGAGGCCGGCCAGAAGTTCCTGCTTTTCTGCAGTGAATTCGTCCAGCAGCATCCGCAGCTCTTCTATGTGTTCCGCGGATAACGGTGGTCCGGCAGGGGCGGGAGGAGCGGTCTCACTCCCAATTTCCGCGGCATCAGCCTGGAGGCGGAGATTCGGATCATCGAGGAGAACCCTGCGTTCACTGACTGCTACGAAGACCTTCCGGTCGGGGAATATGTGAGAGATGTTGAGCTTCTCGAGCAGCTCATCCCATTGGCCGATGACTTCTTCGGGATGGCGTTTGAAGATCTCCAGGAAATTGATCACCTCAACCTGCGTGATCCCCCGTAAAAACAGGAGTCCCTGCAGGCCGTAGCTGTTCAAGATGATGTAGAAGTCCTGCGTCAGCCTGACATCCTCGAGATAGGGGGGCAGTGGTTCGCCGTTGAACAGAATGGTCTCCTGGGTGAAAGACACAGCCAGGGCCTCAGTTTTTTCGGCCAGATAGGGGACCAGATGGTTCATGAACTGATTCAGAGAGTTCCGGACGTTCTCGTTCTCCTTGGGATAGAGCCGCAGGTTCTGCATGCAGGACCTGAACGATCGTGCGATCATGAGAGCGGTTGAGAGGTCCTTGGCTTCGAGGGGCGACTCCTTGGCCAGGGCCACGGTGTGGATCCGCTTCTGCAGCATCTTCCGCGTCCCCTTGGAGATGTGCACGGATTCCATCTGGTGCTTCAGGGCGGAAAACATCTCTGTTGCGCTCTCCAGCTTGCCTGCGTTGTGGAAGTGGTAGGCCAGCCTGCCCACGATCCGCTCGGGATATTGGTTCCCATATTCCTGCTCCAGCTCCGCGGCGCGAACGTGATACTGCCGCCGCTCTTCTTCGTCGATGAGTGAATACAGCACAGCGCGCCCGATGTGATGGGAGAATACGTATTCGTCAGGATTCGGCCCCTCCTCGATGATCAGGGCCCTCTGGGCATCGCTGAGCGCATTGAGGATCTGATGCACTTTCAGCTTCGACATCCTTGCGAGCTGCGGTGCATTGATCTTCTCTCCCAGGACGGCGGCCATCTTGAGGAGATTGATGGCCTCTCCGCTCATGTTCGTCAGCCGCTCTTTGAGCATGTCATTCAGGCCCGAGGGGATGTCCTTGGGCTTCACACCGGAGAGATCCCATTCGTCTTCCTGGACGGAAATCAGGCCTTTGAGGAGGAGGGTCGACAGGGCTTCCACGATGAAGAGCGGGCTGCCCGAGGAGCTGGCCAGTAGGGCCTTGGCTGAGGCCCCGGACAGGGTCTTTCCTTCAAATAGCTTGGCCGTGAGCTGGTGGATATGTTCAGCCTGCAGCGGCTTGAGCTCCAGCTTCTGGATCTGGTTGCCCGTGGTCAGCTCGGGCATGGCTTCCAGGAGGGAAAGCAGTTTTTCCTCGCTGACCGTTAAGTCCTGGCTGCGGAGTGAGGACAGGAAATGCAGGTTGCCGCTCTCGCTGATACCGAACTGGGAGCTGAAGAACTGGAGGGAGGGGGTGTCGATCTTGTCGATGTCGTCGAGCAGAACGGCCCCGTCTCCTGTCTCGCGCAGGATGAAAAACGTCTGGGTCAGGGCCTCGAACAGGATCATGTTGTCCGTTTCTGAGGCTGTTCCAGCGAGCTTGATCTCCTTGGCGTGCCAGGCCGGGAGCTGGGGCTTGAGAATGACCCGGTATTTATCGTCAAGCTTGGAAAAGACCCGGTCAGAGAGCGTGCGCTGCTGCTCGAAGAGGGCTCCCAGTGCGGAGAATACGGCGCCGTAAAGCTCACTCTGCCAGAACGGATATCCCTTGGCATAGAGAGTAAATCCCAGCTTCTTATGGGCTGTATCCCGGGCATACTTCAGCAGCCGGGTTTTTCCTGTGCCTTCCCCCCCGATGAGCACAGGGAACATGTAAGAATTTCCTTCAGGAGACAGGTGGTCATTCAGAAACTCGACCAGGCTGTCCCTACCGACGATGTACGGGGCTTCCAGGATGGAGTTGAGCTTGGAGGGGGTGAGGAGCCGGCCCGAATCGGGCGTGATGACGATATTGCTCTTCCCCTGCTCCTTGGCCACATAGAGGGCCTCGTCAGCCTTCTCGAACAGGGTCTTCAGGTTCTCCCCGTCCTGGGGATATACGGAGACGCCGATACTGCATTTGATGGTGAGTTCCTGGTTATCCACCCTGAGGGGAGTCTTGTCGATGTTCTCCTGGATCTCTTCCCCGATCTTCGCAGCCTTGCCCTTGTCAGCCTGGGGGATGACGAGGACGAATTCATCTCCCGCGTACCGGATGGCTCTCCCGTCCGGGGCTATCTTCTGGGAAATGATCTCTGTGAAATGGGTAAGGGCCTGGTCTCCCACGGGATGGCCGTAGCGGTCGTTGATATGCTTGAAATCATCGATGTCGATCATGAGCAGGGCAACTGCCCAGCCCTGCTCTCCGGCCTCCTCCAGAATAAGCGGGATCTGCTCCCGGAAATACCTCAGGTTGTGGATGCGTGTAAGCTCATCGGTGTAGACCAGGGCCTGCAGGTCCTGGTCCTTCAGCGTGTCTTCTTTCATGGAGGCTAAAACCTCTCACACCTTCCCCGATTCCCATACCTCGACCTTTCGCTTATTTAGTCGTCCCAGCCAAGGGGATATTTATCATGTTCGCGCATTTTTGTACAGAGG
>JAUWTO010000393.1 GCA_030614685.1 Candidatus Aminicenantota bacterium
CCAGCCCTGAGAGCATGCCGATGAGTCCCAAGCTTCGTCTAAAGGTCATTCGTCCGCCTCCTCTCCTTAGATGATACTCTCATGGATGGAGCTCTATTATGATGAATGCGCTCTGGTTTTGCAACGCAGCCCTCCTGAGATCAACGGCAGGCGTCGACTTCCGCTCCCTTGTTGAGGACAGATCAACCGTTCACTTTTGGATCCGTCTGGGCTAGAATGATCCTGCAGCAGCAAGGAGAGAGAAATGCACAGCGAGGAGGCGGACAAATGACCTTAAGGCAAAGCTTGGGACTCATCGGCATGCTCTCAGGGCTGGTTTTTATCCTGGGAAGCTGCTCATCCGCCGAATACCCGGAGGGAGTGTATGCTGAACTTGAGACCGAAAAGGGGCAGATCGTGCTGCAGTTCGAGTTTGAGAAGACGCCCGTTACAGTAGCCAATTTTGTGGGGTTGGCCGAGGGAACGATTTCGAACCAGGCCTATCCTACGGGGGCTCCCTATTTCGACGGCAGTGTCTTCCATCGCGTGGTACCCGGCCACGTCATCCAGGCAGGAGCTCCAGCCAAGGAGGGCATAAACAGCCCGGGCTACACCATCCCCAACGAGATCGTTCCTGGCCTCGGGCATGGCCGGGCCGGGATGCTGGGCATGGCCAACGGGGGGCCCCACACCAACGGCAGCCAGTTCTACATCACCTTGGGGGACCGGTCCTATCTGGACGGCGATTACACGGTCTTTGGCCAGGTGATCCAGGGGATGGACGTGGTGGAACAGATCGCCCAGGGCGACATCATCCGGGAGATCCGGATCGTGCGCGTCGGGAAAGATGCCCGCTGGTTCGAAGTGAGTGAGGAGTCGTTCCGCACCATGGTGGAAGATGCCATAGAAGCCGCAGTCGAGGCCAAGGCGAAGAAACAGCAGGAAGAGGAGGCGCTGATCCGAAGCCGCTGGCCGGATGCGGAGGCGGCAGCCCAAGGCATTCGCTTCATCACCCTGAAATCCGGCTCAGGTGCCCAGCCGGCGCCCAATGCTGCGCTGGAGCTGTCCTACACCGGACAGACACTGGCCGGGATGCGGTTCTGCAGCTCTGCCGACGGGACTCCCCAGCCAGGAGACCAGGCCCAGCTCTTCGTGTACGAACCCGGAAAAATCCGCATCATCCCTGCCATTGCAGAGGCCTTGAAAACCATGCGCCCCGGAGAAAAGCGGATCCTGATCGTTCCCGCGTCCCAGGCCTACGGAACCTCAGGATTTTACGCGAGGCCGCGGGAAGGAGAGAAACGCTTTGTCATCTCCCCCAATACAACGCTGGTGTATGAGATCGCGGTCTTGAGGGTACCATGAGGTTTGAATTCCCCAAGACCCTGCTCTGTATTTTTATCCTTTCGTTTCTGAGCTCAGCCTGCATGGAAACAGACACATTCGCCCGCCAGGACGAGCTCGGGGCTCTATTCAAAAAAGAAGACGTGACCATCGTGGTCACAGACTCGGGCCTGGGAGGGCTTTCCATCGTAGCCGACGCCGCCGAGCGGCTGTCTGAACACAAGAGCTTCC
>JAUWTO010000354.1 GCA_030614685.1 Candidatus Aminicenantota bacterium
AGGAGGGCTCGAGGGAGTTGTAGGTCCCTCCGATAGCGCCCTGCGTGGCCGGCGTGTTGACCAACAGACGGCCTGCTGATAGGCCTTCCGCAAAATCCTGGATGACGGTCTCCGAGTTGGTATAAATGCTCACGGTATGTCCCTGGCCGCCCAGGGCGTTCAGGCGGGCGCAAATCCTCAGTGCGTCGCTGTAGTCGTCCACCACATAGTAGGCCAGTAGGGGAGTGAGAATCTCGTAGGACAGGGGAAATCCCGCTCCCACACCCAGACAAGGAGCGATCAACACCCGCGTTGAGAGCGGGACCGAGAAGCCGGCCCTTTCCGCCAGTACGTGTGCCGGCTGGCCCACAACATCCGCCCGCATCAGCCGGTTCTGGCTGTCAAATGCGATCTCCCCCAATCTTCCCGCTTGCGCTGCGGAACAGAAAAAGCAGCCCTGTTCCGCGAGCAGGGGCCGGAGCTTTGCTTCGACATCCTTCTCAACCACCAGAGCCTGCTCTGAGGCGCACACTGTCCCGTTATCGAAAGTCTTTGAGCTCACGATGGATTCTGAGGCCAGATCGAAGTCTGCGGTCCTGTCCACGAACACGGGCACATTGCCGGGCCCGATGCCGATCACGGGCTTGCCCGAGGCATATGCCTCCTTGACGATCTGACGCGTGCCGGTGGCAATGATAAGGGCCAGTTCGGGATGGCGCATGATCTGGTTCAAGTAATCCTTGTGTTTCTTCCGGATGAACTGCAGACAGTTTTCCGGGGCCCCGGCCTTTACGGCCGCATCATGCAGCAGCTCGACGGCAGCGCGGGAGCATTTCCGGGCTGCGCCGTGGGGGCTGAATATGAGTGGATTCCTGGTTTTTAAAGCGATGAGGACCTTGAAGATGATGGTCGAGGTGGGATTGGTCAGGGGGGTGAGGGCCAGGATAGGGCCACGCGGCTCTGCGATCTCCGTTATCCCGCGATACGGATCGCGGGCCACCTCTCCCACGGTCCTCTGCTCCTTGATGTTCTCGAAGACCAGCAGGCTGGCCCAAATATTTTTCAGGACCTTGTGCTCAAAAATCCCAATGCCCGTCTCCTCGTGCGCCAGCCGTGCGAGTTCCAGGCGGGAATCATAGGCTGCCTCGAAGACGGCCTTGACAATGATATCCACGGCGTCCTGATCGAGGCCTTTGAAATGCTGAGCAGCCACCACGGCCTGATCCAGCATATGATCGGCGTATTCTCTGTATGCGATAGACTCCACAGGCGCCCTCCCCGGTACGTGATAGTCTTCTGGCGGATTCTGCTTATATCACAGAATGCCGGAAAAATAAACCAGGATCAGGGCAAGGGTCGCGACGATCAAGACCATGCCCAGGGCTTGTTTCAGCCGGTCTCTTGCTAGGGACATTCGGTTTTTTCCTTTCTCAGGTTGCCCAGCCGACAGCGGGCCATGACTATAAGGTCGAGCACGATCCCGACCGGGCAGAAGAAGCGGCAGAAAAACCGCTTTATGAAAAGCGAGCCCAGGATGACGGACGCCAGAATCAGCCACTGGATCTCCATTCCCTCGAGCCCGAACAGGGTGGGAAAGGGCTCATAGGCACCGGAAGTGGGACTGCTGGTGAGAAACACGAAGATCAGGGCCAGCCAGGTCAGGGCATAGGGAAGGGCTCTGGCTACTCGGATAAAACCCCTGGCGACCGGGAGGTTGCTCCCGCTGATGCGGGAGTTGAGCTCCTGCAGGCTGCCGAAGGGACAGAGAGCATGACAGTACAGGTTCCTCTTAAGGATAAACGCCGCCAGCAGTGCACCACAGACCAGAATCCACCAGAAGGGGTGGGTGACCACATGAGGCACATAGCCCAGCAGGACGGATCCGAAATGGCCGATGGAGAGGGAGGCGTTGAGATGGAATCCCAGGAAGAAGAAGGCAGCGGCCATCACGAGATAGCGCACCATCCTGAGTTTGCCCAGAAAACTGATGCCGGCGCCCACAAACAGCAGTACCAGAAAACCCTCATTCCAGCCGATCCGCCAGCGGGGCTGCCTCTCCCGGAGTTCGAGGCCGAAGATCTCACGTCCCAAGACGTGGCTGCCCTGCCGGATCGCTTCTGTGAAGGCCTCAGAGGAGACGGTCGCCTGGGTCACGGTATCCACGTCTTCTCC
>JAUWTO010000174.1 GCA_030614685.1 Candidatus Aminicenantota bacterium
ACCAACCACACGATCGAGTGGGATCTGGCCCCTTCCTTGGTCCTGGGGGCTCTACTGTCGGTTCCTTTGGCCGCCTACACGGTCAAGAAGTTTAAGGGAAAGCATCTCAGAACTGTCGTGGGCTGGGCCACGCTCGCCCTGGGATTGGTCTCGCTGGGGAAGATCATACTATGAATCTCTGCACTCCTTGTGTGAGGAGACCGAATGATTTATCATTCGAGACAGGGAATTGAGTCATGCCACAAAATAAGGACCTGAGAAAAACCGGCATGATCAGCAAATTCATGAATCTGCCGCTGCGGCAAAAGCTGATCCTCAGCTTCCTGATGGTCATCAGCATGGGAGGGGTTCTGACGCTGATCCTCGGGACGCGGATCGAGCACCGGACCATAACGGGCCTGGCTCAGGCGAAAGTCAGGCATGACCTGGCCTCCGCCTGGATGGTCTACAACGAGAAGCCAACCAATATCCGGGACATCGTCGCGGCCAATGCGTCGCAGGAATCCCTGCAGCATCTCATCCAGGGCGAGGATTTTGAAACCCTCTCCGCCTACTTACAGCGCGTCAGGACCGATTTTGACCTGGATATCCTCACCCTGACCGATTCCCGGGGGAAAGTGATCGTTCGCGCAGCACGGCCCGACACAACAGGCGATGACCAATCCGGTGATCCACTGGTCAGCCTGGCCATCCACGGCCATGTCGTTGCGGCCACTCAGATCATCAGCAGAGATGAGCTGTTGAGAGAGGGCGATGCTCTGGCCGAGCAGGCTTTCCTGGAAATCATCCCCACCCCGAAAGCGGCCCCTTCAACCCAGGATTCCGTCACAGACGGGATGATGTTGAAGGCCGCGGCCCCTCTCTATGACAAAAACCGGACAATCATCGGCAGCCTGTACGGAGGAGTCCTGCTCAACCGCGACTACACGATCGTGGACCGGATCAAGGAACTCGTATTCAAGGATGAAAAATACAACGGTACAGAGATCGGCACCGCCACCATCTTCCAGCATGATCTGAGGATCTCAACCAACGTCCTGCGGGAAAGCGGAGAACGCGCCATCGGCACCCGTGTCAGCCAGGAAGTCAGCCAGGCAGTGCTCAAGCAAGGCCGGACCTGGACCGACCGCGCCTTTGTGGTGAATGACTGGTACCTGACGGCCTACGAACCCATAAAGAACATCGATCAGGAGATCATCGGCATCCTCTACGTGGGGATGCTGGAGAAGCCCTATATCGACCTGAGAAATCGTGTGATGGCGACCTTTGCCGGCATGGCCGCCCTCTGTGTGGTCATCCTGCTGATATTACTTTTTTTCATCACCTCGACCTTCATCCGGCCCCTTCAGGTCATGGTCGAAGCCACCGGCACCATCGCACGGGGGGATCTGAGCCACCAGGTGGAGGTCACGTACCAGGATGAAGTCGGGCAGCTGGCCAGGGCTTTTAATCAGATGACCACAGAGCTGAATAAAGCCAATGCCAAACTGCTGCAGTGGGGAAAAACTCTGGAAAAAAGGGTGGACGAACGCACCCGGGAACTGGTGACCATGCAGAACTCGCTGATCCAATCGGCAAAACTGGCCTCCCTGGGAAAAATGGCCGCCGGAGTGGCCCACGAGATCAACAACCCCCTGACCTCGATCCTCATCAACGCCCATCTCCTGATGGAAAAAGCCGACAGGGAATCCGATGCCTATGAGAACCTGGACATGATCGCAGAGGAGACCACCCGCTGCAGCCAGATCGTCAAAGGGCTCCTGGAGTTTTCGCGGCAGAGCCCGCCCCAGAAAAACCTCGTGAACATCAACGATATCTTGATTCATATCGTGAACCTCCTGAAAAATCAGGCCGTTTTCCAAAACATCACGATCCAGACAAATCTGAAACCGGACCTCCCGGCCGTGGAAGTTGATGCCGACAAGATGAAGCAGGTTTTCTGGAATCTCATGATCAACGCCGCCGAAGCCATGCCGGATGGCGGCATCCTTAGGGTGGCCAGCCGGATCTCCGGATCCAAGCGGCGGCTCGAGATCTGTTTCACGGATACCGGGACAGGCATCCCGGAGAAGCATCTGCCCAAGCTGTTCGATCCGTTCTTCACCACCAAGAAAGGGGGGACCGGCCTGGGCCTGGCCGTCATCTACGGCATTGCGAAGCAGCACGGGGGCACCATAGAGGTCAAAAGCCAACCGGAACAGGGTTCTGCCTTCACGGTCAGCCTGCCGCTGTCCCGATCCCATGAATCCGAGAGTGGAGGAAGCCATGTCACAAGATAAACGCAAGAAAATCCTGGTCGTGGACGATGAAATAAATGTGTGCAAAAGCATGAGGCAGGCCATCCTCTCCGAAAGTTATGCCGTGGATATGGCGTTGAGCGGGGAAGAAGCCCTGGCGATGGATAAGGAAAATCCATACGACATGGTGATAACCGATCTCATGATGCCCGGGATCAGCGGCGTGGATCTTCTTACATCCCTGAAAATCTCCCGCCCCGATGTCATCGTGATCATGGTCACAGGCTATCCCACCATCAAGACAGCGGTCCAAACCATCAGATCCGGTGCGTTCGACTACATCCCGAAACCGTTCACCCCCGATGAGCTCAGGGGCCTGATCGCCCGGGCCTTCACACGGTCGCAGACAACGCGCGAGGAAAAAAAAGATCAGCCCCCGCCCATGCCCCGAAACCTGTTCTGTCTGCGCGGCCATACCTGGCTGCGTAAGGAAGGGACCAACAGAGTGACGGTCGGTGTGGTCTATGAGCTCCTGCAGAACATCGATCAGATCTCCGCCATCGAGCTCCTGGCCGAAAACAAAAGTGTGTTTCAGGGTGAGGTCTGTGCCCGTTTGACTGATGCCAGAGGGTACATACACCGCGTCTGGTCACCCGCCACCGGGCGCATCTCCCAGACCAATACCGCCGTCACCCGGAACCCGGGGCTCTTACTCAGGGATCCCTACGGGGAAGGCTGGCTGCTCAGACTCGAAACCACAAACCTGGACCCGGATCTCGAAAGCCTCATCCCGAGCTGATATGGCGCACAGGGGAGAAACGGGCCGCACTCTGGCCCGGCAGGCAGAGAAAATCCTGGACAGCTTCGATACCAGTGCCTCGACTTACCTGGATAGGAAGGGAGAATGGCGGGAAAACCCGCGCTCGCTCGAGGAGTGCGCTTCCCATGAAATTCTCTTTCAGTGCCTGAGGCTGGACGACTCACAGCGAACCGCCTGTTTCCAAGTCATTTTCTCCTGCCTGAACCAGGCATTTGGCATGGATGAGCTGGATAAGATCCGTCAAGCCCTGGACGAAGGAGGGGACCCCGCTCCGTGTGACCAGCCCAAATCCGGCGAAACCAAGGCACAGCCGTTCCTGACGACCTTCCGGATCCTGACCTGGTGCATGGCGGCTGAGGCGATGCGGACCAACAGCCGAAGATTTGTCCCGGAGTGGAACCGGGCGGCCAAGGCCGAATGCCGCGCATATGGGAAACGCCTCCAGCGCCTCCATGCTCAGGCGGGCAAATCTTGCTCCATCAATGTCAAGGCAGCCCTGCTCACTGACCTTTACGGTCGACTCGTGCCGGCATTGCCCGAACAATTCAGGGCCATACCAGCGCTGTTGGCGGAAGAGGACCGGCTGACATGCTCAATCGAAGGGCTTTTGGCCGCAGCTCGGGACCCGACCCGAAGGGAGGAAGCGTACGCCCTGATCATCCAGAAACTGCATCCTCCAACGGGAGTCGTGACCGAAATATCGTCGGCATGGCTGCGCCCGTGCATGAGCCTGCTTGTGGACGATTCCCTGGATGTCGACTCGGGTATTCCCTACACGGCATCGGTCATCCTCAGCGTCCTCCGGGACATACGCTCCACGGAATGCCTGCTCAAGGCCCTGAACCTCTATCCTGTCCGCTACACCAAGATCAGAGAAAACCTCCTGTACACCCTCGGAACCTTGAAAGATACCGGCGTCGTACAGGCGGCGGTTCATGTCCTCAAGGCACCGGACACTCTCACCTCGCCAGCCCAGGAGAAGGCGGTCTGGGTGGCGAATCTGACCGAACAAAAAATCGAAGCCGTTCAGGCTCTGGGCATGGTCGGCTTCCCGTCTCTGGCGGCACTGTCCCCTATCCTGGCTTGTGTGTCACATCCCTCGGACACCTTGAAAACCCATCTGGCCTGGACTTTGGGAGAGATCGGGAAGGCTCAAAAAGACAGGCTGGGAGGGGTCAGCACCGACATCATCATGACGCTCCTGAAGCTCCTGGGCCTGAAAAACAAGGACAGCTTTATCGAGAGCGTGAGCGCTCTCAAAAAAATGGAGTGTCCAGAGTTCCTGCATTCTCTCTATCTTTATGACATCGGAGCCGTCAGCATCCTGGGAATCAAGCCGGCCCAGAAAGGACTCTACGAGCTTTCCGAGACCCTGCATTACCTGATCAAATCCCAAGGCAGGGCCATCATGGCGGTGAACGGAGACTCGGGGACCGGGAAGACCTATTTCTGTGAAGCGATCAAAGCGGGATTCGGGGGAATCGAGTCGAAAGACATTCTATACTTGATGCGGGACCGGAAAAAAGACCAGGCGATATTCAACCGCATACTGGGTCTGGATTGGCTGACGAAGTACATCGATCCGGTCTACTACCAGGGCTATCCGGTTTCCGGGGAAGCCGACAACCCGGAAGAATATTTCTCGCGCTTTCTCGAGGAACAGCGTGACCGGAAGTTGATCATCCTGGACGGTTGCCGCGATCGGCATTATTTTCAGCGGGTGATCGACCGGTTCCACCAACAAGGCCTGTTGGATGTGGCCGTCAATTTCCGGGCGGCCCACTCGACTCGTAGGGCAAACCTGGAAGAACGGGAATTGGCCCTCGAAAGCATCAAAACACACCTATCCTTTCTGGAAGAGCCCGCCCTGGAAGACACGCTGTTCTACCAGCAGGGAAACGTCTTGATCTATGATCTGGACAACTCGGCTCCCAACCGCTTGAGCCGTGAGGAAATTCAGGAGTTGTTCCAGAA
>JAUWTO010000055.1 GCA_030614685.1 Candidatus Aminicenantota bacterium
ATCCTCAACAGCGTGCGCTGGGATGAGGCGGCGAGGTAAAAGCCATGGCGAGATGGAGCCTTAAGGCCCTTTGTCTGGCAGCAGCATTCGTCTCTCTGGTCCCCATCTGCGGTCGAGCGGCCGAGATTCCGACGGATTTTACTCCCTATGTCCGCCTGGGACATCTGCTCAAAGTATCGGTCTACCAGGATCCCATCCTCGATGCATCCGGCCAGGGCTTCGTGAATCCGGGGAAACTGGTCCGGGAAGAAGGCCCCGTCGCCATGCCCGTCGGCTCGGGTACGATCATCAGCGCCGAGGGACTGATCCTGACCAACTGGCATGTCTATGCCATTGAGGACCAGGTGCAGTATGACCCCCGGACACGCATCCTGAGGGTGGCGGAGCGGGCCAGTACGACCATGCTGGTCTACCGGCTCTACGATAACGATCCGCTTAAGGTTCCCATCGTACAGTTCCGGGCTGAGCCCATTAGCTTGGACGAGGAGCACGATACAGCCCTGCTGAAGATCGTTGAGGACGCAGAAGGCAATCGGATCGACCGCCGCGACTTTTCCCATGTCGCCCTGGGAAATCCATTCGGCATGAAGATCACGTCCGATCTGACAGTCCTCGGGTACCCGGGAAAAGGTGGAGACACCATCACGATCACGACCGGTAAATTCCTGGGGTATTATCGCGACGACCGCTTCCCAGGCCAGGACGGATTTATCAAAACAGATGCCGCCATGTCACCGGGGAACAGCGGGGGGGCGGCCCTCAACGGCCAGGATCTGGTCGGAGTGCCGACTGCCGTGACCCTGCCTCAGCTGGCGGGCTCTGACATGGGCTACATCCATCCCGTGACCTGGGCCCTCAAGGGTTTTGTGGTGGCCCGGCACAAGTTCGGGCTCCATCCTCCGGAAATCCCCTTGGAATGGCTGACCAGTCCCTACAATTCGGATGAGACGGCCGAAAACACCTTCCTCACCGGGCATGTCCAGGCCTCCGATTCGGGACAGGGCACTGAAACTCAGGTCATAGCGGTCCGCCCGGACAAGACTCTCGAAGAAATCAGCCAGCTCCATCAGGAACTGCAGTCCGCGGCCTTCGTCTTCCTTATCCAGCAGATGCATGAGTACGGCGTCCCGGAGGAAGATATTGCCCGCCGGTTCGAGGTCCCGCTTGACAGGGTGAGGGAGATCCTGAGGATCGAGCTCCAAGACGAGTCCGTGTCAGAGGATATCCGGCGATACCTGGGCGGTGAGTTCTATTACGCGAATTCCGAGAGCGACGAATCAGGCTTCTTTATCCTGACCGTGCCCCGGAAGAGCAAGGTCGTACTGCACGTGTTGAAGGACGGTTTTTTCCCCTTCCGCCGGGATATCCGGGCTGGAGAGGGGGCGTTTCAGGACCTCGGCCGCCTCCAGATTTACCGCCGCCAGCCAACTTTCCCCTCATGGGGGCCATCCTGACCCTGGGAAACTAAGTTCGGGTGGAGTCGCCCGGACTGCGTCCTCGCAGGGAGGCCAGAATCCGGGAGGGAGACAACGGATTTAATCAGAGGAACAGCGAATGGAATGGCAAGCGAATGAAGATAAAGAGCGGATCGCCTTGAGGCTGGACGCCTGGACGGATACCTCTATGCTGTCCAGGTTGTGGGAGAGGGATCCGACGATCTGGTTCTCCGCCCCGCGTCCGGAGATCACCGACCGCTTGGGCTGGCTCGAGCTTCCGGAGAGGATGTCCCAGGAGGTGGGGGAGTGGGCCGCCTTGGGTGAGGAGATCAGGCAGAATGGATATGAACACGTCGTGCTGCTGGGCATGGGGGGCTCCAGCCTGGCTCCCGAAGTCTTTTCTTCAGTCCTGGGGCGCGTCCCGGATTATCCGGAGCTCTGTGTCCTCGACAGCACGCACCCTGACGAGATACGCGTTCTCGAGGACCGGATCCGGCTGGAACGGACCCTGTTCCTGGTCTCGAGCAAATCCGGGACCACCCTGGAAACTCTCTCTCTCTTCCGGTATTTCTGGCAAAGGCTATTGGGAATCGAGGGAGGTGTCGGAGCCCATTTTGCAGCAGTCACAGATCCCGGCTCACCGCTCGAAGCCCTGGCCCAAGCGCGCGACTTCCGGAGCATCTTCCTTTCGCCCCCCGATGTGGGAGGCCGCTACTCCGGCCTTGCCCCCTTCGGACTGGTCCCAGCGGCACTGCTCGGCTTGGATGTCCCCACGCTCCTCGCCCAGGCTCAGAAGGCCGCCCGGGCTCATGCCCCCACAGTGACACCGGATCAAGCCCCGGGGGTGGTGCTGGGCGCAATCCTGGGCGAACTGGCCTGTGATCGCAACAAGCTCATGTTCCTGGCGTCGAGCTCCCTGACCTCCTTCCCCGCCTGGCTCGAACAGCTGATCGCCGAGAGCACTGGGAAAGACAACAGGGGCATCCTACCGGTCGCAGCAGGACTGTCTTCGGTGGATCAGGCGGGAGCTCCGGATCGCATCTATGTGTTTCTGTCCCTGGAGGGGGACGACCTTTCTTACCTATCCCCTTTGGCTGCCTCCCTGGAAAGGGCGGGGCATCCCGTGGTCCGCACGCATCTTCTTTCCCGCTATGAGATCGCGGCCGAGATGTACGCCTGGGAGGTCGCCACTGCCCTGGCTTCCTCCGTCCTGGGTGTCAATCCCTTTGACCAGCCCGATGTACAGCTGGCCAAGGAACTGGCGATCCGGGCCATGCAGGGGGAAGACGGGGAGATCGAAGGGGAAGGGGACACGATTTTCGCATCACAGGCGGGACAGCTGGAACGATCCCTGCGAGAGCTGCTGAGCGGAGTCGAACCAGGAGGCTATTCCGCACTGCAGGCCTTTTTGCCGAGTTCGCAGGAGACCTCAGGCACCCTGCTGGAGATCCAGGAGCGGCTGCAGACGATGACCGGCCTGGTTTGTACGCTGGGTTTCGGCCCCCGCTTCCTGCATTCCACCGGGCAGCTGCACAAGGGCGGCCCGGGGGGAGGTTTGTTCCTGCAGCTGGTGGACGAGCCGGCCCAGGACCTGCCGGTTCCTGAAACGGAATACAGCTTCGCCCGAATGATCGCTGCTCAGTCTCTGGGAGACCTGCATGCTCTGCGCCGGCGTGGACGCAGGGTCCTGCGGGTTTCTCTGGGGAAGGAAAGGGAAAAGGCGCTGGATCGCGTGCTCGCGGCCCTGGGCCGGATCCATTCCGGGTGCTAAGACAGCCCCGATCAATGATATCGTTATGAAATGAGCTAGATCCTTGTACGTATGGATGAATGCGTCCGGGGATCAAAAAGCGTTGAAGAGCTTGAGTGCGATGAGCAGGATCCCCACACTCAGGACAATGCGGATGAACTTCTCTCCCCCCTTGACAGCGAAATGGGCGCCCCACCAGCCGCCCAAGGCGTTGCCTGCCGCCAGAACGAGACCGAAGCGCCAGTTCACGTTTCCGGTAAAAGCTAAAACGGCCAGGGCGGCGATGGTGTAGATCAGGATGATGAAGACCTTGTGCATGTTGACCTTGACCAGATTCACCTGCAGGAGGTGATACAGGGCGGCCATGAACAAGAACCCCACGCCGACCTGGATGAATCCTCCGTAGAAGCCGATGACGAACAGCGCCGGGTAGATCAGCCAACTGCGCTGGCCTTGCCGGATGATTTTCTGGCTGTAGGAGCGGGAGAACAGCATGGAAACCACGATCAGGATCAGTACCGCTCCCAGGATGCGCTGAAAGGTGACGCCGGAGATGCGGGTGGCCAGGATGGCTCCCAGCACGGCCCCCGGCAGCGTAAATACGGCCAGGGTCAAGCTGGACTTGAGCTCGAAGACCTTGTTTTTCTGGAAGGATCCCACCGCGGAGATATTCTGCAGGATCAGGGCGATCCTGTTTGTGCCATTGGCCACAGACCAATCGAGCCCCATGAAGTACAGTGCGGGCAGCGTGAGGCTGGATCCGCCGCCCGCGTTCACGTTGATGAAGCCGGCCACGGCGCCGACGCCGAACAGTAGGATCATGTGCAGCCAGTCCATCGCGCTTATCTCTCGGGTTGCGGAGTCTGCATGATACTGTACTCATGCTGAAAACTCAATCGTAAGTAATCAACAATATCCTCAATTTTCCATGTAAAATCTCTCTTGAAGTCTATGTCTGGTAGGCAGGTCCTGGCGACATCGGAGACTCCCGCTTAAATTCGCTGCCCCACAAAATTAAGGATGCTGCATGATTATCCATGAGGTTGTATTTTGAGGATGATTGGTTTAGGATAGCGGGACCGAGCCATGGAGCAAACCAAGACAAAAAACGAGCTGCAGGACGAGATCACCAGGCTCAACAAGAAGATCGCCAGCCTGGAATCAGCTGTGGTGGAGCTCAAGCTGATCACCGAGTCCCTGCAGAAAAACGAGAGTAATTTCTTGGCTCTCCTGAGATCCATGGGGGACCTGGTCTTCGTGATCGGATTGGATGGCAGCTTTGCCCGCTACTATCAGGACCCCAATCGGGATGACCTGTTTCTGCCTCCCAAACAATTCCTGGGAAAATCCATCAGAGAGGTTTTCCCTGCCGAGCTGGCCGAGCTCTTCCAGAAGGCCATCAACGCGGTCGAAACCTACGGCCAGTCTCAGGCCTTTGATTTTTTTATGGCGATCAAGAACCGTGAGTTCTGGTTCAACGCAAGGCTCTCCCTGTACAAACCGGCCTCGGGCGACTTTTTAGGCTATCTCTGCGAGATGCACAACATCACGGAACGCAAGCAGAGGGAAGAGGCCCTGCGTGAGAGCGAAGAGCGATTCCGGGCCGTGAT
Source organism: Candidatus Aminicenantota bacterium (assembly GCA_030614685.1). Lineage (GTDB taxonomy): Bacteria > Acidobacteriota > Aminicenantia > Aminicenantales > Aminicenantaceae > JAUXEH01. The sequence goes on from JAUWTO010000055.1 coordinate 4,797, forward strand.
GCAGCAGAGCATGCTGTGCATATTCCTGGCCGACATCGACACACGCGTTATCCTGGATGCCAATCAGGCCATGCAGAGGCTGCTTGGATATTCCAGGGAAGAGATCTCCGGGCTCAGCCTCTACGATTTCATGGAGAAGGAAAAAGAGGATATCTACCGCAAGATCCTGAAGATCCTAAAAGAGCGGCCCCACTATATCGGCGAGCGACGGTTCCGCCGCAGAGACGGCACGGTCGTGGATGTGGAAATCAGCGTCAATCTGATCAGCTACAGGGGAAAGGAGGTTATGTGTGTGGTGGCGCGGGACATCTCACCCCGGCGGCTGGCAGAGCGCCAGCTGATCCATACGGCCACGCACGATCCCCTGACCAACCTGGTCAATCGGCTTCTTCTGTATGATCGCCTGGCCCAGGAGCTGGCCCGGGCCCGAAGGCACATCAAGAAGATCGCTGTGATCAACATCGACCTCGACAGGTTCAAGCGGGTCAATGACACGCTGGGGCATGGCGTAGGAGACCAGCTGCTCAAAGCCGTTGGTTCGCGCTTAAAATCTCTCCTGCGCGAGTCGGATACCCTGGCGCGCATGGGAGGCGATGAGTTCATGATCGTCCTGCCGGATATCCTCCAGGAGGAGGATGTGGTCGGTATTGCGGAAAATATTCTGCAGGCTCTGCGCAAGCCCTTTGATCTGGAAAGCTTCAAAATCCCTGTCACGGCCAGCGTGGGGATCGCTTTTTATCCTGACGACGGCAAGGATTCCGAGGCCCTGATGAAGGCGTCGGACCTGGCCATGTACGAGGCCAAAAGCCAGGGCGGAAACGTGAGCTGCCGCTACAGCTCTGAGCTCAGGGCCAAGGCCCTCATCCCCGAATCCTGAGGGCTTCTTCTGAATTTCCCTTCGATCGATCTCCTGGGAGCGCAGAAGCACAAGTCCGCGTGACCGGGGCTGATCGGCATCTGACGGGAGGTTCCCCGGGGGAAGTGGCATGCCCGGGCCTCTTCAGGGGGCTACCGCCGGGAGGTGAGGTCCTAAAGGGAATTTCACCCCTAAAGAGGATTGCCAACCCTGGAGGGGCGTGACACCATATCGGTATCCAATAAAAAGCCCAAGCAGAAGCAGGCCCGATGTTGAGGTCGGAGCTTCGGCGAGGACAGAATATGAACACCATGTCAGCAACACTACCAGGGAGGATGAAGGTCCTCTGGCAGACGGCAGCTCTGCTGCTCTGTTTGGCCGCCGGGCTGTCCGGATCCTCTAAGAAACTCGAGGTGTTGGCCCAAAACGCCAACATACACAAGCAGCCGGATCTGAGCAGCTCGGTGATCGCGACTCTGGAAAAAGGGGAGATCCTGATCCTGGCCAGCGCGCGGAAGTTCAAGAAAGAGTGGAACTACGTCTATTTTTCCTCACAGAACAATGGTGCCATGAAATCCGGATATGTGCGGGATTCAGAGGTCACCAAGCTCTATATCACCACGCGTTCAAGTTCATTTTCGAACGGCGGGGCCAATGGGAAGTCACAATCCAAGCCCGTGACATCCAACAACACCGTGCACTGGGGCATGAAGAGTGCTGCTCTCACAAGGCTGATCGGAGATCCGGTCGGTGTCCTGCCCCGCAACGGGGGAAAGGTCCTTCGCTACAAGCGGCGTGTCATGGAACGGGATTGCGGCATCGAGTACATATTCTCCCGGGACAGACTGGTGAAGACACGCTATGTGTTTCTGCAGGATCATCCTCAGAACAGCCTGTTTATCGAAGATTACCATAAGCTCAACGACCAGTTCACACAGCAGTATGGAAAGCCGGATGAGGAAAGCAAACTCTGGCATGAAGCGACCTTGAAAGACGATCCCAACCGTTGGGGCCAGGCTGTCAGCCTGGGTCATTTGAGCTACCGGACGCGTTGGCAGCTGGACCAGACCGAAGTCGTATTGAGCTTGGCGGGATCAGACAGTCATGTCTCGCTGGAGCTGCTGTATTCCACGAACAAAACGCCCTGACTCGGGGGGATCATTCGGCCCCATCCCAGCAGAAGGTACAGACCCTCTCTTTTGGCAGCCCGATGGCCTCCACCAGGTCGTCCAGGCGCTGGTACTTCAGTGTGGTCAAGTTGAGCCTTTGAGCGATAGCTTGGACCATGTCATGATATTCGCTTGAATCCGGGTCAGCGAACCGGCTCAGGTCCCCGGGATCTTCTCTCTCCAATTTCCTTATCGCCTTGCGTGCGGCCAGGTCCATTTCGGAGCGTGACCGTGAGAAATTGAGAAATTTGCAGCTGTACACCAGCGGCGGACAGGCCGGCCTCATGTGCACTTCTTGGGCACCGGATTCCAGCAGGCGCTGGATGGTGTCCTGGAGCTGAGTGCCGCGCACGATGGAATCCTCACAAAAGAGGAGCCTCTGGCCTTGGATCAGTTCGCGGACCGGGATGAGCTTCATCTTGGCAACCATGTCTCGTATGCGCTGGTCCTGGGGCATGAAGCTGCGGGGCCAGGTGGGGGTGTATTTGACGAACGGCCTCTGAAACGCGATGCCGGACTCCCCGGCGTACCCGAGGCCATGTCCTGTGCCGGAATCAGGGATCCCGGCCACCAGGTCAATGAGCGTATCGTCCTTGCGCGCCAGGGTGGCACCGCAGCGGTAACGGACTGTCTCGACATTGATGCCTTCATAGCTCGAGGCGGGGTAGCCATAGTAGACCCAGAGGAAGCTGCAGATCTGCAGCCGGTCTCCCGGTGGGACTCGCTGTTCGTATCCGTCCGCATCGAAAAAAACGATCTCGCCCGGCCCGAGGAAGTGCTCGATGGAATAGTCCAGGTTAGGAAAGGCACAGGTCTCCAAAGTGGCGGCCATGGCTCCCTCTTTCTTGCCAAGGATCACAGGGGTGCGTCCCAGCCGGTCCCGCGCCGCATATATTCCCTGGTCGGTGAGGAGGAGCAGGGAACAGGACCCCTCGATCGATTCCTGGACCGAGCGGATCCCGTCCTCGAAGGTGGGCTGGCGGCTGATCAAGGCTGCCACCAGTTCCGTGGGATTGATCTCTCCTCCGATCATCTCCGCGAAGTGGTGTGAATCCTGGCGGAAAAGCTGGTCGGTCAGCTCGGCAGCGTTTTTTATCACACCTACCGTGACGATCGCGAAATCACCCAGCTTGGAGCGGATCAAGAGGGGCTGGTCTTCATAATCGCTGATGATCCCGATGCCGGAAGGGCCATACATTTTCGTGATGTCCGTCTCGAACTTGGACCTGAACTGCGTATTCTCGATATTGTGGATGAAACGGATGAATCCGTCTGTGTTCTTGACAGCCATGCCGCCCCTGCGGGTTCCCAGATGCGAATGGTAATCCGTTCCATAGAATAGATCGCTCACACAGTCTGTCTTTGCAGCCACACCGAACAATCCTCCCACTCGGAACCTCCTGAGCTCTGAAATTGGATAGCTGTACTATGTCAAAAAGTCGAGGCCGATTCAAGCCAAAACAACTTTTTTCCGTTTAGCGACGTTAAACAGGATAGGGGAGCGTGAAAGTGACGTGTCGGATTCCGCCGGCTGTGGATATTTTTTGGATTTAATGCGTATAATAGTAAAAGGGAGAGATCGATGAGCAAAAAGATTGGCGTCCTTCTGATGTTACCGGCCGTAGCGGCCTTAATTTCATCCTGTATGGTGGCCGTGTATGATTATCCCGGGGTGGGGCCTCCCGTGGAACGGTTCCAGCGCTCCGGGGCCTTTGTTTCCGGGGCGACCCTATCGCTGCGCAACTTTGATGGGAACATCGAAATACAGGGCTGGGGAGAGGAACTGGTGGAGGTGTATGCCGAAAAACTGATCCTGCTGCCCACTCGGACACGAGTCTCTCTCTGGAGCAGTGATTGGGGGAAGTGGGCGCCCAAGATCGATTATGAAAAATCCGATGATTTTGTGAGGATCAACACGCAGAGCCCGAACCAGGAGGGAAAGGACTGTGTGGTTGACTATTTCGTCAGTGTCCCTCACTCTGTGAATCTGAAAGATATCATTGCACGCGATGGCGACGTGGTCATCAGGGATCTGTACGGCGCTGTCTTTATTGACCTGCGTGTAGGGAATTTGAACGTTGATAATGTTTCAGGCTCCCTGACTGCTATGGTAGCAGAGGGCTCGATCCAGGCCGCGCTGTACGATTTGCGGGAGACGGATCAGATCAACCTGACTGCACGGCGCGGGGACATCACGCTTCATCTTGAGGCGGATGTGAACGCCAGGTTTGAGGGGTCTGCCCCCAAGGGAAAACTTTTCATGGAGTTCGGGACCGGCACACCAGAAGACAAAGGCCGGGTGTCCACCCTGTTGGGGAGCGGAGAGGGGGCTTCCATCACCGTCACTGCGCTGGAAGGGGATATCCGGATCCGGACGATCGAAGAGGTCACAAAGAAGCGCTGAGGCATGGATCATTGAGAATACTCCGATAAAGAAAGGAGAAAACACATGGATGAGAAGAAGAAGGTCATAGTCGCCGGGGCAGGTTTTATAATTGTGATCGCCATCATAGCCACAGTCTACCTGGTCTTTTTTAAGGATGGTAAGTCGGCAGAAATGGAAATGCTGGAGACCTCCTCTGCAAGTGTGGAGCCGAACGAACAGGACATTCCTGAACCTGAGGGGGCCGAGCCTTCCGAGGTCCTCGATGTCAGCCTGGACGAGAGTGACGACCTGATCCGGGAATTGGTCGGCCAATTGTCGGTTCGGCCGGAACTGGCTCGATGGCTGCTGACAGACGACCTGATCCGTAAGTTCGTGGCTGTTGCCGATAACATCTCAAGCGGCGAGAGCCCCCGGAGTCACATGACTTTCCTCCAGGTCCCGGACAAATTCTCTGTTCTGGAGAAAGATGGAGAGCTGTATATGGATCCGGCGGGCTATGAGCGGTATAATACGGTCGCAGCCGTTTTTTCCTCCCTGCCCACCAGAGAAAGCGTTGATCTCTACAGGCAGCTGACTCCGGTGCTCCAGGAAGCCTACAGCAAGCTCGGGTATCCTGGAGTGAATTTTCACACCACTCTGATGCAGGCCATCGAAGAGCTTCTGGCCGTACCGGTGATGAATGAGGACATAGTCTTGGAGGAAAAGCTCCAGTCTTTTGGAATGGCCGATCCCCGGTTGGAGGGGATGAGCCAGGCCCAGAAGCACCTGTTCCGCATGGGGCCTAGCAATATCGGACGCATCAAGGCCAAGCTGCGAGAGCTCAAGGGCCTCCTGCAGCAGACTTAATCCGATCTATCGATCCAGGTCGAGGGAGATCAGTTCCCTGACCTGCTTTACGATCTCTGAGACCGTGTGCTCCACGATGATGCGCCCCTTTTCTCTTGTAGCCAGGGTCGGATCACCCCAGATACCGGTGGGGCTGTAGCTCCCGCTGCCCTCGGGATGCCGGCTCAGGCCCGGCCTGTTCGGCCGGGGATCGTAATCCTTGACCGCCTTGCTCATGTCCACCGTCTGGGGTGCGATATAGAGCATCATCGATGTCTCTCCCTCATCCGCATGGGTTCCCCCCTCCTGCTGGAACAGTTCCTGCGGCAGCCCCTCATCCACCTTGAGGATGTTCAGAAAACGAAGCACAATCCCCTCGGGGATGAGCTTTTCCCGGGCCTGCTGCAGCGGCTTAAGCGTCGAGACACCCGTGTTGAGAACATAGATCTTTCGAATCCCGTATCCGGATATCGAGCGCGCAATATCCACGATCATTTCCCGGAATATCTCCGCCCTCAGTGAAACAGAGCCCGGGTATTCAAGAAAGGCCGGATAATACCCGTACTGGAGGGTGGGCAGGACAGCAACAGGAACCTGTGACGCCACTCGGTCCTTGAGGTATTCCGCCATCAGGTAATCGTTGTTCAGCTGCAGGTGAGGGCCGTGTTCCTTGCTGCGGGCGCCCAGGGCGATCAGGACAACGTCATATTCTGCCAAGGCCTTCTCCGCCTCGATCCAGGTCAGGTGTTCCAGCTCGATCGATGCCTTTTCTCCCAGGCCTGTGCCCGTTAAAACCAGCAGCAGAACGATCCACAATCCCCATGTTCTCTTCATTTCGGTTCCTCCCAGTCAAAGGGTTTTTCTCTGGTAAAATCCGGATTCATGTGTTCTCCCTGTTCGAACGGCTCCGGCTGGACAAAGAGAGACTCAAATCCCAATCCCTCGGCGTATGCCTGCGCTGTGCGGTATTCTTCTGCTGTCAGGGCGCGGTGGAGGTCCTGCGGCGCTCGGAAACAGGGCAGGTACTGGCTCATGAGGCTAACCCCCACCGAAGGCGAGAGATCCCGTGCCAGCCAATCCAGGACACGGCACGAATCCTCGACGTGTCCCGGCAGGACCAGATGGCGGACGATCAAGCCCCGCAGGGCTATCCCTCCGGCGTCAGTTTCCAGAACGGGCTGCTGGCAGAACATCTCCGTGAGGGCCGCCTTGGCCGTTTCAAAATAGTCAGGTGCTCCAGATAGGGGCCCGGACAGGATAGGGGATGCATACTTGAGGTCCGGGAGGTAGATATCGACGACTCCCTCCAGGCTGCGGAGGACACGGTCGGATTCGTAGCCGCTGCAGTTGTAAACCACCGGCAGGCTGAGGCCCTTCTCAAGGGCAATACGCAGCGCCTCGAGGAGGGGCAGCAGCATATGAGTGGGCGAGACCAGGTTTATATTCGCAGCCCCCTGGGCTTCCAGATCCAGCATGGACCTGGCCAGGTCGCCTGTTGTCCTGTCTTCCCCGGCCCCCTGTTGGCTGATCTGATAATTCTGGCAGTAGACGCATCTGAGGTGGCAGCCCGAAAAAAATATGGTGCCGGATCCTTTGCGTAGGCTGGTCGGCCCTGTCCCGTCTCGACCGCAGTCGGACACGCCGCTCAATACAGGCTCTTCTCCAAAATGTAGCAGACAGTGGGAGATCCGCAGTGAATCGCCGGCCCCGCAGTATCCGCGCTCGCCGGCCGTCCTGTCGACGCCGCACTCCCGGGGGCAGAGGCGGCAGTCCCTGGCATGCCCGTCCAGTCGCTCCAGAGCAGCCTCCACCAGGGATATTTTTGTATGCAATTTACTTTTTCAGATAAGATATTTCATGAGCAGAAAACCGGCTGCGATCAGGGCCAGGAAGAGCCAAGCCAGGCGGTCGAAGTATTTTTCGATGAGGACCTTGATCCCCGGGCCGAACTTTCGAAACAGGCCGGCAAACAGGAAGAAGCGGAGGGAGCGGCTGATGGCGGACGCCAGGATGAACAGGGGGAAATTGAGCTGGAAAACTCCGGAAGCAATGGTGAAGATCTTGTAGGGGATGGGCGTGAATCCTGCCAGAAACACGTACAAGAAGCCGGAGTCCTGGTAGTGCACCATGATCCTCTGGAAGCTTTCCTCGGTAAAGCCCGGCACATATTTGAAAAAGAATGGTGCCATCGGCTCCCAGGCTGCGTACCCGATCAGGTAACCGACCGCACCACCCAACACGGAGGCGAGGGAGCAGATGAAGGCGAAGCGCCAGGATTTTTTGATGGCACCCAGGCAGAGGGCTATGAGCAGCGGATCAGGCGGGATCGGGAAGAAGGAGCTTTCTGCCAGCGCCAGCACAAAGAGGGCAATGGGACCGTAGGGTGTTTCCGCCCAGTGCAGGATCCATTCATAGAGTCTACGAAACAATTTCACGGTTCACCTTGTCCAGCACTTCCTCCAGCACCCCGGCTTCGAGGAGCGGGTAGGCAGTCAGGTCCCGGTGGATGGGAGTCACTGTCACGTATCCTTCCTGTATGAGCATGACATCGCTCTCTGCGTCGCCAATGGCCTGAGGAGTGCCGGTGCCGATCCAGTAGTAGTCTCTCCCGCGCGGATCTGTTTTGACGACGATCTCGGGGTGGTAGCGCTTCTGCCCCAGCTTGGCCAGGCGGAGGCCCTTTACGGGAGGCGCCGGGATGTTGATGTTGAGGGTGATGCCCTCCGGCAGTGGATGCTCGAGGAGGTCCCGACTGAGGGACTGTACCACCTCGCCGCAGAAATCGAAGTGGTATGTTCCTGTCCGGTCCGGAAGATGGGAAACGGCGAGCGAACAGATCTGGAGGAACGTCCCCTGTACCGCCCCTCCCACCGTGCCGGAATAGGAGATGTCCTGCTGCCCCAGATTGGGGCCGCGGTTGATTCCCGAAATGATGAGATCGGGAGGGGAGGAAAGGAGCTTGCGGACTGCAAGGTACACGCAGTCCGTGGGTGTCCCATCTACGGCGAACACCCGGTCCCGGATGGTCTTCACTCTGAGGGGATGATGGAGCGTCAGCGCCAGGGAGGTAGCACTCTG
>JAUWTO010000083.1 GCA_030614685.1 Candidatus Aminicenantota bacterium
AGGATAAAAGCGGCGTGGGTATCATAGCCCAACAGGTTGGCCCGCTCCACGCGCAGGGCCGCTGTTTTGGAGGCGATGGCCTTGTTGTCGAAGTCGTTGTCGTTGTTTCCGATGTTAGCAAAGGCCGTGAAGATCTTTTCTCGGAGGCCGCGTTGTTCGGAATACATGAGGAACGGGAGGAAGCTGGGCTTGTGCAGGGTGAGCAGCCATTTGCCCGCTTGTCCCTTGCTTGTGGCGGCTTCGGCATAACCGGTGACCAGGCTCTGTGGCAGGCCGGCCAGGTCGTCTTCTGATTCGAGCAGCATCTCGAACGCGTTGGTATCATTTAGTACGTTCTGCCCGAACTTGACGGTCAGGAGTGACAGCTCTTCGTTGATCTCCCGAAACCGGGCCTTTTTGTCTTCGCTAAGGTTGGCTCCGCCCCGGACAAAATTCTTGTAGGTCTTTTCCAACAGGATTGCCTTTTCCTGGGACAAATCCAAGGAGTCCTTCTGTTCAAATACGGTCTTGATCCTCTGAAAGAGTCCGGGATTCAGATTGATGTCCAGTCCATGTTTGGTGCGGATCGGTGCCATCTCTTCCTCGATGATCTTCATCTCATCGGTGATGTGGGCGCCGCTCAGGTTGTCGAATACGTTGGAGACCCGGGCCAGCAGCAGGCCGCTCTCGGCCAGGGATGCCACCGTGTTCTCGAAGGTGGCCTCCTCGGGATTGTTCACAATGGCTTCGATCTCCTGAATGTGCTGAGCCATGGCCTCTGCAAAGGCCGGACGAAAGTGCTCGTCTCTGATCGACTCGAAGGGTGGTACTCCGAAGGGTGTATCGAACTCGGCGAGAAGCGGGTTGTCCACAGTAGTCTCCTCTTTTTCACTGGTCCGGGTGCATGATGTAGTCATTACCAGCAATCCCAGACACAATACAAAGATGATACAGGCGTTTTTCATTGTCTTGACCCCTAGATTTGTTTTGATGTTGGATTCTTTCATATGGCGGTAAAGAAAGTATATCCAAAAACCGATAAATTGCAACCGAGGCGCCCAAGTTGCTTGAGATTTTGGAGATGTTTTGATTATGATAGAGATTAAACTTGGATTATTCATAAAAGATACCGACATTATGAATCGTGAGTATTTTTTGGTTAGAGTTGTCGGCAGCTTTTATGAATAATTCAGTTTTAGGAGGAGGACCATGGTAGCCGATTCCGGCCTGATAGCATTGTCCCCCCGGGATTTTGTGGCGTTTTGCCGGGCGGAAAGCATCCGCCGCTTTTATCTGGTGTTCGACAACCAAACGGGCCAGGTGGTGAGTTCGCACCCGCAGCTCCAGCCTCTGGCGGATTTGTTGGGGTCAGACACCCGGGATTTCATGCAGCACGAGGGCCTGTTCTTCCAGATAACACAGGAGCACGACACCCTGCAGGGGGCCTTTGTGCACTGTACGCGCCGTGGGCAGGCGGCCGGCGGCGTGCGGTATTGGCACTATGACTCGGTCGAGGAGTATCTTCGTGACGGCCTGAGGCTGGCCGAGGGAATGACGCGCAAAAATGCTCTGGCCGGGCTGTGGTGGGGCGGTGGCAAAGGCGTCATGGCCCGGAATCCGGATGTCGATCCCGGTGCTCTCGAAACCAGGACCTATCTCTACCAGGAATACGGACGTTTCATCAGCTCGCTGCGCGGGTGCTATGTGACGGCCGAGGACGTGGGCACGAGCGTCAAGGATATGGCCGATGTCTTCTCGCACACGCGCTTCACGACCAGCATCCCCGGAGACTTTGGTGGCAGCGGGAATCCCTCTGTGCCCACAGCCCGTGGTGTCGTGTCCGGGATGGAGGCGGCCTTGGATTTTCTGGAGAGAGGGGACCTGACGGGCAAAACCGTTGCCGTCCAGGGAATGGGAAATGTGGGCGGCCCCCTCCTCGAGTTCCTGTTCGAGAAAAACGTGCAGAAGATCATTGCCTGCGACCTCGATCCCGAGGTTGTAAGGAGCGCCATGAAACAGCATCCGGGTCGTCCCCTGGAAGCCCGGGTTGCGCAGCGTGGAGACCAGTCGATTTTTGCGGAGGAGTGCGACATTCTGTCCCCCAATGCCACGGGCGCTGTCCTCAATCCCGATACCATCCCAAAGATCAGGGCCAAGATCGTATGTGGGGCAGCCAACAACCAGCTGGAGGATGCACAGCGGGATGACCGCCTGCTCTTTGAGCGGGATATCCGCTACGTGCCCGATTTCCTCACCAATCGCATGGGGATCGTCAATGCCGCCAACGAGCAGTACGGGTATGTCAAGGGTGACCCGCTGTTCGCGCGCCACTTGACCCGAGACTGGGAACACTCCATCTATCAGACAACCCGGCGGGTGCTCCACAAGTCCTGCTCTACCGCGACGCCCAGTGCTGAGATCACCATGCATCTGGCCGACCGGCTCTCCCTGGAAGAACACCCCATCTTCGGGCACCGGGGCCGTCAGATCATCGATTCCCTGGTGGCCGACCGCTGGCACGAAACCTGATCCCCGGCGTCGGCTACTTTTTCTTGAACAGCTCCTGATAGGCTTCCTGGATCTTCCCCGAGCGGATCTCTTCCTTGAGCTCAGCCGTGGGCCGGTTGAGCCATGTGTGCATGGGATCGATATTCAACATTTTATCGATGTAGGCGTTGACCTCAGGATTGTCATACTCCAGGGCTTCGGGTAGGAACTTGAAGTAGAAATGCTGGGCGACCTCATAGATGCCGTGCCACCAGGTGTAATCCGGGCCCATCATTGCGGCCCCGTGCCGCGCGCGGCGCCCCTCGTGATGCCAGAGCTCCCAGAATGTCCACTCGATCTTGTTTGAGAAGCTGGCAGGACTCTTGAGCGCCTGGTTCTCTCGCAGCAAAGTCATGATCTCGCTGGCCGGCCGTGCGAATTTCTCGTTGTAGAGCTCGACCAGGGCATCGAACTGGTAGTAGTGGTTCGTCGGGAACCTCTTCCCGTGACAGGAGGTGCACACGTTCAGCATGTTGTCCCTCTTCTGCTCCCAGTCGTCTTTTTTCTTGGAGATGATGGGCCGCAGCGTCCACGAGATCCGTTTGCCCACATCATGTGTGATGGGCTGTTTCTTGGTGGCGGACATGTGGCAGGACGCGCAGGTGGGGGCCGCGTAGTAATCCACACCGGCTACCCATGTATCCGAATCGAGGTTCATCTTATCGATGTTGGTGTAGTAGGCATTCCCGTGTTTCGATTCCTCGTAGACCTCCTTCTGCGGGTGGTCCGGGCCGAGGTGGCACTTGGAGCAGACCTCAGGTTGCCGGGCCTGGGCGCTGGAAAAAGCATGGCGTGTGTGGCACGCGGTGCAGCTGCCCTTGGAACCGTCGGGATTTAGCCGCCCGATGCCCGAGTTGGGCCAGGTATCCGAGGACAGCTTGTTGCGGGCTTCGGGGTCCAGCTTCACGACGGCCCCGTGGCAGCTCTCACACCCGGTGATGGCCGCGGGGCTCCCCCCGGCCACATGGGCCAGGTAAGCGTCGTTGGAATCCAGGATCTCCCCGGCCGTGGCATGGTAGGAGCCTCCCATCTCTGCGGATTCCTGCTCGTGGCACTGTCCGCAGTCCTTGGGCGTGACCAGAGTGGCGACCAGCGCTCCGCCGTGTTTGAAGGCATCGGCATCCCCCTCCTCGGCCCCGTGACACTCGATGCACCCCACGCCGTTCTCTGAGTGCTTGGATGCGGCCCACTGGTTGTACAGGCCGGGCGATCCCTTCTGGTGGCAGGCTAAGCATTTGGCGCTGGGATCGGCCTGCTCCTCCTGTGCCCACAGCCCACCGGCGAACAGGACGAGCAAGGCGATTCCTAGAACACAGATCTGTTTCATAACTCCCTCCTCTTCATCAGCGATATCGATGATCTCCTGATACAGGCGGGCCCAGTATACTACAATATATATCGGATTTAAAATGTTTAACCTTGAGGAAAATCCAGGCAACCATCTAGCCGGCTTTGGAGAAAAGCAGGCGGCCCCGGATCCAGCCTATTCGTGCTTGAGGGCTTCTGCGGGATTGGTGAGCCCGGCCTTGAGAGCTCGGTACCCGATGGTGAGAAATGCGATGCCGAGGGTGACAGCGGCCGTTGTCAGGAGCATCAGGGGATGGACCGGGATGCGGTAGGCGAATCTCTCCAGCCAGCGGTGCATGAAGTAGAAAGCCAGCGGAGAGGCCAGGCCCACAGCCGCAGCCACCAGGATAAGGACCTCTCTGGAAAGAAGATACATAATCCCGGATACCCTGGCTCCCAGGACTTTGCGGATCCCGATCTCCTTGATCCGTCTCTCAGTGGTGAACGAGATCAGGCCGAAGAGGCCCAGGCAGGCGATCGCCACGGCCACTGCGGCGAACACCGAAAAAATAGTGCCGCTCCTATACTCGCGCAGGTAGAGGCCGAAGAAATCTTGGTCCAGGAAGGAATACTCGAAAGGTTGTCCTCCGGTGAATTTCTTCCAGGAGCCCTCGATCCGCCCAAGGGTTGCTCGCAGGTCCCGGCTGCGCAGCTTGATGGAGGTGTAGGCCCACTCCCGGTCCGAGAGGGGCCGGATGATCATGGGCTGGATGCGGTGATGTAAGGAGTGGAAGTGGAAGTCCTTGACCACACCGATGATGGAGACAAAGTCCCCGTCTTGGTAGTCCCCGAATTCTTTGTGGAACCGCTTCCCCACGGGCTCCACGAGGCCCCATTCTTTGGCTGTGGTCTCGTTGATGATGACGGCCGATGTCCAGTCCGTGGGGATATCCGGGGAGAAATTGCGGCCCTCGAGCAGGGAAAGATCCAGCAGCTCCATGAGCCGGGAATCGGCATACATGGTGAAGATGGGGCTTTCTTCGTTGGCTGGCCGGCCCTCCAGCCGGTGCCCGTTGTCATCGTAATGCCGGCCGGGCAGGGTGCCGGTGTCGCAGATGGTGAAGATATCGGGATAAAAAAGGAGCTCCTGTTTGAAGGCGTCCCCCTGTTTGCCCAGAGCGGAGGCCCGGTGGATGACCAGCACCTGTTCCTGGTCGAATCCCAGGTCCCTATGACGCAGGAAACGAAGTTGAGAGGCCACGACCAGGGTCCCGAAGATTATGCAGAATGTGACGGCGTACTGGAAAATAACCAGACCGCGCCGCAGGAAAATGTGCTGGCGGGGATTGCCCGACCTTCCCCCCCGGATGGTCCGGAGGGGATGGAAGGAGGAGAGAAATGCGGCCGGGTAGATGCCGGCGATGATCCCTACCAGCGCTGCCAGAGCCAGCATGAGCGGCCAGGTGCGCGGATCCCCTAGGGCGGACAGATTCAGCTGACGCTGTGTCAACCGTCCGAAGGTGGGCAGGATTAAAGCCGTGAATGACAGGGCGATTCCCAGTGCCAGGAGCGCCAGGAGCCCGGATTCGCCCAGGAATTGAAGCACGAGCTGCCTGCGGTTCGAGCCCAGGACCTTACGCACCCCCACTTCCTTGCTGCGGTGCACGAAGCGGGCTGTGGACAGGTTCATGAAGTTGATGCAGGCGACCAGCAGGATGATCGCCGCGATGGTCGAGAATATGTAAAGTGTGGATCGGCTGCCCTTGATCGAGAGCTGATCCGCTCCCTCCACGCCCGGGCTAAGATGGATGTCCGTCAGCGGTTCAAGAAAATAGCTGTAGCGGTACTGATCCTGCTGGACCAGTTCCTCGAAGCGCATCCCGGTTTCGGCCTCGACCTCGGCACCCCAGTGCCGCCTCACAAAATCCGGAAATTTTGCCTCCAGCCGGGCCGCATCCATTCCCTGCTTGATCAGGAGATAGGTGAAATAGGTGTGCCCCCCCCATGAGGTGTCGCGGCTGTTGGCGTTGGAGCTGAGAGAGGCGATCATCTCATATTGGAAATGGGAGGTTGCCGGACAGTCTTCCACGACCGCGGTAACCTTGAAATCCATTCCCCGGTCCTCGAACCGGAGCGACTGTCCCAGGGGATTGGAGCTCCCAAAATATTTTCGGGCGCTCTTCTGGGACAGGGCCACGGTAAAAGGTTCTGTCAGGGCCGTATCCGGGTCTCCCAGGACAACAGGAAGGGTGAACACCTTGAAGATGCTGCCGTCCGCGAAGATGATCCCCTTTTCGAGGAAGGCATTTTCCCCGGACTTGATCAGATAGTTGCGCGGCCAGATGCTCATGCGCACGGTCTCCTCGACCTCTGGCAGCTCCTCCTTCATGGCCGCGGCCATGGGCGGGACCGTAAAGGGGCCGCGGTGGGTGTTCTCCTCTCCCAGCCTGACACAGACACGGAATATCCGGTCGGCATTTTCATGGTGGCGGTCGAAGCTCATCTCATGCTGCACGTACAGCCCCATGATGAGGGTGGCGGCCATCCCCACCGACAGTCCGGCGATGTTGATGAACGAAAAGCCTTTGTGCCGCTTGATGATCCTCAGGGCCACGGTCAGGTAGTTCTTGAACATGGTGGAACTCCAGTAAAAAATGTGTTGTACAAATGATGGAAGGGAGACGAGAACAAGGGCCCAGTACCAGAGATGGGCCCGAAGGCTTCCGCTGTTTTCGGATTGTTCATGGAATTCCTCCTCGAGGTCTCCCAGTATGGAGGCGCGCTCGTCCCGATTGGCGATGTTCCGCATCAACCAGGCGGCGATTCGAGGGGGCCGTTTCATTTGTGAAGACATGCTGGTCAGCTCCGGCCCAGATCGACCTGGGACTCTCTGTCCCAGAGGTTTTGCTTGAGTTCCAGAGCCGCCTTGAGCGCTCCGATCCCCTGGTGTGTGGCGGCATAATAGTTCCGGCTCCGGCCGCCTCGTACAGGGCTGGGATCTCCTGTGGTCTTGATCATGAGCCCCTTCCGGGTCAGCTTGGCCAGCACGCCATACAGCGTGCCGTAAGGAAACAGCCGGCCGGTCCTCTGCGAGAGCTGTTTGCGGATGGTCACGCCATAGGCGTTGTCCCCCAGTTTCCACACGGCCCAGAGAATCATCTCTTCAGTCAGGTTCAGGTCCTGCATGTGTCTTTGCTCCACTTATATGTACGTGAATCGGTACAAATAGTTGCAGCGTGCATGTCAAATCAGTTTCTTCAGGGGCATTCACCCTTGGGTTTTCAACAGATATCTTCGGCCAACCTCCTGCCAAATCCTCTTTGAAAGGATAATGATTTACTCCCCCTGTAGGCTCAGGCGGATGAAGCAGATCGTTTCGCTGGTTCAGCTGTCATTAAGCGGTTGATTTTGACAATGGCGGGGGGCTGTGTTAAGAGGAGAGCGAAAATGAGCCGGAGGAACGCGTCATGAAAAAACCGATCCATTGGACTTTGTTTGTGTGTGTGGCCCTGACTGCTCTGGTCGGCTGCTCACCATCTCCGAAGAAGCAGGCACTGGAGTCCATCACTGCGGTGGATCTCAAGCACCACTTGGATATCCTGGCCGCCGATGAGTTCCGCGGCCGCGACACTCCCTCCCCGGAGCTGAAGATTGCCTCCCGCTACCTGGCGGTCATGGCGGAAAGCTACGGGCTGAAGCCCCTGCTCCCCGACGGATCGTTCCTGCAGGCTATACCGCTCACGGTAACGGAGGTGGATGCCTCCCGGACACAGGTGTCTTCGAGGTCGCCCGCAGGGAACCGGGAGTTTTCTTATCTGCATGATTTTGGACTGCTGGGCCGGGGACTGGCTTCGACCCGAGTGTCGGGGCGGATCCTTTTCCTGGGATTGGGCCTGTCTGCCCCTGATCTGGATTGGGACGATATGGCGGCGAACGATCTCAAAGACCGGATCGTGATCATTCTGGACCCGGACCTGCCTGAAGGCCATGCCTTGATGACCGATGAGAACCGCAGGCTGCTGCGCCGCCGGACCTGGGCGGTCCTCCAAAGGGGGGCGTCGGCCGTGTTGACGGTTGTCAGCGAGGCCCGAGAGGAACAGTTCCGGGAGCAGGGGCATCGCTTTGGCCCGGCATCGAGCGTTAAGCTCAGGACCGGGCAGAGGAGCATGGCGGTGCCGCCCGAACGGCGTCCCACCCTGCGGTCCGAGATACGGCACGACATGGCGGCCGCCCTGCTGAGTGTCTCTCGCAGCGAGTTGAACTCCATGTTCTCCGCCCTGCGGGAGGGGGACCGGATTCCGGCCCGTGAGATACGAAGCGGGCGGCTGGAGATACGGGTCGAGACGCGGGAACACGCTG
The DNA here is from genome assembly GCA_030614685.1 of Candidatus Aminicenantota bacterium. Taxonomy (GTDB): domain Bacteria; phylum Acidobacteriota; class Aminicenantia; order Aminicenantales; family Aminicenantaceae; genus JAUXEH01. Next base: position 8,173 of record JAUWTO010000083.1, read on the forward strand.
ATACGACCTACAATGTCGTGGCCTGGATGGAGGGCGCGGACGAGCGCCTCAAGGAAGAGTATGTCCTCGTCGGGTCCCATCATGACCATCTGGGTGCGCGCGAGGGCCGTGTTTACAATGGGGCGGACGACAACGGTTCCGGTACGGTGGCCATGCTGGAGATCGCCCAGGCTCTCTCCATTGCGCATCCCAAGCGCTCAGTGGTCTTGGTGTGGCACACGGCCGAGGAAAAGGGCCTATGGGGGGCGCGCTATTTCGTGGAGAACTGCCCGGTCGCGGTCGAAAAGATCAGCGCCCAGATCAACCTGGACATGATCAGCCGCAACGATCCGGCCAGTGTCTATCTGATCGGCTCCCGGATCCTGAGCACAAAGTTGGATGCCGCACTCCACCTCGTGAACGACCGGGAGACACGGTTGGAATTCGACTACACCTACGAGGATCCCAAGCATCCCGACCGCTTTTTTTCCCGTTCCGACCACTACCCTTACATCCAGTACGGCATCCCGGCGGTATGGCTGTTCTGCGGGACCACCGAAGACTACCATCGGGAAACGGACACGATTTTCCGTATGGATTTCGAGAAGATGACCGCGATCACCCACCTGACCTACCTCACCACTCTCTTTATCGGCGATCTCCCAGATATGCTGCCCCTGGATGCGCATCCGGAGATCACCTCGAGAGGCGCACACAACACGAAGATCTCTTGGCGTTAATCAAAGAGTGTGGAGGCAGAAAAAACGAATAGAGTTTCTGGGGAGGTTTTCTGGTGCTTAGCGTCTGCGGAGCGCAGCGGGATTCATGACCCACAGGACATTGACGATCTTCGACTGCCCGTCCACTTTGGCCATCTGCAGGAAGTCGGATTGGCTGGCGGAGAGGAGCTTGACTATGGTGATGGCCTCATTGGCGGCTGCATCCTGGGCCTCCATCCTCACCGTCAGAAACATAAACAGGAAGAGAATGACTGCAACAATCAGGGCGATCTTCTTCATGATCCCTTCTCCTCGATCACATCCGGAAAGATTTCCATGGCATTACTGATGTAGATTAAGCAATATCCGTGCCAAACCGGCTTTTGCCTGTGCTTCAGGGGGAGGGTGAAAAGGGTTGTGTCCTGGAATGCCCGAGGCGTGACACTCAATGTCCGTATGCGGGCAATCCCTATGTTTCCTCCTCTGACGTGCCGCCCCGCTCCGGATGTCTCCTTACTCGCCGGTGAAACGAGGCATGGAAATAGTGTTTGCAGCCGGAACGGGGGGCTCGCCAGGGGAGCTGCGATCATACTGTAAATACGGCCTCCCTTTTGTTATTATTCAAAGCTGAGTCACACACGAGCCGGATTCAGAGGGGCTGTTAAGGATAAAAACATATTAAGTCAGGGAGATCGACCATGAAAGTGCTGGGAATCAACGGAAGCCCTCGCAAGCAGGGCAACACCGCCGCCATGATCCACACGGTGTTCGAAGAACTGGAAAATGAAGGGATAGCGACCGAGCTGTATCAGCTGGGCGGGACGGTACTGCGCGGCTGCACCGGCTGCCGGACCTGCTTGGAACGCAAAGACGAGAAATGTGTCTACGGAGATGATGGGATGAACGATGTCATCGCCCGGATGATTGAGGCCGACGGCTTCAT
>JAUWTO010000064.1 GCA_030614685.1 Candidatus Aminicenantota bacterium
ATGACAACATTCTCATCTGATATAACGTCGATCCCTACCCAGAACGGTTTTATCCGAGGATTGTTATTGTACCAACACTGGAGGCAGAATCCTAGGCCTCAGAATCCAGGACCTTGACGTGCATGGCGACCATGCTGATGATCTGATCGCGCACGCTGTCCAGGGTGGTACCGTCTTTCCTGGGCATGCGCAGCGCCAGGTTGGGGGGCATGACGACCAGGAACTCCGATTCCAGCTCGATCACCCGTCCGAGGTCTTTGAGGGGGGCATTTATGATCGTCCCGGGTTTGGGATGATCGGGCTCTTCGATATACCGGATGATCTCCTTGAGCTGGTCCTGGTCCGCGAAGTCGAATGTGTCGTCTTGAGCCATATGGTTACTCCTTATCCAGGTAGGTTGCGAAATGCATGTGAGCGATGCGGAATGCTCCCCGGTAGCGAACATAGACGATGGTGACCGGGCCCTGCTGGAGCTCCTCTGGTTCGGCGTCCGCGCGCTGGAAGTACCAGATGCCGGTCACGACGGCCGAGCCGTCGAACACATCCGTCTCGATATCGGCCACCCAGAGCCGGCTGCCCTGGCTCTTTCCGCCCTCTACGAAACCGAATCCCCGATGATGCTCCCTGACGGCGTTGATGCCGTGGATAACGCCCTGCTTTTCCGAGGAAAAATAGCTCACCCTGTGATCGGTCAGAAACAGCTCGTCCACCAGGGAGAGGTCATAAGAGTTCCACATGTCCACCCAACGCTGCACAAGCGCATCGGTTTCGAAGTCCGCAGCAGCAGCCGTGTCGCAGTCACCGAGAATCCCGTAGGCCGCCAGGGCCCCGACCAGTACGACACCCAGCAGGATAAAACCTTTTTTGCACATCTTGTCCTCCGATCCGGTCTGCGGTGCATGAAGCATACAAGACCGAATTATTTCCTGCATAGTGTACAGCCCCCGGGGCGTTCTGAAAAGCGGCAATTTGCGGCCAGAAGCTTTTCCAGGACCGGCATAGAGACAGGACCTTTGTTCGGAGGCTTCCGTGGTGTAGAATAGGACCGTGGAAAAAGAGCGCCTCATCGCCCATCTCGACATGGACGCCTTCTATGCGGCCGTGGAACAGCGCGACAATCCCGCCTACCAAGGGAAGCCGGTGGTGGTCGGGGCTGATCCCAAGGGCGGATCCGGCCGGGGGGTGGTCTCGGCCTGTTCGTATGAAGCGCGGGAGTACGGCATCCATTCCGCCATGCCCATTTCCACCGCCTACAAGAAGTGCCCCCATGCTGTGTTTGTCAGGGGAGACATGCAGAAATATGTGCGCATTTCCCGGCAGATCTTCGCCATCCTGGAGCGCTTCACGCCCGACGTAGAACCCATCAGCATCGATGAGGGCTTCCTGGATATCACGGGGAGTTACCACCTTTTCGGCACCCCGGAAGACACCTGCCGGAAGATCAAGGCCGTGGTCCGGGAAGAGACAGGGCTCACCGCGTCGATCGGGATGGCCCCCAATAAGATGACGGCCAAGATCGCCTCGGACCTGGAAAAGCCGGATGGGCTGGTGATCGTCAGCCGTGAGGGGCTGCTGGGATTCCTGCACCCCCTCCCCGTGGAAAAACTCTGGGGCGTGGGGAAGCGCACGCTCGAGGCGCTGCAGAGACTCAACATCCACACCATCGGCGACCTCGCCCGATGGAGCCAGGAAGACATGGCGGATCGGCTGGGCAGAGCCGGAACCCATGTCTGGAAACTGGCCAACGGAATCGACCCGCGGGATGTCCGGGGAGAAGACGGAGTCAAGTCTATCGGCCACGAGCACACGTTTGCGGAAGACGAAACCGACTGGGAGCGGATCGAGGATTCTCTGATGTGGCTGAGCGAGAAGGTCTCGCGGCGGATGCGCCGGAACGGTTACAAGGGCCGCACCGTGACGCTGAAGATCCGACTGGCCGACTTCTCGACATATACCCGGGCCGTGACCCTGGAGAGGCCCACGAATTACGTTGAAGATCTCTACAGGAACGCAGTCCAGAAAGCCGGCGAATTCAAACCCGGCAGGCAGGCCATCCGGCTGATCGGGATCCAGGTCTCCAATCTCGAGTGCGAGGAACAGCAGCTGGACCTGTTTGCAGGAACGCACATGGACACGGAAAGGAAGGAACGCCTGCATACCGCCGTGGACACGATCAAAGAACGCTTCGGCGAATCCGCCATCAAACACCGGAAGAACTAAGGGACGTGCCCTATCTCTTCAGTTTTTCTGAATAAAAATCTTGACAGAGGCATGATCTATTCATATATTCTGAATAGACTGCGAACAAAGGAATACAAAATGGCGGAACTAACCCGGTTTGAAGAACAGATCCTGCTCTCTATCTGGAGGCTAAAAGATGAGGCCTACGGCATCAGCGTATACCGGCACATCCGAGACCTCACAGGCAAAGACCTAGCCATCGGCGGGATTTACTTTCCCCTGGAGCGCCTGGTAAAAAAAGGCTTTCTTGAGGCACAGAAGGGTGAACCCACACCGGTGCGCGGCGGCCAGAGCAAGCGCTACTACCGCCTGACCGAGCTGGGAGCTGAAGAGCTGATCCGCTCCAAAAAGATCCAGGATGCCTTCTGGAAGGGGCTGCCCCCCCTGGAATATGCCATGAGGGACACACAATGAGCGAGGCAATTGGGAAACGGCCATCTCGTGTGGGCATCTGGCTGCTCGGGCGCATGCTCAGCCGCAGGAAAAACTACGGCTTTTTCGGCGATATGGAGGAGCTCTATGCCTATCAGAGAGAGGAAAAAGGCCGTGTTCGGGCTGATCTCTGGTTCTGGGCCCAGATCCTGAGGACGATCCCCCACTACCTGCTGGATTCCTGCTACTGGAGCTGGATCATGTTCCAGAACTACTTCAAGGTGACCTTCCGCAGCCTGAAACGGCACAAGGTCTATTCGTTCATCAACTTCGCCGGATTGGCTGTGGGCATGGCCTGCTGCATCCTGATCCTGACCTATGTGCACTGGGAGCTGAGCTACGACCGCTATCACGAAAAATCCGACCGGATCTTCCGGCTGGCCGTGAACGGCGACATCAACGACCGGGCCTTCAATATCGCGTGCATCAACAATCCTCCCGGCCCCTATCTCGCTCGGGAGTGGCCTGAGGTGGAGGCGGCGGCCCGCATTCGGCCCCGGTACCGCTGTGCGGTCACCTTTGAGGATAAGCATTTTTTCGAGGAAGGCGTGATGTGGGCGGATGCATCCATCTTCCAGGTTTTCAGCTTCCCTTTGAAAACAGGCGTTCCGGCAACCGCCCTCAAGAATCCCTACACCGCAGTGATCACGGCCAGCATGGCGCTGAAATACTTCCGCGGGGAGGATCCGATCAACCGTGTCCTGCGGATCGATGACCAGGCTGACTACATCATCACGGCCGTCATGGAGGACGTGCCGGAGAATTCCCATTTCGCGTTTGATATCCTACTATCCAATGAAACCCGATATGTGAATAACAAGGCCCTGATGGACCGCTGGATGGGGGATTTCAACAACTACACCTACATCCTGCTCCGACCCGGTGTGGACCCGGCAGAACTGGAGGCCCGCTTCCCCGCCCTGATCGATAGGCAGATGGGAAAGATCCTCAACGCTATAGGCGGCAATATCACCTACATCCTGCAGCCCCTTACCGCCATCCACCTCCATTCCCGCCTGGAGGGTGAGATCGCGCCGGTCAGCGACATCGCTTATGTCTATATTTTTTCGTGTGTAGCCGTCATCATCCTGCTCCTGGCCTGCATCAACTTCATGAACCTGGCAACAGCCCGCTCCGCCAACCGGGCCCGTGAAGTGGGCATGCGCAAGGTCCACGGTGCGGTAAGATCCAAGCTGGTCCGGCAGTTTCTGGGAGAATCCATGATCTACAGCTACGCTTCCCTGGTACTGGCGCTCCTGTTGGTGGAGGCCGTACTGCCGCTCTTTCGGTCCCTGTCGGAAAAGCAGCTGCACATCCCCTACTTCGAGCTGGGATGGTTGATCCCGTCGCTCTTGGGCCTGGCCTTCCTGGTCGGGCTGGCCGCGGGCAGCTATCCGGCTTTTTATCTGGCCCGTTTCCAGCCCTCGCATGTGCTCAAGAGCGGCTTCGCAGAAGGACGCAGAAAAAGCCGCTTCCGACAAGTACTGGTGACCTTCCAGTTCGCGGTCTCGACCGTGCTGATCATCGGCACCGCCGTGATCCTTTCGCAGGTGACTTACATGAAGACCAAGAGCCTGGGCTTCGACAAAGAGCGTGTGATCGTGGTCCGCATCACCAACGATCAGATGCAGGACGCCCTGGAACCCATCCAGCAGGAGATGCGCATGGTCCCGGGCGTCTTGAGCGTCGCAAAGTCCTCGCATGTCCCTGGCTGGGGCGCACGGCGCAATGTATGCCTGCCGGAAGGTTTTTCGCCCGACGAATCCGTGATGATGGGGATCATCGGCGTGGACGCCGATTTCATCCCGGCACTGGGGATCGAACTGGCGTCCGGTCGCTCTTTCTCAAACGAATTCCCCAGCGATCCTGACAAATCCGTGCTCATCAACGAGACGGCGGCCCGGAGGTTCGGGTGGGACGAACCGCTGGGCAAGCAGATCCAGGAACTGGATGACCGCATGGCCCTCAAAACCGTGGTGGGAGTCATCAAGGATTACCACTTCATCTCTCTGCACAATACCATCGAGCCCCTGTTGATCACTCATACCCGGGATGACAATGAAGCCCTGATCATCAAACTCGGCCCGGGCGATCTGCCAGCAGTACTGGGGAACCTGCAGGCCAAGTGGGAATCAATTGTGCCGGGCCTCCCGTTCGATCACTACTTCCTGGACCAGGAGTTTGCCGACCAGTATCGGGCGGAGGAGCGCCTGAGCAGGATCTTCGCATATTTCAGCCTGCTGGCGATCTTCATCGCCTGCCTGGGATTGTTCGGAATGGCGGCCTATACGGCCGAGCGGCGGACCAAGGAGCTCGGCATCCGCAAGGTGCTGGGTGCCTCCACCGGTCGACTTGTCCTGATGTTGAACCGTGAGTTGGCTGCACTCGTGATCCTGGCCAATCTTGCGGCCTGGCCCTTGGTGTACTGGTTCGCCCGGCACTGGTTGGAAGATTTTGCGTATCGGACACCCTTGAATCTCTCGATATTCCTCCTGTGTGCTCTGGCCGTTTTCGCCATCGGGATCTTGACGGTCTCCTTTCAGTCCATCAGGGCGGCACACGCAGATCCTGTTGATTCGCTAAAATATGAAGAAGGGACGGTCCCCCAGTTTGCCTATTGGGGTTGGCCGGTTTCGGTCCAGCCGCGCAAGGCATAGTATTGCTGGATGAGGGACCGGAAAAACTCCTTATCGATCTTCCGGCCGCGCATGAATCCGGCCAGGGACTCTTCCTTAAAGAATCGCTCGGGCAGGATGTCGTCGCTGTGGCGGCGTCCGTTGCGAAGGTTGAAACGCCGCGCCAGGTGAGTGAGCCGGGCCCCCAGCTCCATGAGGGACCCTTCCGTGTGCGAGAACCCGGTCATGGCATTGAGCAGGGGCGCCAGGCGGTCCAGACCGAAGGGCACAAAGTCGCAGATGATGAGACTGTTGCGTGCATTTACGGTGTCCAGGCCGTCAGCCACGGACTGAGGGATATCCTCGATCTTGAAATCCGGCCCCGCCTCCTGCTCCGTGTGCCAGAGGCGGGTGTGGCTCGCAAAGTCCGCTACCGACAGCACCACTCCCATGGTCAGGCAACCCTTGGGATTGACCCCGGAAAGCTCCATGCCGTAGATATTGATGGCGAACTCCTCGCTCCCCTGCCCGAGCTTCTGAGACGCGACGCGTGTGCCGTCGGCGAAGAGTTCTCCCACGCCGTCACGGAGGGCCATCTTCCTCAGGAACGACCTCTGGGCCTCGGCATCCCCCCACTCCAGCCGCAGGCCGTCCCAGTCGTCCACCAGGCCCTTCTCAAAGCACTCCATGGCAAAGGAGCAGGTCACTCCTGCGCTTATGGTGTCCATGCCCAGGTCATCGCAGATCTCATTGGCCCAGGTCAGGTCCCGGGCATCGCCGATCTCGCATCCTGAGCCCAGAAAGGCGGCGGTCTCGTACTCCGGCCCTTCAAGCTCATGGCCGTCCCAGCGCGCGATCTTGGAGCACCGGATGCCGCAGCTGAAGCACCCCACGTCTTCCCAGTTGAGCTCCTCGCGGCAGGTCTCCGAAGAGATGCCCTCGAAATGCTCGAACTGCACCTTCTGAAAATTGCGTGTGGGCAGGAACTCATTCTCCTGACCGCTGCGCACGCACTTCATGGTACCCTTCTGCCGCCGGAATTTGACGCCGTCGTGATCCATGATGTCCTTTGTGAGCTGACGGTTGAGCTCCAGGAAACGCTCCCGGTCATGATATTGGAGGGGCTGCGCCCCGTCGATCACCAGTGCTTTGAGGTTCTTGGAGCCCATGACCGCCCCGGCACCGCCGCGGCCGTACTGCCGCCATTTGTCCACGCTGATGCAGGCGATAAGGTTCTGATTCTCACCGGCCGGTCCGATGCAGGCCGCACGCGGGTTTTTTCCCGGATGACGGGCGATCAGGGCATCGTTGGTCTCGAAGGTTCCCTTCCCCCACCATTCCGCAGCATCCAGGATCTCAACCCTGTCGTTTGTAAGGTAGATGTAGACAGGGTTCTCCGCCCGCCCCGAAATGATCGCATAGTCATAACCGGCGGCTTTGAGGCGCGGCCCGAAATGGCCCCCACAGTGGGAGTCGAGGATCGAGCCGGTGAGGGGTGAGCGGGTCACCAGACAGGTCCGGGCGCTGGTCTGCACAGGCGTCCCTGTGAAGGGACCGTTCACAAAGATCAGAGGATTGTCCGGGCCCAGGGGATCCGGGCTGGGGGCCAGTTCCTCCAGCAGGGCGAAACCCAGGCCCTTGCCTCCGACATACCGCTCCAGCAGGGCCCTGTCCGTGTCTCCCTTTTTGGAACGGCCGGTGGTGAGGTCGATGTGTATCCATTTGCCGGTGTAGGACATGGTTAGCTCCTTGGATCTCTGGAAACAGACAATTTCTTTGTTCAGACTATCGCATCAAAAAAAACCGGTCAAGTCGAAAAATGACCAAGAATGTGGTATATATTGAACAAGGCGACAAACACGCCTGACAAACAAACATGATCAACACACAAGCCACTCACAATCTCCCCAAAAGGATGGATCATACCCGGACCGTCGCTGCCTCCCTTCTCCTCCTGGCATGCATCGCGGCCCTTTCTTTTGCCTCAGCCGGTGCCAAAGTCCCCAAATTCGACAGCGGGAAGGCCTTCGCCTTCCTGTTGAAGCAGTGTGAGATCGGACCCCGAAATCCCGGTTCCCAGGGACACCTCAAGTGCCGTGACTATCTGGTGGCCACACTTTCTCAATACGCGGACAAGGTTACGACCCAGCCCTTTCCGCTCCGCTTCGGCCGGCCCGAGCAGACAGTGGAAGCCTACAACATCATCGCCCGTTTCCAGCCGGAGAAAAAGGAGCGTATCCTGCTGTGCGCCCACTGGGACACACGTCCCTGGGCAGACGAGGACCCGGATCCGAAGAATCACGACACCCCCGTCCTCGGAGCCAACGACGGGGCCTCGGGTGTAGCGGTCCTACTGGAAGTGGCCCGCCTGCTTCACGATCACAAGGCGCCGGTGGGCGTGGACATCGTCCTGTTCGATGGTGAGGATGCCGGTACCTCGGGCAGCATGAACAGCTGGGCCCAGGGAGCCCAATACTTCGCCCGGAATCTGGCTCCCAAGGACCGGCCGGTCTTCGGTGTCCTGATCGATATGATCGGCGACGCGGATCTGGCGATCCTTAAGGAAGCCAACTCCATGGCCGCAGCCCGCCCGGTGGTGGAAAAGGTCTGGAAGATCGCCCAGGACCTGGGCTGCACGGCCTTCAAACCGGAACTTGGCTCCTCGATCATGGACGACCACATCCCGCTCCTCCAGGTGGGGATACCCTGCATCGACCTGATCGACCTCGACTATCCCTACTGGCATACCGTGGCGGATACCCCCGACAAGTGTTCCGCCGCTTCTCTGGACCAGGTGGGCCGGGTCCTGGTCCACCTGGTCTACACCTATTGAAATCAAGCGTCCCTTGATATACCCTGTATTTTCCAATCCGATACATGAATTTTGACTCTAGAAACCAGAGTGAGGTGTGATATGCGAAGACCGGCCATTTCCCTCAGTTTATTCTGTTTCGCCCTCCTTATGCTTTCGGGGGGGGCTCCAGGCCTCAGCGCCCAAGGCAGCCAGGTTGTGCGGGGCTACCCTGTGCTGGAGACGCCGCTCTCCCAGGAGGTTCTGACTCTGCTGGCTAACGAGATCTCCGGACAGATCATCTTCAATAACGAGGTCATTCTGGCTGGGGCTCCCTGGATCCGGAGCCAGGAAGAGTTCACCGACACATTTTATGAGGCACAGAAGATCTACGACATGGTCCGGGACTATGGGATCGAAACGGTCAAACTCGAACGCTATTCCAGGGACCGGGAGTTCGACTACCCCCTCCAGGGCGAATTCTGGATCATCAAGCCGGAGATGCGGCTGGTGGCCCGGCTGGAGGCGGACGCGGCCCTGGTGGCCAGCAGTTCCGGCAGCATCGACCTGACCGGTGACCGGGTGTATATCCCTCCCCTGAGCAAAGATGATCTCAAGAACTGGACCGAAGGGAAGGCTCCTGAGCAGTACAGGGACAAGATCGCGCTCATGTGGTCCCATGCCAACCGGACCACGGCCAAGGCCCTGGACGCGGCCGGCGTGCGGGGCGTGATCTCCTTCAGCTCCCGGGAACGATATTTCGATCCCGACCAGGTGGTCTATGGGCGCGGCACCTACGGCGGCATGGATACCCTCAAGTTCGGATTCACCATATCCTGGAGGCAGTGGTCAGAACTGCTGGAGGACACGGAAGGCGGCAAGCAGACCACGGTCCGCTGTAAGACCAGGATCGGTACCTATCAGGACAAGTTCGAGACCGTCTTTTGCTGGATCCCGGGCACGGAGCCGGACAAAAAGGGCGTTATCTTCAGCGCCCACCTGTTCGAGGGATATACCAAGCGCGGGGCCAACGATAACATGAGCGGGTGCGTGGTGCAGCTCGAGATCCTGCGGGCCCTCTCCAAGCTGATCGCGCAGGGTGCCCTGCCCCAGCCCAGGCGCAGCATCTATTTTCTGTGGCCCAACGAGATCTCCGGCACCTACGAACACTTCTCCCAGAACCGCAAGCTGGTGGAACAATACAGTGTTAACATCAACATGGATATGGTGGGCGAGGCCCTGCGCAAGAACAATGCCCTCTTCACCATGACCGAGTGTCCCAACCAACTGCCGAGCTACCTGGACGGGCTGGGGGATGTCGTCATGAACTATGTCTGGCGCACCAATGACATCGTGTATTTGCCGGATTCCCCCCGGGGCCGCAGAGGCGGGCAGTATTTTCCGCGGCCCATGTGGGAAAAAAACGGTTCCCGGGATGCCTTCCGCTATTACATCCACCGCGCCACAGGGGGGAGTGATCACATCTGTTTCAACAGCCCCTCAGTGGCGGTCCCGGGCGTCGAGCTCAACATCTGGCCCGACCAGTGGTACCACGCCGACACCGATACGCCCGACAAGTCGGATCCCACCCAGCTCAAACGCACGGCCTTCATCGGCGCAGCCATGGCCTGGGCCGCGGCTGACTGTTCGGACGAGGTGCTGGGAAAGCTCCTGGACGCAGTGTCCACCTTCGGATACGAGCGCGTGGGTAAAAGGGAAGTTCCGGCAGCCATCCGGCTCGTGGAGAACGCCAAGCCGGATGAACTCGAGGAGATGACCCATCGAGCCCTCAACCTGGTGGATTTCGCCACCAACCGCGAGATGGGGGCCATCCGCTCGATCCAGGATGTTTTTACAGGATCGGATGGGGCGCGCCGGACGATCGGAGATTACCTGGGGCAGTGGCACCTCTTTCGCGAGGGCCTGCACCACCAAATCCTGGGTTATGCCCGCCTGAAAGCCGAACAGCTGGCCGAACGCTTTACCCTGGATGTCAATGCCCCTGATGAGCCCGAGCCCTCGCCTCTGGCCATAAAGTATGCCCGGGTTTATCCAGCCATCCACCCCGACGTCAGGGCCAAGGAGTTCTCGGCGGAGAGGACAGAGGCCTATCAGAAGTACCTCGAGGAGAATCCGGACGCAATCAAGGAGCTCAAACTGAACGCAAGTTTGAGGCGGACGATCCAGAACTACCTCAACGGGAAGCACTCGGTAACAGACATCCGCAACTGGGTCATGGCCGAAACCGGGAAACCGCTCGCTTTCGAGCCGCTCCTGAAATACCTGGAGATCCTCAAGGCCACCGGCTGGATAACAGACTAAGCAAGGGGACCAACCCCAGTTCTCTATTTCCAGATATTCTAGCGGTCGAGGTTGGCGAGGCCGAACTCCCGGGCCCAGGCCAATGCCTCGGCGTACTCGGCTCCGGTGAGACGGCGGTCGATCTCCTTGTGCTCCCGGGCCCGGTGTTCCGGACGGTACTGGCGCATGATGTTGACATAGGTCGTGCGCGACAGCTCTTCGGCGATGAACCTCAAGACCTCCCGGGTCCCGGCCGCGCGGTTGGGCAGGACCAGATGACGGACCATCAGCCCGCGCTGCGCAACCCCCTTCCCGTCGACCATGAGATCGCCCACCTGACGGAACATCTCCTTGAATGCCAGGCGGGCGTAGTGGGGATAGTTGTAGGCCTCGCTGGAAAACTTGCCCGCCATTGCGGAGTCCCAGTATTTGAAATCGGGCAGATAGATATCCACCACGCCGTCCAGGTATTCCAGGACCTCGGGCTTTTCATACGCGCTGGTATTGTACACGATGGGGATCTTCAGCCCCATAGGAACGGCCAGCGTGAGGGCGTTGATCAGGGAGGGCAGATAGTGCGTGGGAGTGACCCAATTGATGTTGTGGCAGCCGAAATTCTGCAGCTTGAGCATGGCTGCGGCCGCCCGCTCGTCTGGGATATCCACTCCTTCTCCCTCAATGCTGATGGTATAGTTCTGGCAGTAGATGCAGCGGAGATTGCAGTGGGACAGGAAGATGGTGCCCGAACCCTTCTGCCCGACCAGGGGCCTCTCCTCACCGAAGTGGGGAAAGGCGCTCGAGATCCTCAGCTTGGCCGTTGCCTGGCACTTGCCCAGCTGTTTCTGGGTCCGGTCCACCCGGCAGTCACGCGGACACAGGCTGCAGTTCCGGTAGATCTCTTTCAGGTCGTCGGCCCTCTGCTTGAGTCTCCCGTCTTCAAAGAGGCTGAGATAGGACGGATATGGGGACCGGGATGGAGTGCGTGCCATGCGTTCAGCCTCCCGAGGATCGGGGCGGTAGGGGTAAACCATGAAAGAACCCGTCACAGCCAGGGATTCCTCCAGGAAACGGCGGCGTGAGGTCTTCCTCATTGTCCCCGTCTCATTCTGGCACAGGGCATCTGGTATGTCAAAAGCACACCGATCGACGGAGGCATTTCCAAATCCGTTATAGAGTATAGTGAAAAGAAAAGGCGAGCTCCTACCGGCTGAGCCGCATGAGGGTGGATGGTTGGGTCTTCGGCGAGGAGGGATGGGAGGTCGCCTATTGGAAATTCTTCCCCGATCGAGCTATTTCTTATTTCAGATTCAATGTGACCTGGTTATCCGAATCCGCACATCGGATGCTGATCCAGGTGATGTTCTTGAGCTGGTCCGCATCCAGATACAGGGTCCGAGTGCGGGG
>JAUWTO010000037.1 GCA_030614685.1 Candidatus Aminicenantota bacterium
CCTGGAGGCGCATGAGCGACAAGCAGACCTATGACCGAGTGAACTTTCGGCCGTTCTACTACAGCAAGATCACCCTGGATCCCAATAACGACCTGGTGGTGTATGTGTACTCCGGGTCTTCCTACGTATCGCGTGACGGCGGCAAGACCTTTTCCGGCATCTCGGGAGGGACACACCCCGACCACCATATGATTTGGGTTAATCCACACAACTCTCTTCACCTGCTGGACGGAAACGACGGTGGTATCGACATCTCCTATGACGGCGGCAAGTCCTGGCACAGCGTTAGAACCAACGCCTGGTCCGAGGTCTACCAGGTGGGCTACGACATGCGGGACCCCTACTATGTTTATGTGGGCCTTCAGGACAACGGCAGTTGGGGCGCTCCTGTCAACTCGCTCGATCCCAGCGGCATCATGAATTTCCACTGGTATGTGATCGGCGGCGGCGACGGCTTCTACATCCAGCCGGACCCGGAGGATTACTCCACAGTCTTCCGCAATGCCCACATGGGCGGGATCACGCGTTTCGACGTAAAGACCGGAGATTCCCAGGACATCAAACCCGTGGCTCCCCTGGATGAGCCGCCCTACCGCTTCAATTGGAACTCGCCCATCCTGATGTCTCCCCATGACCGCGGTGTGGTCTATTTCGGCGGCAACTACCTGTTCAAGACCACGGACGGGGGAAGCTCCTGGGAGAGGATCAGCCCCGATCTCAGCTCCAACGATCTGGAAAAGCAGAAGGATTCCGGAGGCGTGACTCCTGACAATACCGGCGCTGAGATCCACTGCACCATCTATACGATCTCCGAATCTCCGCTCAAACAGGGCCTGATCTGGATCGGGACGGACGACGGACTGGTGCAGCTGACACAGGACGGCGGGGCCACGTGGACCGACCTCACCAAGAACATCAAGGGCCTGCCTCCGGAGTGCTGGGTGACCCGTATCGAGGCCTCCCACTTTGCTGAGGGGACGGCCTACGCCAGCTTCGACCGCCACCGCTGGGCCGATTACAGGCCGTATGTGTACAGGACCGAGGATTACGGCCGAACCTGGACTACGCTGGCCGCGGATCTGCCGGAACTGGGCTACCTGCATGTGGTGCGGGAAGATCCGGTCAATCCCGACCTGCTTTACGTGGGGAGCGAGTTCGGGCTGTTCCTGAGTTTTGACCGGGGGAAAGAGTGGATCCCCTTCCGGAACGGATTTCCGACTGTGGCCGTGCGCGACATCCAGGTCCATCCCCGGGACCACGACCTGCTGGTGGGGACCCACGGCCGGGGCCTCTGGGTCCTGGACGACATCACCCCGCTGCAGGGCCTCACACCCGAAGTGCTTTCCCGTGACGCCACGCTCTTCGATATCGGGCCGGCCACGCTCTATTCCTACAGAAGCCAGTCCATGTACTCGGGTCCGGTGCCCTATGCAGGCCCCAATCCGCGGCCCGGGGCCGGCATCAGCTATTTCCTCAAGGAGAAGCCCGCCTCAGGGACCCGATTCTCGCTCACGGTCTATGATAGTGACGGAAACCAGGTCTCTGCCCTGCGGGGGACGCGGAACCAGGGACTCAACCAGGTCTACTGGAACCTGAGGGTACAGGGCGAAGCCCAGGCGCCATCTGCGCCGTCGGGCCGCCGGTTCCGGAGGTCGTTCGGGGGAGCCTACTGTTACCCGGGGGAGTATACGGTCGTCCTGGAGCTGGGAGAGACCCGGTTCGAGAAGGCCCTCACAGTCAAGTCCGACCCACACCACACCTTCACTTTAGCGGACCGACAGCGCAATCGGAAATTTGTAACAGAGATCGGTGCCCTCAACCAGCGCGGAGCCAGCCTGATCCGGGATATGGAAGCCCTGGACACACAGCTCAAGGACGTAGAAAGCCGGATCAAGGCTGCCCAGATCACGGACCGGGCTCTGACCGAAAAACTCCAGGCGGTGAAAAAAAAGGTGACAGACATCCGCGAGGCGTACTCCTACAGCGTGGAGGGCCGGTCCGGATACCGCCGGCCAGTGCTCGTGGCGCTTCGCGGCGGCACGCTGCCGGAACAGCTGTCCCGGCTCAGGGGCTCTGTGAGACGCTATCAGGGGGCTCCCACTCAGACTCAGATCGATCATTTCAATAGTTTAAAGGGCGTGGTCGAGCCGTTCCTGCAGACCGCGGCAGAGCTCAAGGGAAAGGACATCCCCGAGATCAATCGGATGCTAAATGCCCTCGACTTCCCGGTGATAAAATAGGCGAGGTGTAGCCGGATACGTCTTCTGATGCCGCGAAAAGCTTTCGAAACCCTCCTGCAGGAGAAGGCGGTCAGCCTCCTGTTGGTGTTCAACTGCATCCTGCTGGTGGCCTCCTGGGTGATGTCGATCGTGGCCTATCCCCACCTGCCATCGGCCGTACCCCGAGTGATCGACTTCCTCGGCCGACCCCGGCTGATGGGGCAGAGGTCCCTGCTTTTCTTTTTATCTCCCGCCCTGCAGACAGGATTGTTCACGGCGTGTGTCTGGGCCTCACAAAAGATCGCCCGGCGCAGAACAGAATCGAGATTCAAGGGCCCGCTCATCCAGGAGGCTGCATTTCTCATGTTTATCTTTGTGCAGCTCATCTTCATCCACGCCCGACGCACCGTCATCTACCTGGCGCACGGTGTCGAAAAAGGATTCAACCCGGTCTATTTCTATGCCCTCTTTCTGGTCATCCTGGTCCTGATCCCTTATTTTCGGCTCCGGATGAAACTGGGGGAGTAGAAGATGAAGCAAATCCGTGCAATTCTCTACAGAATTTGATAAGTATAGGGGCTTAAGGAGTCCGAAATGAGAAAGGCCTTCATCGTTTCCCTGCTATTCTGCACCATATTCGGAGCCTCCCATCTTCAGGCCCAGTGGGCCAAGGCGTACAGTGGCCTTCAGGAAGAGAACCCAACGGCCGTGCTGCTGATCGAAGAGGGAAAGCTGCTCGTCGCGGGCTTCAGCATACTCAAGACAGCTCCCACGTTTTACACTCTTGAACTGGAACACCAATCCTGGTTCATGCAGCTCTCTGAAGACGGGAATGCGGCAGAAAGACATATGTTAGACTCGGAAAAGATAGGTGCGGATTCCAAGTCTTCGATTCAGGAATGGGTGCGGTCGCTGCGGCCCACAGAGGACGGGGGATACATTCTTGCCGGCAACCTGGAGACCGGCTGGTCTGAGGGAGGGCTGATCAATTATACAAAATGGGCTTTCCTCCTGAAACTTTCCTCCGAATTCCAGATCGAGTGGCAGCGGTTTTTCGGGAACGATGACCCGACCACGGCGGAAAAGGCCCTGGCCGTCGAGCCCACGGATGATGGCGGGTATATCGCCGTCGGATCGACCTCTTCGTTCGGCATGGGAGACCGAGATGTGTGGGTGATGAAGCTCGACTCCGCAGGACAGGTCATTTGGCAGAAGGCCTACGGGGGGGAAGGGCGGGAAGAAGCCCACCTGGTCCGGCAGACTCCGGACGGGGGATTCATGGTGGTCGGATATGCGACGTCCTTCCAGCCTGAGACGGATCCCCAGGACGCAGAGATGGCCGAAGAACCGGGGCTGCCTGAGGCGTCACGCATCTGGGTGCTGCGTCTGAATCCGGAGGGTGCCCTGATATGGCAGCAGGTGTGCGGCCGCGACCATGACCTCGCGTCCAGCATGGTCCTGACCCCGGAGGGAGCAGTCTGGATCGGAGGATCGACCGAAGGCGAACCAGAGGAGGGGCAGGAATCCCACCGCAACATCTTCCTCTTCAAGCTGAGCGAAGAAGGGGACATCGCCTTCCAGAGAACGTTCGTCAACGAATCGGATGCGTGGCTCACGCACCTGATCCAGAGAGGAGAGAACAAATTCCTGGCTGTGGGCACCCGGGAACTGGAAGGGGACAAGGACCTCCTGCTCATCCAGTTCTCGGATACCGGGCACATCGACTGGATGCAGATCTTTGGGGCCGGTGAGGTGGACGGCGAGATCTCCCAGGAAACGGGTGCTGTCGTGGCTGTTACCGAGAAAGACGAGATCATGGTGGTAGGGAACACGAGCCGCCTGGGCCCTCAGGAGGACGACCTCCTGGTTCTGCGGCTGACTCCTGACGGCCGCATCCCCAACTGTGACCTCATGCGCCCGCTCGAGCGCTACCCCTTTAAAGATCTGGGCACGCTGCCCATCGCGACTCTCGTGGAGTTCACGGCCTCGGAGGTCGGGATAGCGGAGATCGAGTTCAAAGTAAACCCATCCTCAACGGGCATGGTCCGGGATGTGTGCCAGGCCAAAAAGAATCTACTTCGCAGGTAGAGGCATATCCATGAAAAAGACAGCTCTGTTATGTATCGCACTGATCACCGCGGCGGCCTTGCTGCAGGCCCAATCCGGGACGGTGCAGTTCTCGTTCTTCTACGGCATTAACCACCACTCGGAGTACGGCTCTGTGGACGACTTTCAGGCAGGATACAACCATTTCCCGGTAATGCCCGCCCATTCTCCGAGCAACTTCGGAGGCTCCTTCGCCTATTTTTTCACCCGCTGGTTCGGGCTCGAATACGATATGAGATCGACTGGGCGGACCGAGGTCACCCTGACCGATCCTTCGGACGGGGATACGCTCACCATTCAGACCCCTAAACACCTGAGCATCACGCTGAACGTCCTGCTGGAGCCGCTCCGGGGCCGGATATCTCCCTATCTGCTCCTGGGAGCCGGCATCAACCGGATCTCGGCCGAGGAAGAGACCTACAAAACCGCGCTGGGGTACGAGATCATAATGCAGATCCCTTCGGAGAGCGACCGGCTCGACATCCTGGTCCAGGGTGGTATCGGCGTCAATGCCCTGGTGTACTCATACTTCGGCCTTCGGGCGGATGTGCGCTACATGGTTGTGTTCGATGACCCCTACAAGGTCC
Organism: Candidatus Aminicenantota bacterium; assembly: GCA_030614685.1. Lineage (GTDB taxonomy): Bacteria > Acidobacteriota > Aminicenantia > Aminicenantales > Aminicenantaceae > JAUXEH01. The sequence continues at coordinate 4,913 of JAUWTO010000037.1, forward strand.
GGAGTCTGAACGCCACCCTTGGCCTCATCGCCCGCTTCTGAAGCGCTCCGGGACTGGAAAAATTCCTTTAAAAATGGTACATTCTTAAATCCGGCCCCAAAGGTCGCGGTGGGCGGTTAGCTCAGTTGGGAGAGCGCAGCGTTCGCACTGCTGAGGTCGGGGGTTCGAGTCCCCTACCGTCCACCATTTTATTCGAGGTGATGATATGAATCATGAGATCCTGGTGATCGCCGGCACTGCCGCCAGCATAGGATTCCTGCATACCCTGCTGGGTCCGGACCACTACCTGCCCTTCATCGTGATCAGCCGGGCTCGCAAGTGGCGCCTGTCCAAGACCCTGTTCGTCTCCTTCCTCTGCGGATTGGGCCATGTCCTGAGTTCCGTGGCTCTGGGCCTCTTGGGCATTGCCCTGGGTGTGGCCGTGTTCAAGCTGGAGAACATTGAGGCTTTTCGGGGAAGCGTGGCCGCCTGGCTGCTCATCGGCTTCGGGTTCGCCTATTTTCTCTGGGGGCTCCGGCGGGCCATAAAGAATAGGCCGCACACACATGCGCATTTTCATTCCGATGGGGAGGAACATGACCACCTTCACCAGCACGGCCAGGAGCACGCCCATGTGCATGACCACGAGGCCAAAAAGACCAGCCTGACGCCCTGGGTTCTCTTCGCCATCTTCGTCTTCGGCCCCTGCGAACCGCTCATCCCCATAATCATGTACCCGGCCGCCAGGCACAGTACCGCCGGCGTCATCCTGGTGGCCGCCGCCTTCGGCATTGTCACGATCGTTACCATGCTGACCATAATAGCACTCTCAAGCTGGGGGATCAGCTTTGTCAGGCTGGGAAAGCTGGAGCGCTACTCCCACGCGCTGGCCGGCGCTATGATCTTCTTCTCCGGCTTGAGTGTCCAGTTTCTAGGGCTGTAGCCCTAGACCCGTGAAATTCGCCGGCGACTGCAAGCTGGGCAAGCGGGCCAAAAACCTGGTCGCCCCCTATGTATATGAAATTCCCTTGCATTTTTCTCTCTGCCCCGGCTGTCGGCGTGTGTTCTGAAAAGGCACACACCAGAACGACATGGATGACACGATTGCGGATATCCCCGGGAAAGGGTAGAATGAATCCTCGAGGGGAGCTCTACACAAGTCACATGTACAGGAGATAGGCCATGGAAGGACATGTCAAAGCCGTTGCCGTGCTCTGGATCATCTACGGGGCCATGGGCCTGCTGTTTACATTTTTTCTGTTCGCCCTGCTGTTCGGAGTCTCCTTTATCCCGGACATGGGGACTGAAGCCCCAATCATCCTGCGCTCTGTCGCCATTGCGATGGGTGTGTTCTTCGGGATCCTCACTCTGCCTGAGTTGCTCGCCGGGTTCGGGATCTATAATCGCCGGGAATGGGGACGCATCGTGGGGCTTGCCGTCGCCTTCTTGAACCTGATCAGCCTCCCCTTCGGTACGGCGCTCAGCGTCTATACCCTGGTGATCCTCTTCCACCCCGATACGGTCCCGCTCTTCAAGTCGAAGTAGGGCCGGGAGCGATCCAGGATGCTGACATCCATGCTGAGCAAGGCCCTGGTCCTGGGTTTTCTCGCAGGATTTTTTCTGGCGGCTGCATCAGGCGTCGCTGCCATTCCCACAGAGATCCATGACCAGCAGGTGGATGTGGACGAGCTGTTCCGCCAGGCCCTCAACCTGGGCCGGGAAGGACACTTCGACGAGGCCCGCCGCATCTGCCTTTCCATCCTGGAGCAGGCGCCCCGGTATTATGATGTGCGTGTCTATCTGGGCAGGCTGTATCTCTGGCAGCAGGAGTATGACTTGGGGCGCCTAGAGCTGCAGAAGGTGCTGGCACAGGTCCCGGACCACCGCGATGCACTCAATGCCATGGTCGATGCGGAGCTGTGGTCGGGCCACACGGATGCTGCCCTCGAGTACTGCGAAAGGGGCCTCGGATCGCATCCCAAGGATCAGGATCTCCTCTGGAAGAAGACCCGCATCCTGTATCTCCGGAAAGACTACCATGGGGCGGCCGATGCCCTGCGCAGCCTGCTGGCGATCAATCCCGAGCATGCGGAGGCGCTGAGGATCGAGCGCCTGATCCAGTCCTCGGTCCTTCTCCTGGAGTTCAGCCAGTCCTATCGGATGGATATCCTGGGCCGGGAGGACCAGGACATCAAGCCCTGGCACTTTTTCAGCTTGGAAGGCGCCTATTATACGGGATGGGGCCCCCTGATCGGCCGGATCAACTCTGCCAGCCGCGACTATGGAACCGGACGCTCCACCGGGACGCAGTTCGAGCTGGATGCTTATCCGATCTTCAGTGAGCGTTTCTATGCCTACCTCAATGCCGGCCTTTCCTCGGATGTTATCTTCCCCCGCTGCCGCCTGGGGGGAGAACTGTATGCCAATCTCCCCAAGGCCTTCGAGGTTTCGGGCGGCCTCCGCTACATGAAATTCGAGGACTCGCACGTTACCATTTTCACCGGAACCCTGGGGAAGTACTATAAAGACTACTGGTTCTCATTCCGGCCTTCGATTTCCTCCGAGCCCAAGGGCTCCAACGTCTCCGGCCTTTTGTGGGTCCGGCGTTACTTCCGCTCCGCGGACGAGTACATCGGCCTGCTGGCCGGCTTTGGAAATTCACCCATGGAGCTCAACTTCCTGGAGGATATCCAGCGTTACAGCTCTTACCAGATCGGAGTAGAGGTCAGAAAACCGCTATCGCGGGCGGTCCTTTTCCGCGGGCATCTGCGCTATGAGCGTGAAGAGTACCAGCCGGATGTCTTTGGAAATCGTTTCGTTTTGTACATCCGACTCGAGGAACGGGTCTTCAAAAAGTACTGATGTCTCAGGGCTCTGGCGTCAGTCCGTCTTCTTGAAACCCTTCCTCTCCATTTCACCCCAACCGGCCTTGCCCTGCAGGAAGTCAAAGTAAGCCTTGAAGCGGACCCAGGCCAGGTACTGCCGGTAGGCAAAGTTTTCCAGGATGGCGTAAAGGATGATGGTCAGCACGTCTTTCAGTTTGGGGTACTTTTGCAGGGAATATTCCTCGATCAGGATCGAGAAGAGGGAGAGCATGATGCCCAGGATCACGGCCAAGGTAAAAAAGAGAAGGGCGAAGGGCGTGTTGATCAGCCCCAGAGCGATGCTGACAGCGAAGAGGAGATAGCCGGTGAATTCGATCAGGGGCCCCAGCATCTCGAACACCACATAGAACGGCATCGCGAACATTCCCGTGACCCCATAACGGGGATTCATGAGCATCGTACGATTGTGCAGGAGAACCTCGATCAGGCCCCGGTGCCATCTGTTCCTCTGCCGCGTCAGTGTCTTGAGAGACTCGGGCGCCTCGGTCCAGCAGATGGGATCGGGTATGAAGTGCATCCGGTAGGGGATCTTCTGTTCATGCAGATATTTTTTCATGCGGATGACCAGGTCCATGTCCTCCCCGATCGTGTCGGTCCGATACCCGCCGCAGGCGAGCGCGGTGTCCTTGCGGAAGACGCCGAAGGCCCCGGAGATGATCAGGATGCTCCTGAGCATGCTCAGCCCCAGCCGGCCTCCCAGGAAGGCGCGGAAATACTCGATGATCTGGAAGCGCGCCAGGCTATTGCGCGGCAGCCCAATGGAGACCACCTGACCGGACTTGACCCGGCATCCATTGCTCAACCGGATCACACCGCCTGCCGCCTGGGTTTTTTCCGGGTCTTCCAGGAAAGGGCGGACCATCTTGAGGAGAGAATCCTTCTCCAGGATAGAGTCGCTGTCGATGGCGCAGAATAGCGGATATTGGGATACGTTGAGCCCGGCATTCAAGGCATCGGCCTTGCCTCCGTTCTCCTTGTCCACCACGACCAGCTTCGGATGTGAACTCGAGGAATAGAGCCCTCTGATGGCTCGGCTCACGAGCACTCGTCGGAACACACGTGTGGTCTTTTTCAGGTTGAATCTCTGGGTGAGTTTCTCCATGGTTTCATCGGTGGATCCATCGTTGACCACGATGATCTCGAACTGGGGGTATTCGAGCGAGAGCAGGGAGCCCACGCTCTCGATGATGGTGTTGGCCTCGTTAAAGGCAGGGGCGATGATGGAAATGGGTTTGACCTGAGGAAGCAGGAAGAGTTTCTTGTAATTCACATAGGCCGTGATGTTGCGGTAGTGATAGATCCCGAACATGGAGAGCAGGAGAAACAGGAAGTAGAAGCCATTGAGGAGGAAGAAATAAACCAGGATCAGGATCGTGAGGATATTGAATGCCGTTTCCATTGATCGCAGCTATGTTGCCTGGAAGTACTCTGTTTCTTCCAGGATCATGCGGGCCATATCCGAGGCATAGGGATCCTCGGTTTGTTCAGAGGTCCTTTTCAGGAGCCGCTTCCCTTTTTCTCCCAGACCGGACAGGGCAATGGCGGCGTTGCGGCGGCAGTGCCATTGGGGAGAGAACAGCCCGCTCTTCAGAGACTCCAGGCCGGCTTCGATGCGGAGCCGGCCAATACTCTTGAAGGCTTGGGCCTGGACCTCCCAGGCCTTGTCTCCCGCGAGTTTTAACAATGTGTCCCGGACGTCTTTGGTAAGAATGTTCAACCTGCCAAGGGAACGAGCCACGCGGATGCGCACTTCCTTATCCGTGTGGTCGGCGAAATTCAGTACAGGCAGATACTGTTGGGGAAGGGGCAGGGCCCCGACCAGTTCGATCAGTACTCCCAGCTTGGTCGCTGGTAAAGGCTCCTGCAGATACTGGCCGACCTGATCCTCGATCCTCCTGCCCATGCTGTGCATCACGTTCAGGTAGGCGCGCAGGTCTGTGTCCGGGCTCTCTGCGAACGCCTTGAACAACCGCGAGATCATAGAGGGGTGGGGGATGCTTGAGAGCCCGTCGATGACCGCCAGGCGGATGACCGGCTTTTCCTGGATCAGCTGCATGACCACAGGGAAATCTTCTTCCTCGGCAAACATGACAAAGGGACGAATAGCGCGTAGCCGGATGTGCGTGTAACGTGAGCCGATATCCCGCAGCAGTCGTTTTTGGAGTCCATGAGTGTAGATCTGCCTCAGCCGATCCCTTTCCGACCCGGAGATCGTGTGCATGTACTCGGTAAGAACCTGTATGAGAACCGTGGGATAGCCGGAGTATTTTTTCGCAACCTCCAGGGCCTTGTCGTCTTCTTTGGCACTCATGGCCATCAGAATTTCCGTCTCCAAGTCCTCTGAGATCTGATCCAGCTTGTGTTTGTGAGCCCCGCGGATGACCCGGAGATGAATGATGAAGAGGATCAGAGCCAGCGAGAAAGCCAGCAAAAAAGCAGCGCTGTAGCCGACGATTATTAGGGGGATGCTCATGTTTCAATGGATAGGATCTTGGCCACCTTGGACATCAGGACCTGAGGAGAATACGGCTTCACGATATAGTCTACCGCCCCCTTTTCCAGGCCCTCCAGTATGTCTGATTCACGTGACAGGGAGCTCAGGATGATGACGGGGATCTTTTCGGTTCTTTCATCCTGTTTCATGTGGTCCAGGAACTGGTAGCCGTTCATCCCCGGCATCATGATATCCAGCAGGATGAGATCGGGTTTGAGTGAAAATGCCTTCTCGAGCCCCTCTTCGGCGTCGCGAATGGCCATGACGGTGTAGTGTTTCTGGCGCAGGAAGTGCTCGATGGATTTGGACGTGATCCGGTCGTCGTCAATGACCAGGATGGTGCTGCCGCCCTTGGCCTGCTTTTGTGCGGCTTCGGATGGGGCAACCTTTGGTTTCTGCAGGGTCAGCCAGGTGTGATGACAGGCTTCCAGGTCTTTGGTCAGCTGCTGCAGGACCTTCAGTTCCCGCCGCAGACAGCGGGCTTCTTTTTTGAGCCTGGTGGCTGTGGGGCCCTCCGTATGCTTCCCCAAGCCTTGGGCTTTTTCCTTGGAGAGCTGCAGCGCATTCTGTACTCGGGAAGACGTTATCTCTACCAGCCTGAGCAGCTTGGCCTGATCCTGACGGATGCCCCAGAGCAGCTTCCGGTACCTCGTCGTGAGCGATTCCGCAGGTTTCTTGGGAGCTGTCTCAGATGCTGGCATCTGTTCTATCTTATAGATCTATTTTATCTTATAGATTTGTCAGGTTTTTGACAAGCATCGCAGAGATCGCTTGGCTGCGCGCTCGACGACAGCAGCGTACAAAATGATACCTACGTACTCGATGACTGCTGCATTCACATAGACTCGGCACTTCATTTTCTCGATATGGATTTTTCCGGACCAAGGATCGTTATCGCCTCTGCCACCGTTTCGATCTTACTCCGCGTGAAAAAGACCGGAAAGTATTTATCCATAACCCAGAGTTCGAACAGATCCTGGTAATGTGGAGACTTGGGATCGCCGGACTGCCCAGGCGAATTGGTCCCCAGTGAAAGGTCCCAGTTCGAGAGATCGGCGATGATGCGGAAGGAGGCACCGGATGTCTGGTTGTATCCGCCTGTGGTCTGATTGACGGTGTTGCCGTTCCCTCCCCGGGGCCGGGGGCCGATGTCCAGCCCGGGCCGAAGTTCCGGCCGCACACTCTCACTCAGAGGGTGTCGGATCCGGATGTGATGGAAACGCTCCTGGCCGTAATGCCATCTTTCCATATCCGGGCCGAGCCGTTGGCTGATGTCTTGGGCCGCGTCCCCCAGGGCCTGGAGCAAGAGCGCATCGCGCCCCTGTACAGGATTTGCGCCGAAGCGGCCGTCAGGTGAGACTAGCCAGTCGATCATCCGGATCAGCGAGATGCGGGAAGTCAGTTTCTGCTCCTGCTCGGACAGGCATACCGTCCGGATGTGATCGTAAAGCCGTCGCTGCCATCCCTGATACACGGTGGCGGCTGCCGAATCCGGAGTCATACGGAAGTCCCAGGCCTTCAGGATCTTCAGGGCCTGGTTAACGTCGGCATCCTCGCTGCGCAGCCCTTGCAGGAGCGGAACGAGGGCCCGGGCCGGCAGGCAGACCACGTCGTGCTGGAGCTGCGCCATGTCGGTCAACGTGAACCTGCGGCCGGACCCCAGCACTTCCTGGATGCGGGCCTGGCGGAAGGGCGATGCCCACTGGAAGCCCACGGCATGGGGATATCCGGGTGGGATGTTGTCCTGGTTGGCTGTGGAGAAATAGCCCGCGGCGGGATTGAAGACATGGGGCAGGGCCCTGATGGGGAGGAAGCCGTCCCATTCACAGCTCCCGTCCCCCGGGACCGGGAGCAATCCGTCCCAGCCGGGCCGGAGCGGTGTGATGCCGACCGCCTGCCAGCCGATGTTGCCTCTGGTATCCGCCCATACCATGTTCTCCGAGGGTGTGCGCGAGAAGCTGCAGGCCTCCCGGAATTCCTCCCAGGTCTTAGCCTGATCCATACGCAGGCTGGCCAGGTAGGGGGCGCATCCGATTTCGAGCCAGGCCGCCCTTAGAGCGTAGGCCTTGTGGTTCTCCCTGTCTTGGTACAGGACCGGTCCGTGGCGAGTGTATTTGAGCTCTACGGCTGCTGGTGCTTGTCCGCGTACCGATATCCGCTCGTGGAGCACCTGCATGTCCACCCAAGCGTCCCGGTATTGGTAGCGGTCCGGATCGTCTGGATGGGTGTCGTACACATAGAGGTCCTCCTGATCCACCGAGAAGCTGGTCAGCCCCCAGGCCCCGTGCCGGTTGTGGCCGATGGAGATACCGGGGAGTGCCGGCTCTCCGCCGCCGATGACGTCCCAGCCGGGAGCGTTGAGATGGACCCAGTAGCGCAGCGAAGGGACCTGCTGCCGGCGGTGGGGGTCGTTGGCCATGAAGGGTGCGCCAGTAAGGGTGTGCTTCCCGCTGACGACCCAGTTGTTGCTTCCTTCGCTGGTTTCCGGGTGGGACAGCATGGTGAACACATCAGGGGGCGTTTCGGCCTGCGGCAGGGAAGATGCTCGTTGGGCCTCACTCCGGATGTCCTCTTTTCCGAACCTCACAGCTGCCCGAGAGGCCGAATAAAGCCTGAGGATGTCCCGGGACAGCAGTGAGGGAACCAGCCCCGGCTTCAGGATCAGGCCCGGTTCTCCAGGATGGAGGTCCATGATCTCCCGGGTCCGCTCCGCTCCCAGAGCGGCCACCAGGGCCGCAAGGGAGATCTCTGAGGATGCGTTGCGGAACAGGCCGTTGTGGCGGGACACCACCACTTCGGGGGTCCAGTGACCGGGGATCAGGTCCAAAAGCCGGAATTCCAGGGGAAGAAGCTCAGGGTCTTTGCGAGTGAGGTCGATGTAGGCGTTGATTCCCCGGACGAACGAGGTGATGATCTCCTCACCGTCTGGATGATAGTGGAGCATCTCTGCGCCCATGTCCACTCGGGCCCTGAGCAGCCTGGCGCCGATATCTCGTTCGAGCGCCCGCGGCCCCAGGATCTCGGCCAGAGTTCCTGTGGCTTGGCGCCGCCAGATCTCCAGTTGGAAGAGACGGTCGCGGGCTACATTGAAGCCCTGGGCGAAAAACAGGTCGGGCTGGTTGCGGGCATAGATATGGGAGATGCCCCAGGTGTCCTTGATGATCTCCACCGGCTCATTGAGGCCGGAGAGCGTGAGTTCCTCACGGGGCGGGAGCGAGCGTTGTTGACCGGAACCTTCGGTTCTGAGACACAGAAACATGCATGTTAGGATGATCGCCGAAAAGAGTTTTGTCCTCTGCATCTTTGTCTCCCTCCCCTGATCCGAACAGCCCGAGCTGTGAATGAACCATTTCTATACCATCTATACCAGAACCGGGCTCATTTGTTAACTGCTGCCGATATTTGAATTTCATACTCATGTCGTTTCAGGGATACCTGAGCCTGTTAAAACGAGGTTCGATCGATATGAGACGCGAGAGATTTTCCTTGGTTGTGGCCTTGGCCGATCGTCTCAGCCTGGACTTGTGCGGGGCCCTAGGTTGAAACCTGGTGGGACGTCCTGGACCTTGCGCTGAGCGGCTTTCCACTGCGTTTTTTCCGGCGCTGTTTCGTCTCGGGGCCGCCCCCCCGCCGCGGCTTTGACGCGAACGAGCGGGGATCTCTTTCGATCCTCGATCCTTCGCTCTTGTCCGTGGCGTAGAGCTCGAACTCCGTGGGCCGTACCGGGATCTTCATGCCGATGAATGACTCGATGTCCCAGATCTGCCGGATGGTGCCTTCGCTGGCCAGTGACACGGCCTTGCCGGTGTTCCCCGCCCGGGCTGTCCGCCCGATCCGGTGCACATAGTTCTCATATTCCAGGGGAAGGTCGTAGTTGATGACCATCTCCAGGCCGTCGATCTGGAGCCCGCGGGCCGCGACATCGGTCGCCACCAGTATGGCGAATTTCCCCGCCTTGAAATCGTTCATGATCTGCTCACGCTTACTTTGGGGCAGGTCTCCCGTAAGATGCCGGCTGCTGTGCCCGTTGATCTGCAGTTTCTTGGAGACATGAAAGGCTGCATGCCGGGTGTTGGTAAAGATCAGCACAGTCCGGGGGGCCTCAGTCTCGAGGATTCCCAACATGAGGTTCATCTTGAGGTGGCTCTTCACCTGGTAGAGCTCCTGTTGGATGGTGTCCACGGTCATCTGTTCCGGGGTCACCGTGATCGCGACCGGGCGGTTCAGAAACTCGTCGGAGATCCTCTGGGCCGCGCGGTTCAGCGTTGCGCTGAAGAGCATGTTCTGTCGGGTGTGGCGGGGGGACATCCGCTCCAGGAGCCTGGTGATATCGGGGAGGAATCCCATGTCGAACAGACGGTCGGCCTCGTCGATGACCAGGAATCCTATATCTTTAAGCTTCAACCGGCCCTGCTGGCTGAAATCCAGCAACCTCCCCGGCGTGCCGATGGCGATGTCCAGGCCTTTTCTTAACAGAGCCTCTTGCGTGGCATATCCCACGCCGCCATAGAGGCTGCCGATCCTGAAGTCTGTGTGATAGTTCAGGAGCAGGGCCTCCTTCTCGATCTGGACAACCAGCTCCCGGGTCGGCACGATGACCAGGGCCATCTTGTTCTGGGGCGTGTCGTTGCGGAGCATGCGCTCCAGCAGGGTGATCAGAAACGCAGCGGTTTTCCCGGTGCCGGTCTGGGACTGGACGGTCACGTCCCGTCCCTGGAGGGATTCGGCCAGCGTCAATTCCTGTACGGCCGTCATATCCTGATAGCCACGGTCGGTGATCGCCTGCAGGAGGCGAGGCCGGAGATCTAATTCCTTAAATTTCATGCTGTTACCTTATTATTATGATTAAACATGCGGAGTTGAATGTCAGAGGAAGTTACTGTTATGAAGGGAAGATCGTTCGCAAAGACGGATTCCTACCAGATGTTCGATGAGGTATTATACGCTAAATCGGGGTGGGACGCAACCGGGAGGGGTTTCTTGTGTAATACTAAAAGGAAGAGGGATACCGCTCAATACTCATCTACTGGCATGACCGTAACGCTTTTTTGCGATGGATAAAAGGAATTCTTCATATAAAATCCGCATTTCCTGCCTCGGTCGCCATTTGCGGCTGGCATCAATGGATTCTTCCGCAGCTCCCGCCTCGCTTCCGGCTGCAGCGGCAACAGGAAGCAACGTGTAATAAAGTGTAAAAATTCGCACACCTTTGCGGCAACCCTTTGAGAGAGGGCTGCATCTTTACTCATGAAGGAAAAAAACCGTGAGCCTAGCCCTGACGATCACCTCAAGCCTTGACCAGACCGGTTGTGCTACAATAGGCCGCAAGATGTCACGTGCGAGCAGGAACGGGGAACAGAAGGTCGACCAAGCACAGGAGCGGGTCTCGTCATCCGGTTTCCCTCTGGAGTGGGTGAGGCGCAGCCGGGAGGGAGACAGTCAGGCCATGGAGCAGCTGTACGGGCGCTTCAAGACGTCTTTCTTCGGACTGGCCTACCGCTACACGTACAACGCCACTGCCGCAGAGGATATCCTGCAGGACATCTTCATCAAGATATTCACACACATCCATAAGCTGGACAATGATGAGGCCTTTATCGGGTGGGCCTACCGCATCGCGGTCAACACCTGCCTGAGTTATCTGAGGAGCCACAAGAACATCCAGGGAAAAATGGTGCCCTTCGATGTGGTGGAAGGCGTGGCGCAGAGTAAGGCGGCCCCCGATCATGAACGGATGTTCGAAACGACCATGGAGGAGGCGCTACAGGACCTGTCCACGAAACTGAGGAGTGTCTTTGTCCTGCATGACATCCAGGGTTTCAAACACGAAGAGGTCGCCCAGATCCTGGGCTGCTCCGCAGGGACATCCAAGTCCCAGCTGTTCAAGGCCCGGATGAAGATACGCCAACGCCTCCAAAAGAAAAGACTGGTGTGAAGGAGAAGACCATGCGCTGCTCAACAGCACAAAAATGGGTTAGTCAATACATAGACGGCGACCTGGACTCCAAGCGTCAGGCTCTGCTGAAAAAGCATACGGACGGCTGCCAGGACTGCCGGAAGCTGATGCAGGACTTCCACGAGATCGTAGGGCATGCCGGGGACATCTCGGATCCTCCTCCCCGGGATACGACCTGGGGAAAGATCCAGGCGCGCCTGGAACAGGCCCAGGGCGGGCAGCAGGTGCCGGCCTACTCAGGGCGCGAGCGCCGCATGGTCCCGCGCTGGGGCTATGCCCTGGCCGCCGCCGCGCTGCTGCTGGTTGCCCTGGGGGCGGTCGCGCTGGGGCCTCGGCTCATGAGCAGCGGGCCCATGTTCGCGGAGCTCGACCGCCAGCAGTACACACTGACCAAGCTGGAAGAGGCGGAGGTTCACTACCAGAAGGCCATCAAGGCACTGGCAGAGGCCGTGGCGGCCCAGGGCGAACAGATCGATCCCAAGCTGGCCGAGGTATTCAAGACCAACCTTGATATAGTGAACGCCTCGATCGCCGACTGCAAACTGGCCGTTATGAGCCATCCCGAAGACCTCGATTCACGGCGCTTTCTCTTGGCCGCCTACGAAGAGAAGGCGGACCTTTACAATAAATGGATGAATGTTCAGGATGAATCTTCCCCTCAGGGGAGTTTTGGAAACACTTTATAACTAGGGAGGCAAGTCATGTATAGCAAGAGAGCCATCTTATCAGTTCTTAGTGTGCTGCTGGTCCTGGGGCTGGTCCTGGGAGCCAGCCCGATTCGCGACGACGACAAGGAGCGGTACGAGGAAAAATTCGAGAAGAGCGTATCCCTGGCGCGGGACGGCAAGATCATCCTGCGCAACATTTCCGGCGATATCGAGGTCAAGGTCTGGGACAAGGCCGAGGTGCAGATCCAGGCGCTCAAGGTCTCCCGCACCGACTCCGAGGACCTGGCCAAGAAAAATTTTGAGAAGGTCACCATCGAGGTGACACAGGATGGGGACACCCTGAAGATCGAGACCAAGAGGGACAAGGACTATTTCCGCAGGGGAAGCAACAAGAAGAACGTCTCCATAGATTTCTGGTTGATCATCCCCTCCGGGGCCGCCGCCGATATGAAATCCGTGAGCGGCGACATCGTGATGGAGGATATCGGGAACGATGCCAAGGCTGATACCGTGAGTGGGGATATCGACATGACTGGAGTCGCGGGCTCCTTAAAAGCCTATGCTGTGAGCGGAGACCTGACCGTCACCGGTGTGCAGGAGGGCGTTGACTGTGAGACGGTCAGCGGGGAACTCAAGATCCGCCGCGTGAAGGGCGGCGCTGATCTCAAGACCGTGTCCGGCGACATCCTGCTGGAAAACAGTGAGGGGGATGTGGAAGCCGAGGTCGTGAGCGGAGATATCGATCTGATCGACATCTCCGGTGCCGAAGAGGTCATATCCAAGTCGGTGAGCGGGTCCGTCAAATTTGTGGGAGTCCTCAGCAAGGGCGGTTCCTACAACTTCAAAGCCTTGAACGGGGATGTGACACTGCTGGTCCCGTCCAATTCGGCCTTTGAACTGTACGCCAAGACCTTCAGCGGCGACATCGACACGGATTTCGAGATCACGCTCTCCGGCAAGCTCAGCAAAACAGAGCTGCACGGGACCGTAAACGGCGGAGGCGCCGAAGTGACGCTGAAAACCTTCAGCGGTGACGTCTATCTCAAGAAACGCTGAGCACATCTGATCCCTACAACTCTTTAAGGAGAGCCGAAAGGCTCTCCTTTTTTTATTGTGCGGCCTGTTCAAAATTGATAGACTGAGCGGTCACAGTTCGATCCATTCAGAAAGGAGATCCCAATGAAGAGTGAAGGCATTGCATCCGAAAATATACAAAAAGGCGTGAGCCGCCGTGGGTTCATAGGCGGCGCCTTGACGGCCCTGGCAGGAGCCGGGCTGGCCGGGGGCCGTCCCG
>JAUWTO010000265.1 GCA_030614685.1 Candidatus Aminicenantota bacterium
AGCTCAGTGAGGGTTCGCTGAGGTCGCGGTGGGTGGCGGTCGCCATGGCTCCTACAAAGGTCTTTCCCTGATTGTAGTCTTTCTGAAGCCTCAGGCCGAAGTAGTTGGTCAGGGGTTGAGCCGGTTCCTTTTGGACGGGCCCTCCGGAACCGATGCGCGCGTATTCCCGGGCCGTCAGGCTGTCGATAAGGCCGATAGAGATGCCGCTCCGGGTCTTGCCCGTCAGCTTGAAGGCCCCGATGATAGACGTGTTATCCGGCATGCTCACGAATTCTCCCGGCCCGGGATAGACATTGCGGCTGGGGCGGCTGCCGACCCTGCGGGTGTAGAACAGGTTGTCTCCGGAAAGGTCGCCGTCCCCGATCATGAGAGGGAAACTCAGGATGTTGCGGCCCTCGATGAAGAAGGGCCGTTTTTCCTCATAATAGGTCTCGTAGGCTGTGAGGTTGACCACGGAGGGATCCGCCTCCACCTGTCCGAAATCGGGATTGACGGTGAAGTTCATGGTGAGGTCGTTGGTCACCCCGAGTTTGCCGTCAAGGCCGACTTGCAGGTCTCCGTCTTGTCCGTTGGTGAAGGGATTTCCCTCGGCTGGCTGAAATGATTGGTACCTGCCCACTGAATAGGGCACGATCTCCACCTGCCGGGACGGTATTATGCCGTCCAGGCCGCGGAGCTCCCCGAATTCATGCACCCAGCCTGCGCTGTCCCGTGGGATGAACTGCCAGAGGGACTGCTCATCCTTGCGGAATAGAGTCCGGTGGACCTGGAGCCCCCAGGTAAGGGAATCCGAGCTGGCAAAGCGAAGCTGGGAAAGAGGGATGCGCATCTCGGCATTCCATCCCTCTTCATCCCGGGAGGTCTTGACCAACCAGATGGGATCCCAGTTCATGTTCGCATCATTCCCGTCATTGGAGAGGACAAGGTCGCGCTTCACACCTGCGGCGTTGACGACAAAACCGAAGGATGTGCGCTTGTCGAAATAACTGTCGATGTCAATGCCGACCGAATCTCCCTCAATTGTATCGCGCCTCGACAGCCGCCGTTCGATTTTGTCCGGATCGGTGTCGTGGGCCCGGATGGCCACGTAGAGGTATTTGTCGTCATACAGGATCTTGAACTCGGTCTGCTGACTGGGTGGCTTGCCCTCATAAGGCTCGCGCTGAATGAAGTCGCCCTGCCAGTCCCCACTCTGCCAGGACGGGTCGTCCAGCACACCGTCGATGATGGGAGGGGTGGGATTGACCCTTTGGGTCGTATAGATGCGTTTTGGCGCCTCAGGTCGAGAAGCAGCCCAGACAGGGGCCGCCAGCAGGATCATAAGAAAAACAGATGGTATTCTCTTCATGGGCGATGGCTCGACGCACCTCTACGGGGCAACATAGTTAAGACGATATTCAGGAGAAAAAGTTTACCCTGAAGTTCAGGCCTCTACTTTGGCTATGCTGCCTGAGTGGGAATAATGTGCTATTTTATTCGCTTTCTGGAACAAATCCCTTGACAACACTGCTGATATGTTCCAGAATATGGAAATAATAAACATGAGAGGAAGGCCATGAAGCTTTTATCCCGCTCTGAAGAAATGGTACTGCTGGCTGTCTGGAAACTCCAGGAGGGGGCCTACTGTGTGCCCATCCGGAGTGAACTCATGCAGATAACAGGAAAGAACTGGTCATTCGGATCTATCTACGATCCCCTGGAACGGCTGGAGCGGAAGAAACTCCTGGAGTCCCGGTTGACCGAACCCACCCGAGAAAGGGGAGGGCGCAGCAAGCGCGTCTATCTCCTCACCAAGGATGGCAAGAAAGCCCTGATGGAGCTGAAGAGGATCCAGGAAACCCTGTGGCAGGGAGCGCTGGGCCTGAAACCCTAAGATCCGAGAAACCATGACATCGAATCCCAGGCTTGAAAAACCTCTGAAATTCGCGGAGTGGGTCCTCAGATCTATCCATTCCGATCATGGCGAGTATACTCACCTGGGTGATTTCAGGGAGGTTTTCAACCATATCCAGGCAGAGCGAGGCCCTGTGGCTGCCTTATTCTGGTATTGGTTCCAGGTGGTCCGCTCTCTCCCGGGTTTTGCCACCAACAGAATTTACTGGAGCTTTACCATGTTTAAAAACTACCTGATCATATCGTTCCGCAACACTCTCAAGAATAAGTGGTTTTCCCTCTTGAATATTGCCGGCCTGGCCGTGGGGATGGCCTGTTTTATATTGATCCTGATGTTTGTCCAATTTGAAATGAGCTTTGATCGCTTCCATGATAATTCGGACCGGATCTACCGCGTGATCAGCCGCGAGACCCAAAGACAACCGGATGTCACGGAATTCTCTGACCACACGCCTGAGCTCCTGGCAGAGGCTCTGGCAACGGATTTCCCTGAGATTATCCGGGCGACCCGAGGTCGAAGATCCTTCACTGACATGGCCATTCTTCAGTACCAGGAAAAGAGTTTCTACCAGCTGGGGATCTTTGCCGATCCCGAGTTCCTGAAGATCTTCTCGTTCCCCCTGCTTCAAGGAAGTCTGGAGCAGGCCCTGGTAGTTCCCAGGTCCATCGTCCTCACGGAAAACGTGGCTGAAAAGCTCTTCGGCGGCAGCGATCCTCTCGGCAGGATCGTATCCTATAAGGAACAACGGCGCCAGTATGACATGACGGTCACGGGTGTGATCGCAGATGTCCCCCAGAATTCCCATCTGCAGTTCGACTATATCATCTCGCATGCCACGACGGTTGCTGAAAAAAAAGACAGTTATATGATCGGCAACTGGAATGTCTGGAACTATGCGACCTATGTCGAGCTCACAACACCCGATGCCAAGTCCCAGGTGGAAGAAAAATTTCCGGCGTTTCTTGCCAGGCAAGGGAGGGAAGAGGGAAGCGATAAATTCTTCTTACAGCCGATAGAGGATATCCACCTCAAGTCTCAGATCCGCGGAGAACTCGCCACCAACAATCAGATCCGGTATGTTTACCTCTTTATGTCGATCGCATTCATCATTCTGCTCATCGCCTGCATCAACTACATGAACCTGGTCACGGCCCGCTCCATGACTCGGTCCAAAGAGATCGGTATCCGCAAGGTGGCGGGAGCCAATCGCAGGCAGCTTATTAAACAATTCATCGGTGAAACCCTGCTGGTCACGACTTTCGCCTTGGGACTTTCCCTGCTGATGATCAGATTCATCCTCCCTTACTTCAACCTTCTGATCGGGACCGATCTCCAGATCGGTGCTCTCTCCCACACCAGCCTTTTGGTCTTGATCGCAGGCACTGTGTTGTTTGTCGGGATCGCCTCCGGGACTTACCCTGCCCTGGTCCTGTCGGCTTTGAAGCCGGTGAATGTCTTGAAGGAATTCAGTGCTTCCGGGAAAAAGGGGGCAGGATTGAGGAATGTCTTGGTGATTTTTCAATTCAGTGCCTCCATTGTCCTGATCGCCTGCACTCTGGTCGTCTTCAACCAGTTGAACTTCATTAAAAATCAAAAACTCGGCTTTGACCGGGAACATGTGGTTGTCATCCCTGTGCGGGAACAGGAAACCAGAG
>JAUWTO010000023.1 GCA_030614685.1 Candidatus Aminicenantota bacterium
AACGAGAAGCTGGGATTCAAGCCCGATCACCGCGATTACGGCCTAGGGGCCCAAATCCTGGTTTCCCTGGATGTCACCAAGCTGCGGCTCATCACCAACAATCCCCGCAAATTCATCGGCCTGGCCGGATACGGGTTGGAGATCGTAGAGCGCGTGCCTCTCGAGATTCCGCCCTGCCAGGAGAACAGACGCTATCTGAAAACCAAGAAAGAAAAAATGGGCCACCTCCTGGAGATGGTCTAGATACGGCAGCCTGTCATGACAAAAGCAGCCCCTCCGGAATCGAATATGGAGGCCCCCGCCCGCGAGGCCGTGGAGAAGATCAAGTCCACCAGTGAGACACGGGCCCGCCTCAAGCTCCTTCAGAACCTCATAAAGACCCCGGATCCCTGGGTATGTGACGTGCTGCTGGACTGCCTCGATGAAGCCAACGAGACGATCCGCGACCTCATCATCAAGTCCCTGAGCGAACGCGAGGACCTCGACCTGGGGCGCGTTTACCTGAGGCTCACAGCCCTGCACTGGTACGTCAAGAGCGGGAGCCTCCGCATCCTGGGATTCAGGAGAGACCCCCTATCCGTCAAGAGGATAGAGGCCATACTGACCGATCCCAACACAGACGTCCGGATGCAGGCGGCATGGGCGCTGGGGGAGATCGGCGGGGAGGAGTCTCTGGCCCTGCTGGCGCGTCTGGCTAAGGACGGCAACAACTTTGTCCGCACGTCCGCAGAGAGGGCGCTGCAGAAGGCCTCTGACCTCAAATTCACCTGAGTTGGGTCATTCATAATGAATGTCGATATCTTCTAACAAAACATCCCGATAACATCAACATTCATTACCCTCCAGGCGAGCCGATCTCACCACATCTACTTCGTTGCGTCAGGCTCGCAGTGGACGACCACAGCGTCACCTAACGACGCCTCGTATCCATGGCAACCTCGCCCCGTGAATAACCCAACTCACACCTGGGTCATTCATAATAAACGTCAACATCTCCTATAACCTAAGTATTATCAGTATTTTGTATTTACATTAGGAGAAAACATTCTGATAAACTCGGTTACAATGCCCATTTAATCTGGAATCGAAATTTATTACCCTTCAGTCGGAGATCAGGGATCTCGGGAGAGGATGAAGGTCACAGGACCGTCGTTTATGAGGTGGACGTCCATCATGGCCCCGAAAACGCCGGTAGCCACCTCCACGCCCTTTGCCTGCAGTAGCTCAACAAAATAATCGAACAGGGCAGCGGCACTCTGGGGAGCCTCTGCGCGGTCAAAACTGGGTCGACGGCCCTTGCGGATACTCCCTGCCAGGGTGAACTGGGAAACCGCCAACACTCCTCCCCCGATATCGAGGAGAGACAGGTTCATCTTCCCGGCGGGATCGGGGAATATGCGGAGTTCGACTATTTTCTGGGCCAAATAATCGGCGGCGGCCTCAGTATCTCCCTTCTCCACACCCACGAGCAGACACAGGCCGCGGCCGATCCGGCCTACGGTCTTCTGTTCTACGCTCACAGACGCCTCTTTGACCCGCTGCAGCACGATCCTCATGTCTCATCTCCCTCCGCGGCCCGATCTTTTTTGGAGAGCACATCCCTGATGCGCAAGACCTCGTCCCGGCTGAAGATCAGGTTGAGCCCCATGTAGACAGCGATCCCCACCAGGATGGTGGCCAGGAGAATCCCGATCTTTTCCAAGATGGCTGCTGCATTGAAAGGGAACTGAAGAAAGAAAACACGGATCACGGCTGCCATGGCCGCAGAGAAAAGCGCCGCTTTCAAGGCAAAGAGCAGCGTGTTCCGTTTAGGCATGGGACCGATCTTTCTCTCCAACAGGATGTAAAGGCATATGAAATTGATCAGGGAAGAGACAGCGAGGGCCAGGGCGATCCCGGCCACACGCAGGGGCCCCATCAACCACAGCGAGCACGCGACATATATGAAAGTGATGAAGAAGGCCACCTTCACGGGAGTCTTGGTGTCCTTCAAAGCGAAGAATGCCGGGGCCACTACCTTCACTCCGGAGAGGGCGGGAATCGCCAGGGCAAAGTAGAAGAGGCAGGACGCTGTCATTTCCGTAGATAGGGTGCTGAACCGGCCATACTGGAAAAGGACCTGGACGATGGGCCGGTGCAGGATGACAAGGCCCATGGTGGCAGGGAAGGTGATGAAGGTGATCATCTTCAACGAGAACTGCAGTGTGCGCTTCATTTCGGGGAGGTCCTTCCGGGCTGCGAGGTCGGAGAGGGTGGGGAGCAGGGCGATGGACAGGGCAATGGAAAACAGGCCCAGGGTCAGCTCCTGTATGCGGGAGGAGTAGTACAACGAAGACACGCTCCCCTGTTCCAGGGTGGACGCGATCATTCGGCTGATGGTGACGTTGATCTGGTAGATCCCTGCCCCAAAGATCCCGGGGATTATCAGACGCCCCACTTTACGCACCGCCGGGTGCGTAAAAGTCAAGAGAGGCCGGAAACGCATGCCCTGCCGCCACACATAGGGGACCTGGAAGGCCAACTGCAGGATCCCTCCCACGATCACACCCCCCGCAAATACATAGGCCGGCTCATCCACACGGCCGGCCCACAGAGCGGCCCCGGTTATGATGGCGAGATTGAAGAGCACCGGAGTGAAGGCAGGGACAAAAAATTTATGGAACGAGTTGAGGACGGCCATGACCAGAGCGGCCAAGCTGACCAGGAATATGTAGGGAAACATGATCCTGGTGAGGACAACGGTCAGCTCCAGCTTTCCCGGGACCTCGGCATAGTCGCCTGCCAGGAGCCGCACCAGGAGGGGAGACAACAGGATCCCCAGCAGAGTAAGGGCGGCCATGACCAGGGTCAGGTCAAAGAAAAAGGCGTTGGCAAAGCGCCACAACTTGTCTTTTGTATCCCGGTTCTTGATCTGCGAGAAAACAGGGATGAAGGCCGCAGTCATGGCACCTTCAGCAGTCAGGCGGCGGAGCAAATTCGGGATGAGGAAGGCGATGGTGAATGCGTCCATCCCCTTGCCGGTCCCCATATAGTAAGCCTGGAGCAGATCCCGGATATAGCCCAAGATCCGGCTAAGAAAGGTGGGGGCCGATACCGCCAGAGTCGAACGCAGCAGCCTGCGGTTTCCGCCGTCTCGCTTCATGTTTGCACTGCTCTCCTGGCCTAATGTCCGATGAATGGACAGATCCTTAGTCTACCATAAAATGCCTGGAGTTTCGTACACTCTCGTTCATCATAACAAACGAGCAGGTGCACTTCAGAAACTCCCCACTACAAATGGCCGCCGACCTTTTTCATCTCCCATGACATCCCTCCATGGCGAAGGTCGTATTCAGAGCTTCATTATGCATGGTTTTTGCAGAAAACCGGGCAATGATCAAACCGGACATTTTCACTTTGCTAAGAACCGGACATTTTCATGTTGCGTTGACAGGAGGGCTTGGACGGGTTGACTTAAATTACAAAATAGCTTATTATGCGTGTTCCATTTGAAGAGGAGACTATTATGGCGCAACACAAGTCCGCTATACGCCAGTGGAGGCGGAGTCTGCGAAGGAACGCGATCAACAGAAGGAACAAGTCTACCCTGCGGACACAGATCAAACAATTGAGGGCTGCCATCGAAAAGAAAGACAGTGAAGCGGCCCAGACCTTACTTTCCAAGACATTTTCCAGCATAGATGTTTCTGTAAAAAAGGGCACCATCCACAGGAATACGGGCAACCGGTACAAATCCCGGCTCAGCCGCCAGGTGGAAATAATCAAGCCCTCCATGTCCAAATAAGCCTGTTAATTCCCCCTTTCCCGCTGACGAACCGGGGGGGAAGTCCGCATCAGAGGCGATGATCGCTGGAGGTCGCAGGTACGGAGGGGGCCCAGTCACCGAGGGTTCGGAGCGCGGCCGTATTTCCTGATCCAGCAGTACTCGAATAAAAATCCTTCCATCAGGATATTGAAAGTCAGCGATGTGTTTTTGAGCTTGGAGTCCACATCTCCCAGGCTGTCCAGGATATGCCGTAGATTGGGCCACGATATCCCCTCGGCCAGGGAGAACAGCCCGCGAAACTGTCGTTCATAGAGCCCCCGGAAAGATTCCTTGATCTGAGGTTTAATCTCCTGGAAGATGGCCTTCCGGTTCTTTGTTCCTTCCTTCAACCTGAGTTTCGCCAGGAGAACATCCCGAAAAAAGCCAGATACGAGCGCCAGGATACGGAGGGGGTGGATGCCGTCCTGCTCCAGGAGTCTGTGCAGGATTAGCAGACACTGCCGGTAATCCGCCCTTTCCAGATGCTCGGAGAGCTCCCACTCTATGTATGACTTGATCCAGCCGGAAACCTGGTCGACATCCTCATCCGAAATGCGGTCCTTGTCTCCTGCAAAGGTCGTGATCTTTTCCACCTCGTTGTCCAGTAACCGAAGATCGCTCCCCACCAACTCCACCAACCGCGCGACGGCGTCCGGGGACGGGTTCTTTCCCCTGATCTGGAAACGCCTCCCGACCCAGGATGCCAGTTTCTGTCCCTTGAGCGGCCGCATTTCCTCGACCCGCACGGCCTGTGCGGACAATCCGCCGAAGAATTTGACGAGAGGGGAGCCCCCCCGGATCTTACCGGGAAATATCATCACCAGGACCATGCCGGGGGTCGGATCGGCGAAATAGGCAGAGATCAGGCCCTTGTCTCTGTCCGAGAGCTTTTCATGAGGGGAAGGGACATTGTCTTTTATTCGGGGCGGGATTTGCACCAGGATGATGCGGGCGGCCTGGAAAAAGAGCGATGAGGAACGTGCCGCATCCAGGATCTCCGGCCATTTTTGCTCCGTCAGGTCGAACCGTTCCAGCGGTGGAGCATCCGGATCCGCCAGGGAATCCAGCAGTTCCTGCAGGAACACATAGGCCGGGTATGTTTCTTCTCCAAAGACCAGATAACCGGGAGGGTGTTTGCTTCCACTGCCCCCATGAGATAAGGCCACGCTCTAAAATCCTTCCAGGAGATTGATGACCAGTGTCCGGGCGAACTTCACGGCCACCACTTCGATCGCCTGCTGCTGGACGGATTCAAAATCGGTCCCTTCCAGCACTTTGTATTCCTGCTGGTAGGAATAGTGGGGATTGGAGAACAGAATCCTGTTGTTGACAAGGTCCCGCAGGACGATCTTAGCCACCACCACGATGTTGTAGGCGTCTGCTGAGGCATCCTGACCGAATCCGATCGGCTGTACCGTGAAAGAGGTGATCACCCCGATCAAGACCGCGTCCGCACTCGACCTGTCAGGCGTGACATCCACCTCGCCGCGCGCCACCAGCTCATCGCGGACACTCTGCGTCAGCTTGAGGTCCAGCTGGAACCGGGTCGTGTTGTTTTCGAACATGGGGATGTTGATCGTCCGGATGTGGGGAGGAAGCGAACTCCCCGTTCCCCTAAGCCCGTAACCACAGCTCATCCCAAGGAGGATCAGGCTTAGTAATATCAGCAGGTTACGCATGTTTTGTCTCGGCTTCACACCACGATGTTAACCAGTTTATTAGGGATACAGATGATCTTCCGAAGCTCCCGACCGGCAATAAGGCTCCTGATCCGCTCCAGCTCCAGGGCCGCCCTTTTAACCTCTTCTTCCGGGAGATCCCGTTCGATCTCGAACTTGGCCCGGACCTTGCCGTTGACCTGCACCACGACCGTAACATTCTCCTCCTGCGCCAGCTCAGGATCGCACTGCGGCCAGGAGCTCCTGGCAATCACGGTGCTGTGTCCGGATTTCTCCCAGAGCTCTTCGGTGATATAAGGGGCGAAGGGTGCCAGCAACTGGAGCATGACCCCGAACGCATCCCGCGTTAAGGCTTTCCCTTCCTGGGTGGCGATCAGAGCTGGAGCATCCCGCTTGATGCGGTTGAATAGCTCCATGATAGAGCTCACGGCCGTATTGAGGTGATACCGTTTGCCGATGTCCAGGGTGACCTTTCTCACGGTCTGATGGAGTTTCACCCGGAGCGGGGCTGGAGGTGCTTCGCAGCCGGCCAATCCCGCCTCTAGCCCATCGGTTTTCAGTATGTCGGCAAACTCATGGTAAAACTTCCAGATCCGGTGCAGGAACCGGGACGTCCCCTCGATGCCTTTCTCGTCCCAGGCAAATTCCTTTTTCGGCGGAGAAGCGAACAGCATGAACAGGCGTGTTGCGTCCGCTCCGTATTTGGTGATCATCTCGTCCGGGTCCACCACATTGCCCTTGGATTTGGACATTTTGGCCCCGTCTTTGGTCACCATCCCCTGGCTGAGGTAAAAAGGGAACGGTTCATCGATGTCGGTCAATCCGAGGTCGCGCAAAAGCTTGCAGAAAAAGCGCGCATAGATCAGGTGCAGTATGGCATGTTCCACGCCTCCCACATAGACATCCACGGGCAGCCAGTCCTGGGCTTGCGCCGGCTCAAAAGGCAGTCGATCGGCCTGAGGCGAGCAGTAGCGGAAATAGTACCAGGACGAGTCGAAGAATGTGTCCATGGTATCGGTCTCTCGCCGGCCCGGGCCCCCACACCGCGGGCAGGGGGCCTCGACATAGCTCCGGATGGATTCCAGGGGGGATCCCTCCTCTCTGGAGAAATCGATCTCCTCGGGCAGCGTCACGGGCAGGTCCTCATAAGGAACCCCTA
The DNA here is from genome assembly GCA_030614685.1 of Candidatus Aminicenantota bacterium. Classification (GTDB taxonomy): domain Bacteria; phylum Acidobacteriota; class Aminicenantia; order Aminicenantales; family Aminicenantaceae; genus JAUXEH01. Next base: position 6,644 of record JAUWTO010000023.1, read on the forward strand.
CGACACCGCAAGCCTCGCAGTAAATGACAGGGATGGGTGTGCCCCAGTATCTCTGCCGCGAGATCCCCCAGTCGCGCAGCCGATACTGGACCTGTTTGTGCCCGAATCCTTTTTCCTGGGCGAGATCCGCCATCTTGTCCATGGCTTCCTGTGAGCTCATCCCGGAAAAAGGACCGGAGTTGACGACCGTCCCGTAACCCGAAAAAATCCCCTCTTCCGGAGCCTCGCCCGGTTCAGGCACGATAACTTCTCGGATGGAAAGACCGTATTTGCGCGCGAACTCGTAGTCCCGTTCATCATGGGCCGGGACGGCCATGATGGCCCCCGTTCCGTATTCCATGAGCACGTAATTGGCTACCCAGACCGGAATCTCCTCCCCAGTGAAAGGATTCAGGGCCGTCTTATGTGTATCGATGCCGTCTTTTTTTGTCTCTCCGGCCTCGGCCATCTGCTTCAGTTCGGCCCTGCTCTGCTCGATCCAGTCTTGCAGTTTGCGGCGGTCGCCGGCATCCTCGACCAGGCGATCCGTGAGGGGGTGTTCGGGAGAGAGCACCATGAACGTGGCGCCGTAGATGGTGTCGAGCCGCGTGGTGAAGACCTCGATATCGCCCTGGCCGTCCTTGAGGGAAAAAGTCACTCGGCCCCCCGTGCTCCGGCCGATCCAGTTCCTCTGCATAACGAGCACGTGTTCCGGCCACTCCCGGAGCTGGTCCAGCCCCGAGAGGAGTTCTTCGGCATAGTCTGTTATCTTGAGAAACCACTGTTCCATGTGTTTCATGGACACCTGAGTGTCGCAGCGCCAGCACCCGCTGTTCACGACCTGTTCGTTGGCCAGCACCGTCTGGCAGCTCGGACACCAGTTCACCTGACTCCTCTTTCGGTAGGCTTGGCCCCGCTCCAGGAGTTTCAGGAAGATCCACTGGTTCCAGGTATAGTATTCGGGGAGGCAGGTCGTGATCTCGCGCCCCCAGTCATAACTGAAGCCCATCTTTTTCAGCTGGGCCTTCATGTGTTCGATGTTGCTCAGAGTCCACTCTCTGGGGTGGACCCCCTGCTCTATGGCCGCATTCTCCGCGGGCATCCCAAAGGCATCCCACCCTATGGGATGAAGGACATCGAAGCCCTGCATGAGCTTGAAGCGGGAGATCACGTCCACGATTGAAAAGTTGCGGACATGGCCCATGTGGATGCGCCCGGAAGGATAAGGGTACATCTCCAGGCAGTAGCATTTTGTTTTCCCATCGTCTCGGCCGGCCTTGAAGGTCTCCTGCTCGTCCCAGACGTGCTGCCATTTTTTTTCGATCTGTGGGAATGCGTACACGTGCGTCACAGCATGGTTCCTTTTATTCTATATAATCCTATAAATATTAGGGTCATCTCCTGTGATTGTCAACTTCCGGAGGGAAGTGCTAGAATGGGAGGACCATGGATTTCTTTTTTGTCCTTGACTTCCGAGGCAGATTCCGTTTTTTTTCCTCGCACTCGGTCCAGGAGATCCAGGTCGAATTTTCCCGCCTGCAAAGGATCTTGGTGGCGGCCAAGCAAAAACTCATGCTGCTGCCCCCCCGCATCCTCCGCCAAGAACAGACCCTGGCGAGAATCCTGAAGCTCGAGACCCCCGAGGTGTCGATCAAACACGCCCGGGGCATCCCCGATAAAAAGATCCGCCGCCGGTTCTTTTTCTTCCTGCAGAAGCAGAGGAGCAAACACATCCTGCTCCTCATCATCGAGGCGGTGCTGCTCCCCATCTCCGGTCTGATGGCCCTGCTCCCCGGGCCCAACGTTTTTTTCGGGATTCTGGCTCTGCTCATGATCACACAATGGCAGGCCCTGCGCGGCATCAATCGCCTGGGCAAGATGAAACCCCAATTTGTCCCTTCTGAGCTGCTGGAACAATGGGAGCGGGCACTCGATTCCAAAGACACCACGGAATACGCGGCGATCCTCTCCCGGATCGAAGCGGAATACCACATTTCCGATGCGACAAAGATCCTCTTCAAGTAGAGGTCGTTTGACAAACCCGGGTTTTTTATTTATGTATAAGATACCATGTTGCTGACTCTGTCCCAGTTTCTGTTTCTGGTCCTGACTTTTGCCGCGGTGGTGGCCGTGACCTTTCTGGTCATATTCCTGATCCAGCTGCGAAAGACCGCCCGGGAAGGCGAGAAGACCCTGATCGAGGTCCACGCCCTCGTGGCCAATCTCAACGCCACAAGCCAGAAGGTCAACCAGAAGATCGAGGAATTGGGGGATGTGGTCGATGCAGCCCGCAAGGCCGCCGTGGGTATCTCTGATGTGTCCATGTTCCTGTCGACCCGGGTCATGAAACCCGCAACCCGATACTGGCCGTTCATACTGCCTCTGATCCGGCTGGTCTTGCGGCAAAGGAAAAATAAAAAAAAGAAGGAGGAAAAAAATGGAGAATAGAGGCCCGAGCGCCATTGAAGTCACCCTCTCTTTCCTTTTGGGGACCGCTACCGGCTTTATCCTGGGTGTGTTGTTCGCCCCGGCCAGCGGGGAAGACACTCGGAAAAAGATCCAGGAGGGCGCAACCAAAACCGGGGAAAAGGCAAAAGACAGCTACGACCGGATCGCCAAAGAAGCGGAAAAGGGAATCGAGATGGTAAAGGAAAAGACCACCGAAGGCGTGAGCGCGATCAAAGACTTTGTGGATAAGAAGAAGGAAGAATTCTCCAAAAAGATCCCGGAGTTCTCATCCCAGGAGGAGAAGAAGAAATAGAGCAGCTCCAATCCTAAGACCCTCCCTTACCGTCACACGGCGTCACCAGACTACCCAAGGAGTATAAGATGGCAAAGACTACGATCACAGAGATCTCTCCCCTGGAAATTCTCGATTCGCGAGGCAATCCTACCATCAGAACCCGCGTCCGGCTGGAATCCGGGGCGGAAGGCGCGGCCTCCGTCCCATCCGGGGCCTCCACAGGGAAGCGGGAAGCCCTGGAACTGCGAGATGGCGACGACTCCCGTTATCTCGGCAAGGGCGTGCTCAAAGCCGTGGACAATGTTCGGAACATCATCGCCCCCGCCGTCCTGGGAATGGATGCCACAGCTCAACAGGAACTGGACAGGAAGATGATGGAGCTGGACGGGACCCCCTCCAAACAGAACCTGGGGGCCAACGCTATCCTGTCGGTATCCATGGGAGCCGCGGTCGCGGCGGCCCGGTCCCTCGCCACACCGCTGTTCGACTATCTGAATCCAAGGGAGCGATATCTCCTTCCAGTGCCGCAGTGCAACATCCTCAACGGAGGCGCACACGCCGATAACAACGTCGACATCCAGGAGTTCATGATCGCGCCTATTGGGGCCCCTTCATTTTCTGAGGCGATCCGCATGGCCGCGGAGGTGTTTCACAACCTCAAGAAGACGCTCAAGGACAAGGGATACAGCACTGCCGTTGGGGACGAGGGCGGCTTCGCGCCCAACCTAAAATCCAACCGGGAAGCACTGGACCTGATCCTGATGAGCATAGAGCGGGCAGGGTTCCGGCCGGGTGAGGACGTCAGTCTGGCGTTGGATGTCGCGGCCTCGGAGTTCTATACCGATGGCGCTTATGTTTTCAAGAAATCCGATGGATCCAGCCGCAGTGCCGAGCAGATGGTCGACTTCTACCAGAACCTGATCAACAACTACCCTATCATCTCCATCGAGGACGGCCTGTCGGAAGACGACTGGACAGGATGGAAGCTCATGACAGACGCCCTGGGTGAGGCTGTCCAGTTGGTGGGCGATGACAACTTCGTGACCAATCCCGCCATCCTGAAGGAGGGGGTTGAAAAGGGGATCGGCAACGCCATCCTGATCAAGTTGAACCAGATCGGCACCTTGACAGAGACCATCGACACGGTCACCTACGCGCACGACCACGGATACGCCAGTGTCATCTCACACCGCTCCGGAGAGACCTCCGACACGTTCATTGCCGACCTCAGTGTCGCACTCAACACCGGTCAGATAAAGACGGGCGCCCTCTGCCGCAGCGACCGGGTGGCGAAATACAATCGCCTCCTTGAGATCGAGGCCCAGCTAACCGACAGGGCTGTCTACGCGGGCGGGCGCGCCTTCTCCCGCTTTATCCGGTGACCTGGGAAAGAATGACCCGAGACAGACGAAAAGGCTTTCGTACCCATTCCGGTATCGAGCTGAAATCCACATTCACACCGGAAGATCTCAGCGGGATGGATCCTGAACAGGATCTGGGCGCGCCCGGGGAATTCCCCTTCACGAGAGGTGTCTATCCCGACATGTATCGGGGGCGCCCCTGGACCATGCGGCAGTACGCAGGATTCGGAACGGCCGCCGAATCCAACCAGCGGTACCACTTTCTCCTGGACCAGGGACAGACAGGACTGAGCGTCGCCTTTGACCTGCCCACGCAACTGGGCCTGGATTCCGATGATCCCCGCGCAGAGGGAGAGGTGGGCAAGGTGGGGGTAGCCATCGACACGCTGGAGGACATGGAGGTTCTGTTCGACGGCATCCCGCTCGAGCGGGTCTCGGTCTCCATGACCATCAATGCCACCGCCGCCATCGTGCTCGCCATGTATCTGGCTGTGGCCGAAAAGAGGGGCATCGCCTGGAGCAGGCTGACGGGCACCATTCAGAACGACATTCTTAAGGAATACGTGGCCCGCGGCACATACATCTTTCCTCCCGAACCCTCCCTGAGGATCATCACGCACATCCTGGCATTCTGTCAGGAGAACGTTCCCGACTGGAACACCATGAGCATCAGCGGCTACCACATCCGTGAGGCCGGCGCCACGGCCGTCCAGGAACTGGCCTTCACCTTTGCCAATGCAAAAGCCTACCTCCAAGCCGCGCTCGAAGCCGGCCTGGATATCGATGCCTTCGCCCCCCGCTTATCTTTTTTCCTGGCGGCCCACAACAATTTCCTGGAAGAGATCGCCAAGTTCCGCGCGGCCCGACGGATATGGGCCAGGTTGCTGCGCAATACGTTCCAGGCTCAAGATCCGAAGTCCTGGAAATTCCGCTTCCACACACAGACCAGCGGCATGACGCTCGTGGCGCAGGAGCCGGATAACAACGTGGTCCGGGTGACCCTGCAGGCCCTGGCTGCGGTGCTGGGGGGCACGCAGTCGCTCCACACCAATTCACGGGACGAGGCGCTGGCACTTCCCAGCCAGGACTCCGCCCGCATCGCCCTGCGCACCCAGCAGATCATCGTACACGAGAGCGGCGTCGCCGATACCGTGGATCCATTGGGAGGCTCCTACTGCATTGAGAGCCTGACCTCACAGATCGAGCAGGACGTGGAAGCCTACCTGCAGAAGATCGATGACATGGGGGGCGTCCAGCTTGCCATCGAGCAGGGCTACATCCAGAGAGAGATCCAGGAAAGCGCCTATGCCTACCAGAAAGAGATCGAAGGCGGGGAGAGGCTCATCGTGGGTTTGAATGCCCATGCATCTGAGGAGAGCAAGGGCCGATTCAGGCTCTATACGCCGCGCCCGGAAGTCGAGCAGAATCAGAAGCAGAACCTCCGTCGGATCAAACAGGGCCGGAACCCCGCCCGTGTCGAGAGCCGGTTGGCCGGGCTGAGGCAGGCGGTGGATGCGGGTGCCAACCTGATGCCTCCTCTGATCGAGGCGGTCAAGGAGGGGATATCCCTCGGCGAGATATCAGGCCTGCTCAGCGAGGCATTCGGGACCTATAGAGAAAACATCTCGATCTGAGCCGCCTCCCCCCTTCCATCCGTGAGACTCCAACCATCCGGCAAGCGTCTCTTGAACGAACACTCGTGATTGAGTTTTCATAAATGAATGGTGTAGAATCAGGTCATGATAACGCCCTCCCAAAGATGCCGGTTTTTCATCATCCTGATGCTGGTGTGCACCTTCGGTGCCTGGGGAGTAGACAAGACAACCGCCTACCTGATCGATGAAGAAATTTCGCGCCATATCCAGGAGATCATCAAGCTCCGCCGCTTCCTGCACATGAATCCCGAGTTGAGCCAGAGGGAGTTCGAGACATCCAAACTGGTAGCATCTCAGCTTCTGTCCATGGGCCTGGAAGTCAAGACCGGGACTGCGAAGACCGGGGTGACCGGCCTCCTCCGGGGCGGCCAGCCGGGGGTGACGATCGCCCTGAGGGCCGATCTGGATGCCCTGCCGATCCAGGAAGCCACCGCGCTCCCCTACCAGTCCCTCAATCCAGGTGTCATGCACGCCTGTGGGCATGACATACACACTGCCATTGCCTTGGGAACAGCGCAGGTCCTCGTCCGGCTCAAGGACAGGATCAGGGGCAACATCAAGTTCATCTTCCAACCCGGTGAGGAGGGTCCGCCCGCCGGTGAAGAAGGGGGCGCCGCGCTTATGATCAAGGAAGGGGTTCTGGATGATCCTCCCGTGTGGGCCGTGATCGCCCTGCATGTCTGGCCGGACGTCCCGGTAGGCCGGGCGATTTTTACGTCAGGGCCGGCCCTGGCCGGAGCCGATGGTTTCGAGATCCTGCTGAAGGGCAGGGGGGCCCACGGGGCACGTCCCTATGAGGGTATAGATGCCATCGTCCTGGCCTCCCAGGTGGTCCTGGCTATCCATTCCACCCTCAGCCGGACCAACCGCCCCGATGATCCGGCCGTGGTCTCCATCGGCAAGATACAGGGAGGGGTCCGATCCAACATTATCGCCGATGAGGTACGGCTGTCCGGTACGGCCCGCACTCTCTCCGAAGTTAACCGCACCCGAATCGAACGATTGCTCTATGATATAAGCGACGGGATCACAAAACCCCTGGGCGCGCAGTTCGAACTTCACTATAACCGTGGCACGCTCCCCGTTTACAACCATCCCGACCTGGCGGATATACTGTTGCCCTCCCTGCGTTCGGCCCTGGGAAAAAACAACGTGTCTCCCCATCCCCCCCAGATGGTGGCCGAAGACTTCTCCGAATTCAGCCAGAGGGTCCCGGGCTTCTATTTCCTGCTGGGGGTAAGACCTGCCGGCGCCCAGGCTGTTCCCCCCCTGCACAGCCCCGGTTTTAACCCGGACGAAAAAAGCATAGCCGTCGGCATCAAGGCGGCGGCACACCTCCTGCTCGACGGGCTCGCCACCCAGCACCGGATGAAAGACTGATCTTTCCGGACATCGTGTATGGCCTATCCGGTTTTCTATCTAGCACTCTTCTTCATGGGCGGGATCCTCGCAGCTCCCGTGCTGGATCTGCCTGTCGGAGCTTGGGCCTTCTGCGTGGGGGCGAGCCTGTTCCTGGCCTGGGCCTGCTTTTTCCATTGCCGTTCTCTGCCCAAGGCCCTCTGCTGTCTCCTCCTGACGCAGTTCTGTATAGGGGCCGGCCTTTTCAGCCATCACGACCAGGCCTATCACCAGAACCGGCTGCACACCCTGCGATTCGCGGATTACCTGGATGTGGAGGGGACGCTCTATCGATCACCTCCCGAGAGAGTCGACAGGGATCATCTGTATCTACGCGTCGAAGCACTCCACATCCGGAAAAACCGCGTCTCCCTGCGAGGCAACCTCCGGGTGTCGGTACCCAGGTCCCCCTCTTCCTCCCTCCCCTCCCGGCTCCTGATCGGCGACAGGGTCCGCATCGCCGTCCGCCTTCTCCCGTTTCCGGGATTTCGCAACACCCCCGGAGGCTCCCTGGAACTGCCGTATCAGATTCAGGACATCCACCGCCTGGCCTTCACCAAATCTCCCCTCCTCGTGGAGCGGTTCGCTCAGGGCAGAGCCGGTTCTCCCAAACGTGCGGTCTCCGCCCTGAGGAAACGGCTCCTGGGGACCATATCTGAACGGTTCCAGGATCCCTGCACGGATCACATCCGGCAGGAAGGCGCGGTGCTCAAGGCTTTACTGCTGGGAGAGAGGGGGGGCCTGGATGAAAAGACCACCCAGGAGTTCCAGGCTTCGGGCCTGTACCACCTGCTGGCCATTTCTGGGGCCCATATCGCCATTCTGACCCTGTTCCTGTACACACTCCTGCGGCGGCTGGGCCTCCCCGAGGGGATTCGATGCATTCTAATGCTTTGTGCCCTGCTTTTTTTCTCTCTTCTGGTAGAGGGGCGCCCCTCGGTGGTCCGCGCCTGCTTGATGGCCTCGCTCTATCTGGCGGGAAAGACCCTGTGGAAAGATGTGAACCTGCTCAACACCCTGGCGAGTGCTGCGCTGATCCTGCTGTTCGTACAGCCGGCCACTGTTTTCAACCTGGGTTTTCAGCTCACCTTCGCAGCCACATTCTCGATCATCCTGTTTCAATCCCGGATCAAACGCTTCCTGCCCCGGCTTCCCTTCAGGCTCCACGAGGTCTTGGCCGTCACGCTTGCAGCCCAGGCGGGAGTCCTGTCTTTCAGCGTCAGGGCCTTCCATCGAGTGACATGGGTTCCTTTGCTCCTCAACGCAGCCGCACTCCCTCTGGTCGCCGGTATCATGGCCAGCGGATATGTCTTTCTGTTTATCGCCGGGCTGCTGCCCGGGCTGGCTGAACCAGCGGCCTGGCCTGTGCGAGTTCTTCTCTCCACCCTGTTGACCCTGGCCCGCATAGGAAGCCGCATACCACTGGTGACCTACCGGGTTCCCACCCCGCCGATGCTGGTTTGTGCCGCCTACACCTTCTTCTTGCTGGCCTGGCGCCTCCCCAGATACTTTAGGGGACAGAACCGGATCTTGTGCCTGGGATTCGGGGTATCGCTGCTCCTCCTCACCCTCCATCCCTTTTCCCCTGAAAGATCCGACCTGGCTGTCAGCTTCATAGATGTGGGGAGTGGGGATGCCATCCTGGTAGAGATGCCGGGCAGGGAGACCATGCTGGTGGATGGAGGGGGGCAGCGGGAGGGCACCTTCGACATCGGAGAGCGCGTCGTCTCACCTTTCCTCTGGGACCGGGGGATCACACGAGTGGACACCATGGTCCTGACTCACCCCCATCCAGACCACAGCCGGGGGCTCCACTCTGTGGCCCGCAATTTTAAGGTGGGGGAGTTCTGGGAAGCCTCCATCTATCCCATAGAAACATCATCACGCCAGCTGTACGAGCAGCTGCCGGCATCGACTCCACAGGTCCGCCTGCAGCGAGGATCAATAATAGAAAAGGGCGGTGTGCGGATAGAAGTGCTCCATCCAGCAGATGAAGACATGGGCCCATCCCCGGATCCGAATCGATATTCCCTGGTCCTCCGCCTGATCTACGGCAGCACGGCCGTCTTACTTACCGGAGACATCACAACGGCATCCGAATACGAGATCCTGGAGGAATGCGGGGAGATAGAAGCCGAGGTGATGAAATCTCCCCATCACGGCAGCCGGTTCTCGAGCAGTCAGCCCTTCCTGGAAGCCGTGGCTCCCCGAATCATCGTCATTTCCACAGGGAGGCAGAGGGAGGGCCTGCCCTCGCCCGAAACCCTGGAGAGATACATCCGCATGGGGGTCGAAATCTACAGGACGGACATCCATGGTGCAGTCACGGTCGTCTCCGATGGAACGACCGTCTCTGTTCGCACCACGGTGCCGCTGCCGCCCATGAGAACCGGATACGCCCCCTGATCCTATTCCCGGGGTCGGATTGACAATGATTCTGCACCTTTTATATTATTGATGTATCCCCTGAGAGAGAAAAAGATGAATGCCAAACAGATCGTTTCCCTGATCAGTGCGGTGGGACTCCTGACCGGATTGTTGTATTCACAGGACCTGGTGGAGCTGGCGAAGAAGGAAAAAGAGCGCCGGGCTAAAGCCAAGGATAAAAAGACCGTCGTGATCACCAACGCTGACCTGAAAAAAAAGCAGGTCCAACCGGGGATCGTGGTTCGCCGCCCAGCCCCTGTGCCGGAAGAGGAGGAAGCGACCGTCACCCGTTCCGGATCCCTCCGAGTCACGGTCAATGCTCAAGCCGCCGAGAGCGGGGAGGCAGCCAAGAGCCCGGAAAAGCCGCCTGCCCTGACGATCCCGGAGCTCGAGGAAAAGTGGCGGCAGGCCAACAATGCCGTGGGGGCAGCCACCCTCAAGCTCAACAGCCTCTGGCAGCTCTACTACAGCGGCGGGGGCATGACCCCCATTGAGAGGATCCAGGCGGAGATCGGCCTCACGCACCTCCATCTGCAGGAACTGCATAAGGAGGCCGACAGGCTGAGAAAAGAACTCGACGCAGCTAAATCTGCCGAGAAAAAGTGATCCGCGCCTAGCGGAAGTAGACGAAGGAGATCTGCAGCCCCAGTTCGCGTTCGTCAGTGGAATCCGGGAACAGCTTGGCCGGTACGAAACTCTTGTCCGAGGCGATTGTGAGAGTGAATTCCTCCCCCTCCCCCAGCATCTCTTTTTTAATGTTGTAGGCCTTTTCAAAATAGCTTTCTGCGGCCACAAACTCATCCAGCATCAGGTCATTGATCTTGAACATGATCTTCTGTCCCGGCGCGGCCTCCAGGTTCACACCGCCCCGGATGACCAGCAGGGCATCCCGATGGGGGTTGTCGATGATGCAGCGCGCCTCTTGAGCCGCCCAGCGCCACTGCTTGAGGTAGGATTCCGGATCGATCTCGCGGTCATACCAGCCCTGTTCGTAGATGATCTCGGGTGTGTCCAGCGGAGGTGGCACAACCTTGAGCTTCTCGTCCAGCACGGGCTGTTTGTTCTCTCCGCTACGGTCGTAGGGCGAATAAAAGCCCACCGACATTCGCAGCGTTTCTTCGCCCTTGAAATCGGGATCGAACTCATCGATAAAGGGGGGGAAGTAGACCCGCTGGGTGAAGGTGTATTCCTGATCGGGCTCCCAGGTCGAAGTCGGGGCTTCGGGGACATAATCCGCCTGCAAGAGCATATTAACTCCATGCCAGAAATGTACATAGACATGCAGATCCTGAGTCATTTTCACAAAGCTACTCGTAGTCTTCCAGGTGCAGATCATATCGGTCATCAAGTTATCGGACAGTTCCGAATCTGAAAAACTCACATCCAGCTCAATGCCCTGGACCTGAGCCGTTTGTTTGCATGAGAACATAAATGCGAAAAACGACATCGTCAACAACAGCACACACAATCGTTTGAACATCATGGAGCTCCTTGTTTCCTGAATCAGCCACATTATAAAGAAAGCACCCCTGCATGTAAAGACAGCCCCTGGAAGCATGAGTAGATGAGGCGGGAGGATTCGGCCAGTAGGGTGGGAATAAGAATGGGGGCGGGTTTGGCATTATCCAGATGCGTTCATGCGAATGGTAGGGGGGGAATAAGAATGGGGGCGGGTTTGGAAGGGCTGGACGGGGAGAGGGGGATTGGTGTATATTCGCATCATGCAGCCGGTGATGTATTTGCTCTCACTCCTCCATCGGCTGGGATGCCGGATCCGGAACGTGCTGTACGAGACAGGCCTCCTGGCTTCGGCCGAAGCACCCCTGCCGGTGGTGAGCGTCGGGAACATCAGCTTCGGCGGTTCAGAGAAAACTCCCCTGGCGCAGGAACTCCTCAGACATCTGATGGAAAAAGGCATCCGTCCCGCTCTCGTCACTCGAGGATACCGAGGCCGCTGGGAGCGGACTGGCGGTATCCTGACCAGAGGCGGCGAACTGCAAGGAAACTGGCGAGACTCCGGTGACGAGCCCTACATGGTCGCCCGGAACCTGCCGGAAGCGGGAGTCTATGTGGGGAAAGACCGGCTGGCCTCCTGTCGCATGGCCAAAGCAGACGGGTTCCAGGTCGCCGTGCTGGATGACGGGTTCCAGCATCGCAGGTTGCAGAGGGAACTGGATATTCTGCTCTTCGATCCCGAGGAGAAGATCCGTCTACGTGAATCTGTATCTGCATTGCAACGGGCGGATGCCGTCTTCCTGAAGCAGAACCCCACCAAGCCGCACCCGGAGGAACTCACCAGACGGTTTTCGGACACACGTTTTTTCTCCTACCGCGTGGTTGCTCAGAAAGTATATTCTGTCGCCTTGCAGAAATCCTCTTCCCTTGCCGACTGGAAGGGAAAAAAGGTCCTAGCTTTCTGCGGCATAGCCCGGCCGGAGCGGTTCTTCGCACTCCTGAATTCGGAGGGAATCCACCCCAGCGGGAAGGTACGCTTCCCGGACCATCACCCTTACCCCCCCGGAAGCATTGTCCGAATCAGGACCCGGCTGGCGAAATCTGGGGCCGAGGCGGCCTTCACTACCGAGAAGGACGCCGTTAAGCTGGGCACGCTCCCGGACTGTCGCGATCTGCCACTGTATTATGTCAAGATCGCTCTTGATATAGACCCGGCATTCTATGAGTACATGCATTCCAGGATCGGACCCCTCACATGCGCATGAAATCCCGAGCGGCCTCTCTCCTGATCTACCTGCCGGTCGCGGTCCTGCTGGGGCTGCTGCGCCTGCTCCCACGCAGAGGAGTCCGCGCCCTGGGGCGAAGCTGCGGCCGACTCGTCTACAGAGTGGACAAGAAGCATCGTGAGGTGGCTGCAGCCAACCTCACCACAGCCTTCGGCGATACCATCTCCGAAGAAGACAAAACCGCGATTATCCGCAGTACATTCCTCCACTTCGGAACCGTCTTCTTCGATTTTTTCCATCTGGCCTATCTGTCCCCTGCGAAGCGGGACCGCTTCATCCAGATAGACGGGGAGGAGCATCTGCACAAGGCGGCAGACCAGGGTCGAGGCGCCCTGCTCTTCACCGCCCACTTCGGCCTCTGGGAGATCGCACCATCCCCGATCAATCCCATAATCCCCATGAGGGTTGTAGCACGCCCCCTGGACAACATGTTCCTGGAGAAGACCCTCCTCAAACTGCGGGGCCGGCTGGGCTCCAAGGTCATCTCAAAGTTCCAGGCCGGCCGGGAGATCCTGAAGGCGCTACGCAGCCAGGAATCCGTGGCCATCCTCATCGATCAGAACGTACTGGCGCAGGAAGCGATCTTTGTCGATTTTTTCGGTAAAAGCGCGGCCACAACACCCAGCCTGGCTATGTTCCACCTCAGGACAGGGGCCCCGATCATCCCTGTATTCTGCGCCCCGTCTGCGTCCCGCGGCTATCGTGTGCAGGTCTTCCCGCCGGTCCAGGTGACACGGACCGGAGACAGGGACCGGGATGTGAAACACATCACACAGGCCTGCACAAAGATCATCGAAGATCAGATCCGCCGGACACCGGAATACTGGTTCTGGTTCCACGACCGCTGGAAAACCCGCCCTTAATCTGCCCCCCCCCTTCTGTTGCACTTTTCTTCGGAGTAGTATATCATCGGCTCACCGGAATTATCCCAGAGAAAAACAGCGGCGGCACCCTTCTGAGGACATGGGTGTCAGCCTGAACGGATTCGACCATGCGTAAGGACAATCGCCCTGCGGACGCTCCGCGTGAAGTCCGCATCATCGCCGACCAGCTGGACTATGCAGACGCCTCTGCGCTCATCGAGATGGGCAGAACCAGGGTCATGGTGGCAGCCACGATCGAAGAGAAGGTGCCTCACTTTCTCAAGGGGAAACGCAAAGGCTGGGTGACAGCGGAGTATGCCATGCTCCCCCGCTCCACCAAGGTTCGCAGCCAGAGGGAACGAGCTCCGGGACGGATCTCCGGACGTACTCAGGAAATCCAGCGCCTCATCGGACGCTCCCTGCGCGCCGTGACCGACCTCCATGCCCTGGGAGAACGCCAGATCATAATCGATTGCGATGTGCTCCAGGCGGACGGCGGCACTCGCTCGGCGGCCATCAACGGCGGCTGTGTCGCCTTGGCCCTGGCATTGAAGAAGCTCATGGATAAGGGAGCGCTGGACGAGATGCCATTGAAGAATCTGGCCGGGGCGATCAGCGTCGGGATCGTAGAGGGAGAGGTCCTCCTCGACCTGGACTACAAGGAGGACTCGAACGCCGAAACAGACATGAACGTCGTAGCTACGGATACCGGCCAGCTGGTTGAGATCCAGGCCTCAGCCGAGCAGCGGCCATTCCGGAAGGATGAGTTCCAGGAGCTCATGCAAATGGCGGAAACAGGGATCCAGGAGCTCATCCGACTGCAGAAGGCCGTCCTCAAGGAAAAAAGCATGCTGTTCATGGCCTATGCCTGACCCATAACGTTCCGGCAGAGGACCGGGAGTCTTGAGAAAAATTCATGAAAAACAATCAGAACCATACGCTGGTTACAGGTGGAGCGGGCTTTCTGGGAAGCCATCTGTGTGACACACTGATCGAACAGGGAGCCGATGTCCTGTGCATCGACAACTTCTTCTCCGGCAGCAAGGACAACATCCGCCACCTCTTCTCGCACCCGTATTTCGAATTGACGCGGCATGACATCATTCATCCTTTCTTTGCCGAGGTGGACCGCATCTATCACCTGGCCTGTCCTGCGTCGCCCATCCACTACCAGTACAATGCCATCAAGACCATCAAGACCAGCGTAATGGGCACCATCAACATGCTGGGACTGGCCAAACGGACCAAGGCCCGCATTCTGCTGGCCTCCACTTCCGAGGTCTACGGCGATCCTGAACTCCATCCCCAGCCCGAGACATACTGGGGTCACGTCAATCCTATCGGCATCCGCAGCTGTTACGACGAGGGCAAGCGTGTGGCGGAAACGCTCATGATGGATTATCACCGGCAGAACAGGGTCCAGATTCGGATCTGCCGGATCTTCAACACGTACGGCCCGCGCATGGCGATCGAAGACGGCCGTGTGGTCAGCAATTTCATTGTCCAGGCGCTGCGCGGAGAGCCGCTGACCGTGTACGGGGATGGGAGCCAGACCCGCTCGTTCTGTTATGTCACCGATATGATCCGAGGGCTGACAGACATGATAGACCATCCGGACTTCATGGGCCCCGTCAACCTGGGGAATCCCGAGGAGTATCCCATTCAAGAGATCGCAGAAAAGATCATCCGGATGACGGGAAGTTCCTCCCGGATCTCGCACGAGGCCCTGCCGGAAGACGACCCTGTTCAGCGCTGCCCCGACAACACCCTTGCCGCTCAGAAACTGGGCTGGGCGCCGAAGGTCGGATTGGAGGAAGGGCTGGAGAAGACGATCGCCTACTTCCGTGACAAACTTAATTCCTAAGCATCTGATAATACAAAGAATATCGGGATTATTCAGTAGATTATCTACGGCGATTGGGCCACGATGACGTTGATGTGCTGAGGGCGGCTCGCCCCAAGGGTAAAAGATGCAGACAGTCAGAACAAATGTTCATGGGATCAATAATGTCTGCAGCTTTTATGAATAATTCAGATTAAGGGGCTTTAAAA
>JAUWTO010000008.1 GCA_030614685.1 Candidatus Aminicenantota bacterium
ATATACTGGCTGCATGAACGGACCGAGGAAGGCTGGCTCCTGGACTTGGCTGTAAAACTCCATGCTCAGGGATTCAACTGGATCGATTTCTATCGCCGCTGGCCTTTGACCCAACCTACGCCCCAGGGAAAATGGACCTATATGGGGCATGTCGTCAACAATGCCATGGCGGTCAAGGCCCCAGCTTTATGGTGGCGCCTGAGTGCTGAGGACAGGGACTTGGTCATGGTCCAGGAGATGATGCGACTCCAGGATCGCTATCATGGTCAGGTGACCGGGATGTTCACCGGTGACGAGTGTTTTGCAGGGCGGAATCCCTCTCAGGGGACCGAGCTCTGTGCCGTCATGGAGTACATGTATTCCCTCGAGCTTCTGCTGTCTGTGACCGGAGAGTCGGAGTACGGGGACCGGCTGGAAAAGATTGCCTTCAATGCCCTTCCCGCCACCTTTACTCCGGATATGTGGGCCCACCAGTAGGACCAGCAGGTCAACCAGGTCGAATGCAGCATCAAGGAAAACCGACTCTGGACAACCAACGGCCCGGATTCCAATATCTACGGCCTGGAACCGAACTTCGGATGCTGCACCGCCAACCTCAGCCAGGGTTGGCCCAAGTTTGCGGCGCACCTGTGGATGCGGAGCGGCGAAGGCAGAGGGCTGGCCGCCGCAGCTTACGCGCCCTGTGTCGTCCAGACGGTCATAGACGGAATTCCTGTAGAGATCGAGGTCGATACACAATATCCCTTCCGGGAAGACATCATGATCCGCGTGCGGGTGGAAGAGCCGGTGAGCTTCCCGCTGCACCTGCGCATTCCGGGCTGGGCGGAGGAGGCGTCTCTTGCCGTCGGTGATGAGCTCCATGGGGACCTGGAGGCCGGGACGTTTCATCGGCTGGAACGGAGGTGGGAAGGGGACGACCGCATACTGCTCCGTCTACCCATGCGTGCGAGGGCTTCCCGGCGTTACAACAACGCCATTGCGGTGGAAAGGGGCCCCCTGGTCTATGCTCTCAAGTTGGGGGAGGAGTGGAAACGGGTCAACACGGATCAGCCGCATCGGGAAATGCCGCATGGAGACTGGGAAGTCTACCCCACAACCTCCTGGAATTATGCCCTTGATCTGAGCGAGAAAACATTGGAACAGGATATCGAATTTAGCGAACATGCCATGGGCAAGATGCCTTTTTCGCCGGAAGGGGCTCCTGTTTCAGCAAGGGTCAAAGGCATGCTGCTGGCTCTATGGAAAATGGAGAACGGCTCAGCCGGCGAACTGCCTCGCTCCCCTGTGCAGGCAGAGGGGCCGCTCAAAGAGCTCACGCTGATTCCCTACGGCTGCACCAACATCCGGATTGCGGAGTTTCCCACTCTGCGATGAAAGTATTTCAAGAAAGAGGGGGGGGCTGGCTGTTGGGGTTAGCGGGGCTTTGCTTTAAGGGAGGATCCTGCTCAGCCAGCAGAAACAGGACACTCATTTAGTCGCATAGTGGCAGTAAAAGTGAATAAATAAATGCCTAACGTCATTTCAGGTGCCGAGGTGTTCCTTGAGGACCATCTGGATCTGGTCGCCGGGCTAAGAGTGGGGCTCATCACCAATCCCAGCGGTGTCGACCGCCTCCGACGATCCATGATCGACCGCTTTGCCGGCCATCCCCGGATCTCCCTGGTCGCGCTGTTCAGCCCGGAGCACGGGATCAGGGGGGATGCCGAGGCAGGGGAATACGTGCCCTTCGAGGTCGATGGAAAAACAGGCCTTCCGGTTTTCAGCCTCTATGGACAGCACCGATCGATCGAGCAGGACCAACAGGACCGCCTGGACGAGATCATGCGCACATTCGATACCAGGGAGGAGGGGAAGGTCCCTGAGGAGGACATGATCGAGGGCCTGGATGTGCTGATTTTCGATATCCAAGACGTGGGCACGCGCATCTACACCTATGCCGCTACCATGGCTTACTGCATGCGCGTGTGTGCACGGAGGGGCATTCGCTTTCTGGTGCTCGACCGCCCCAATCCGATCAATGGCGTGACCATGGAGGGCCCGGTGCTGGAGTATCCTTCTTACAGCTCGTTCGTCGGCCTCTACCCGATCCCTCTCCGTCATGGAATGACAGTGGGGGAGCTGGCGCTTCTTTTCAATGACCGCTTCTTAGAGCAGGAGGCCGACCTTACAGTCATTCCCCTGCGGGGCTGGGAGCGGGAGATGTGGTTTGACGAGACCGGCCTCCCCTGGGTCCGGCCCTCTCCCAACCTGCCCACGCTGGCAGCGGCCACGGTCTATCCCGGTCAGGTGTTGTGGGAGGGGACCAACGCCTCGGAGGGCCGGGGCACGGCACGACCGTTCGAGCAGTGTGGATCCCCCTGGATCGAGGGGCAGTCACTGGCGGATCAACTCAATCGGCTGGCCCTGCCCGGAGTTCTTTTTCATGGGATTTGCTTCCGGCCAGGGTTCTCGAAGTTCGCGGGGGCGGAATGTTCCGGCATACGGCTGGAGATCACAAAGCGTGACCTATATCGGCCGCTGGACAGCACCCTTCATACCCTGGAAGCGGTGATGGAGCTCTACCCGGGACAGATGATGTTCCACGAGGATTACTTTGATAAGATCATGGGGACAGACAGGGTTCGACTGGCCCTGCAGGAAGGCATCCCCGTTGCGGAGATTGCATGTGAATTCGATGTCCCTCTGGCAGAGTTTGCGGAACTCCGGAGGCCGCATCTGCTCTATTCCTGATCAGCGCGATCAGTTCCTGAGGATCGTTCCCCAAAGCATAATCTTCATTGGGAGTTCCATACAGCAACCACCACGATTATGAATCCAAGAGAATGCACGGATCGAGATTTCGGTGAGAGATTGATTTTTTCGAGGGGCAGGATTATCATTCCTTATGAATGGACCGCAGAGAGGCCAAACGGCATCAAATCTTGTTAGGGAAAAAGGGACAATGAGTCGTTTGATCACAGTCGTGGATGACGAGCCCGACATTCTGGAACTGGTCCGGCTCCACCTCAAGAGAGCGGGGCACCTGGAGCGGATCGCCGATCATGCCACCAATATCTCCGAAGATGTGATCTATCTCGTCAAGGGAAAGAGCATCAAACACCACTGCGAGACCCGCGACTTCAGCCAAACGGGCACTCGGGAAATCGAGTAGTCCCCAAAAAACGCTCCCTCCTCATGTTGGCTCAATAGGTAATCCAGCTGGGATGCATCCTGATGACGTTGTATCCTCGCTGACAGGTATGCTATAATCCCGGACTAATTTTGCGAAGGAGCCGATCATGCCTGAGATAGAAGCTAAAGGACAAACAATCCAGCTCAATGAAGAGGGTTTCATGCAGAATCCGGAGGAATGGAGCGAGGAGGCTGCCCTTGCCCTGGCCAAAGCTGAAGAGGATTTGGACTCTCTGACCGCCGAACATTGGTCTGTGATCCATTACATCCGGGAATACTATGAAGAGAAGAAACTTGCACCCATGGTGCGCAAAGTGTGTAAGGGCTCGGGGCTCTCTTTGACCAGGATATTCGAGCTCTTTCCCTCCGGCCCGGCCAAAGGTGCGTGCAAGCTGGCAGGCCTGCCCAAACCCGACGGCTGCGTCTAACAGACTGCAAGATGGAAACCGCTCTGGTCGTGGGAGTCATCGGTGCCGCCCTTTTATGCGGTTCTGCGCTGGTTTTACTGGTTTTAAACACCCTGTCATTCGGAAAAGGAGACACCTTCGCGGTTTCCCGAGGCGATACAGGTAAAGGGATTCTTTATGCCTTCGGACAGGGCATGATGCCGTGGGAGAAGGAGAGTGCCCGCCGACATCTCATAACCTACACGGCCGGATTCCTGTACCATTTTGGGATCTTTGCGGCATTATTCTGGCTTATTCTCCAGATCGCATCCCTGAATGCAGGAGGGTTCGTGATAAGCGCTCTCCAAGTGTTGACGGGTGTCGGGCTGCTTGCGGGATCGGGGCTGTTCCTGAAGCGCTGCTTTCGGCCCATGATGCGGAGCATAAGCTGTCCTGATGACTACATCGCCAATCTGCTGGTCGATATTTTTATGGGAGCGGCGCTCGTCAGTATGTTTTTTCACGGGCTCAAAGCGCCTTTGTACGCTGTGGCCATGCTGCTTTTCCTCTATATCCCTCTAGGCAAGATCCGGCATTGCATTTTCTTTTTTTACAGCCGGATTCTTTTCGGACGTTTTTTTGGCAAGCGTGGTGTTTTCCCGCGCTCGAATGATCCCTATCGCCAGGCGTGACCATGCCGCAATCTGAAAAACCAGAGATGACCTTAGAAGACAAGGTGAAGTCCCTTACCTCAAGGGACCGGGAGCGCATCCTGGAGGTTTTCAAGGCCAGCCTCACACATGAATATGCGGCCTTTCTTCAGACCTGCGCCCACTGCGGGTTGTGTGCCGATTCCTGTCATTACTACCTTACCCAAAAGGACCCCAAGTCGATCCCCGCCTTTAAACTCCATCAGATCACGAAGGTATACAAAAAGAACTTTGACCTCATAGGCCGCAAGCTGCCTACCCTGGTGGGTGCTGAGGAACTCAGCAATGAGCTGATCGAGGAATGGGTGGACACTCTGTTCGGCCGCTGCAGCCTATGCGGCCGCTGCGGGATCAACTGCACCATGGGGATCAACATCCCTTACCTTATCCGGACGGCTCGAGGAGCCTTGGCGGCGGTAGGGCTCGTTCCTCCTGGGCTTCAGTCCACGGTCGACACAGCGGTGGAAAAGGGAAACAACATGGGGATTTCCCAGGAGGACTGGTTGGAAACGGTCGAGTGGCTGGAGGAGGAACTGCAGAAGGATGTGGGCGATCCGGAAGCCAAGCTGCCCCTGGATAAATCCGGTGCACGCTGTATGTATACGATCAATCCGCGGGAAGCGATGTTCTTCCCCTTGTCTATAACAGCGGCTGGGAAGATCTTTTACGCCGCAGGTGAAGACTGGACCTTTTCCTCAAAGAATTACGATGTAACCAACTACGGCCTATACAACGGGGATGACGAGGCGGCCGGGATCATGTCCGGCCGGTTGGTACAGGCACTGGAGGAGTTGAACTGCCGGGAATTGATTCTGGCCGAATGCGGGCATGGATTCAATTCAAATCGTTGGGAAGCCCCGGAATGGTTGAGCCGGCGCTACGGATTCCCCGTAAACAGTATCCTCCAGCTAATAGCGGATTATATCCGGACAGGCCGGATCAAGCTTGATCCGGCGCGCAATCAAAAGACCGTAACCCTCCATGATCCATGCAACCTGGTGCGACTGGGAGGAATCGTAGAAGAGCAGCGATTCATTCTCCGTCACAGTGTCAAAAACCTGGTCGAAATGTATCCCAATCGTGAAAAAAACTACTGTTGTGGAGGAGGCGGAGGACAGCTGGCCATGACGCGCTTCGCAGAAAGGCGCCTTGAAGTGGGCCGGATCAAAGCCGATCAGATCAAGGCCACCGGGGCCGAGGTGGTGGTCACACCCTGCCACAACTGCATTGACCAACTAATGGAGCTTAACAAACACTACAAGCTGAATGTCGAGATCAAGACAGTGAGCGAGATCGTAGCCAACGCTCTTGTCATTCAGGATTGACTTTCTCGAATCTTTTATCAAATCCCTCGGCTGAATCAATTAATCCGATGAAAACCATCGGTACTCTGGTAATTTACAGACGATTGTGCTACATTCCCCGAAAAAGCAGGAGACAACATGGCAAAGGTCTATGAGAACATCCTGGAACTGATCGGCCACACGCCCATGGTTAAGCTCAGCCGGATCAAGGGAGACTTGAAGGCGAACATCCTGGCGAAACTCGAATTCTATAATCCCACCGGGAGCGTCAAGGATAGGATCGCCCTAAGCATGATCGAGGAAGCGGAAAAGCAGGGGATCCTAAAGAAAGGAGACTGCATCGTGGAACCCACGAGTGGGAACACGGGTACCAGCTTGGCCCTGGTCTGCGCACTGAAGGGATACCGCATGATCGCGGTCATGCCAGGCGAGATGAGCCAGGAGCGCAAGGACATGATGACCGCCTTCGGGGCAGAACTGGAACTGGTCCCCAGCCAGGGCGAGGCCGAACCCGGGACCTTTGCTCTCGAGGATCTGGAGGCGACCCTGGCCCGGGCCGTGGAGCTTGCGGCCCAACCAGGCCACTACATGCCCAATCAGTTTGCCAATCCCAGCAATACCCTCGCGCATGAGACCACCACGGCCGAGGAAATCTGGTCTCAGACCGGAGGACGGATTGATGCCTTTGTGGCAGGCGTCGGTACCTCCGGGACGGCCATGGGTGTCAGCCGGGGGCTGAAGCGGAGGCATCCAAAAATTAAGATCTATGTCATCGAGCCGAAAAATTCGGCGGTAATCTCTGGTGATGAACCTGGTCACCACCGGATCCAGGGGATAGGGGAGGGCTTCATCCCGGAGCTCTATGACCATTCTTTTAGTGATGGGGTGGTCAAGGTGTCGGATATCGAGGCCAAGGCGACCGCCTGCCGCCTTGCCCGGGTGGAGGGGATCTTCTGCGGGTATTCATCCGGCGCCAATGTGTTCGCCAGCCTTCAGGTTGCTGAAGAACTTGGCGCAGGTAAGACCATCGTCACGGTCATTCCGGATACAGGGATGAAATATCTAAGCACGGAACTCTTCCGGCGCAGCCCGGAAATCTGCTCCATCCACTGCTGCACATTAAAGAGCGATGAAGCACGGGAGGAGTGTCTGCGTGCGCAGGGAGCTGCACGCTGCTGCGTACTGGAACCGTGCTGATCTACTGCCTCTTTCTCTGCATCTCAGCGATCTCGGCCACAGCTTTGATCGCTGTCTGGATGTGGGCTTCGGTGTTGAAGGGGCCGATGCCGAAGCGCACCCCCCCATGGATCTCCGATGTACCCAGTCGCTCGTGCACCAGGGGCGCGCAGTGCAGCCCCGTGCGGCATGCGATGTTGTAATCCACGTCCAGCAGAGTGCCTGTATTCAGGGCTTCCATCCCGTCCACATTGAAGAGCAGCACGGCGATGTGATCGGTCAGGTCTTCCTGGCAGTACAGAGTGATTCCTTCGATCGCGGCCAGGCCGTCGCGCAGCATGCGGTTGAGCCTCGTCTCAAGGCCATGGATGTTATCCAATCCCTTCTGTTCCACCCATTCCAGCCCTGCTTTCAGACCTGCGATCCCCAGGGTGTTGGGAGTGCCGTACTCCAGACGATAGGGGTATTCATACAGGTGCGTCTTAACCGCGGATCGGACGCCAGTCCCACCTGCGCGGGTGTGCCGGATCTCTATGCCTTCGCGCACATAAAGGCCGCCGATCCCGGTCGGCCCCAGCAGAGACTTGTGCCCGGTGAAGGCAACGACATCCATGTTCAGGTCTTCCATGTCCACCGGGATTTTTCCTACGGTCTGGGAGGCATCGACGGCCATGGGAATCCCGTTTTCCCGGCACAACCGCCCGATCTCTTTAACAGGCTGGATGGTCCCGATCACATTGGAGGCGTGGTTCACCATGACGAGCCTGGTGTTGGGCTTGAATTTTTTCTTAAAATCGTCAGGGTCCACAAAACCCTTATCATCGAAGGGGATGTGGTCGAGCTCCACCCCGTTGAATTTCCAGAGATGATACAGAGGCCGGAGTACGGAGTTATGCTCGATGGTGGTGGTGATGGCATGATCCCCCTTTTCCAGCATTCCGAAGGCGATGAGGTTTAGGGCATCGGTCGAGTTGTAGGAAAAACACAGCCGATCAGGGTCTGTGCCATTGAAAAATTTGGTCAAGGCCTTACGGGTATCCTCGACTACCTCGCCCGCTTCCATACATATGTCGTAGCCCGATCGGCCCGGGTTGACTCCGAGCTTCCGGTAGAATTCGTCCATATACGTATAGACCTCTTCCGGTTTGGGGTAGGATGTCGCTCCGCTGTCCAGGTAGATAAATTCGCTCATATCAGCCTCCGTATGAATAAAAAACCTATATCCAAGGGAATAAATGCCAAGTTTCACATGTTAAAAAAAAACCGTCTTAAAATCAAACGTTTTCCCTAAAATTTGACAGGACTTTCCTACTTGGCATAGAATTTATATCTTTAGAAGACATAAGGAGAGCGCTATGGCTCGGAGAATGGGGCTGTGGCCGGCACTGCTGCTGGTCGCCGTGGCCTTTTTAGCAGGTACTCACTGCGGCAAGACATAGCAGGGGTATGACCTGATCATAAGAGGCGGCACGCTGATCGACGGATCCGGCACGGCCGGTTTTGTGGGAGACATCGGAATCAGGGGCGATCGCATCATCAAGATCGGCCGGCTCAACAGCAGCCCAGCACAAAACGTGATCGATGCCAAGGGCCTGGTCGTCACACCCGGTTTTATCGATGTCCACACTCACTGTGACCGGGCCATAGCAGAGGTCCCGACCGTGGACAACTACGTCCTGCAGGGCGTGACCACGGTCATCGGAGGAAACTGTGGCGGCCATCCCTATCCGGTATCCCAGCTTTTCACGCGGATAACGGAGCAGGGGATTGCGCTCAACTTCGGCACCCTTATCGGACACAACACCATCCGCAGAGAGGTCATGGCCATGGCCATGGAGGCACCCACGCCGCAGCAGATGGAACGGATGAAGGTACTGCTGCGCCAGGAAATGCAGGCGGGTGGACTGGGGCTATCCACGGGGCTGGCGTATCTCCCTGGTACATTTTCTGACACGGAAGAACTGGTAGAACTGGCCTCGGTGATTGCGCCCTTCGGTGGGATCTACGCCACACACCTGAGAGATCAAGCGGAGGGCATCACGGATTCCATCGAGGAAGCGCTGCGGATCGGAGAGGAGAATGAGCTGCCGGTCCAGATATCACACATCAAGCTGTCGGACGATAAGGTTTGGGGGGAGATCGAGCGGATCACGCGCCCGGTCGAAGAGGCCAGAGCCCGGGGATTGGAGGTGTATCTGGACCAGTATCCCTACGTCGCAACCAGCTCGGGTTTCACTTCCAGCTTCCCTTCCTGGGCGTTTGACGGCGGTCGGGAGCGCTTCCTGGCCAGGCTTGAGGATGCGGCGGACTTCACCAGGATCAAGAACACCATCATCCAGAAAAGGCTGGTCTCCTCGCGAGGGATCGACAGACTCTCAACGATCTACATCGCCTCTTACCAGCACGAGCCCGGTTATCAGGGGAAAAACCTCAGGGAGCTCCTGATGGAACTGGGTAAGGAACCAACCCCTGACAATGCCGCACTGTTGATCATAGAGATTCAGAAAAACGGGGGAGCGCAGGGGGTCTTCTTCCAGATGGACGAGGCAGACGTTGAATCCCTGATGAAGCTGGAATACAATATGCATGCCTCGGACGGCGGGATCCAGATTCCCGGCCAGGGCGTCCCACATCCCCGCAACTATGGGACCTTTCCCCGGGTCATTGCTCATTACGTCAAGAATAGGGGTGTTCTCAAGCTCGATGAAGCCATTCGTAAGATGACCTCCCTGCCGGCCAAAGCGTTCCGTATCCAGAAGAGGGGCCGGCTCGAGGAAGGCTACTTTGCTGATATCACGATCATTGACTTTCAGCGCTTCAGCGATCAGGCGACATTCTCACAACCGCACCAGTACAGCCAGGGATTGGAGTATGTGATTGTGAACGGCAAGATTGTGGTCGAACATGAGCATCTCACCGGCAGGCTGCCCGGAAGGGTGATCTATGGCCCTGGTAACACGCTCAGGAGAACTGAAAGTGATATTAATTAAGCAGGATGTTGACGTTCAAACAGTACCTATGGAGATGGAGGGCGTGAAAGGCGTCTTCAAAAGGGTTCTGATCGGTCCTGAGGATGGTTCGGATACCATTGTCATGCGGCATTTTCGTGTAGACCCAGGGGGACACACCCCCTTTCATTCCCACGAATTCGAGCATGTGGTAAAGATCATGAGCGGCCGGGGGAGCGTATATGGAGGACCCGGAAAGGAGACGAAAGTCAAATCGGGCCAAAGCCTGTTCGTCCCTGGAGGGACCATGCATCAATTCCGTAACCCCTTCGAAGAGCCGTTCGATTTTTTATGCATTATTAAGAATCAGGATTGAGTCAGAAGCAGATATGAAAGCCAACACCAACAAGGCCATCGAATTTTTACTTGCAAGGGGAAACCTCCCGATTCTGTACTGGCTGAAAAAGGACATCTTGGAAGTGCCTATAGAGCGGGAGTACAAGAACCTGCAGAAGTTCGCCTCCCGGATCCGTATCCTGGAAAGTCAGAGGAAAAACGGAGGATGGTGCCGGAAAGAATACGAGGACAATCCTCGTTGGGAAAAGACGTATTACATCGTTGAGACCCTGCACAACGCCTTCAGGCTCCATGACTATGCCTGCGACATGAATCTTGAAGAGATCCAGAGGCTGGTCGAATTCCTTTTTACTACCCAGACCAATGAAGGGGACTTTCGCGGAGCATACTTCAACGAGTACGCGCCGACTTATCATGCCCTGACCCTGGAAGTGCTCTGCCTGTTCGGCCTGGATGGGGATAAAAGGGTTCAGAAAGGATTCCGTTGGCTCAGTCGGAACCGGCAGTCAGATGGTGGCTGGGTCATCCCTTACCGCACGATTGACAAAGCCGAGCTGAAAGAACGTTACAACCTGGTTGCTCAGAAAAATATAAAACCGCTCAAACCCGATCCTTCCAGGCCTTCCTCCCATCTGGTCACTGGCATGGTCCTGCGGGCCATGGCCGCCTCTCCTACCTGGCGTAGGAACAAAGACGCCCGTAAGGCCGGCGAGTTGATGACAGAGCGCTTTTTTAAGCCAGATGTCTATGAAGATCGCCAGCAGGCGCGTTACTGGGAAGAGATCACCTACCCGTTTTGGGCGACCGATATACTGAGCAGCCTGGACTCACTGGCCAAGATCGGCTTTACTGTGGAACATCCAGGGACAAATACGGCGTTCGAATGGCTTTTAAAGCACCAGGACAGCCATGGATACTGGACGGCGGGGTCAAAGAAGACCGCTCTGGAAGACCAACTCTGGATAACCCTCTCGGCGTTGCGGGTGATCAAAAACCTGGGTCTGCTCAGTCTCTGACGGCCGTCAGTGGACAAATACAACGAAACGGGTTTGGAGGTCTGTGAGCAGAAGGTACAGCCGTGCCTGCAGATGGTGGAAGTGCTTGTTCCGTGTCAGGCTTTCTTCTGAATTCCCGGGAAACAAGATCATCCGACGGAAGGAATCCCCTTCGAGATAACAGCAGAGAATGTTGTGCACCAGTCGTTTGAATTCCTCGATTTGCACCTGGTCCTTGAGGTGAATGCGTTCGGTCTCGCTGAGAAAATGCGTGAAGACGTTGGCCCACTCCCGGTTCTCTCCCTGATGCAGGGTTGCAACGATGTCGCTCAGGACCAGCGCAAGCTCCTCGATCCTCCATTTTTCGATCTTGAGCATGGTTTAGTAATACTGCCAGAACTTTCCCTAAAAATCCACCCCTGCCAACCCTCCCCCTTTTGTCTCCCACCCTCCGTACGCAAGTTCGATACTCGAAGATGTCTCCCCCTTTTGTCTCTCACACCCTACCGTGCGCTAAAACGACGATTTGAAGTTCACCCCCTCACGTCTCCCAGCCTTGCGTCTGCAAATACGAAGCTAAACTATTCTCTTCCCACGCGTAGAGGATATTTTTGAATCTGTGTGTGCAAGCTGATATCATGAACACATGCGGTACTATCTGGGGCTGGGAGGCAACCTGGGCAATAGAGAGGCTTGTCTCCGGAGATGCAGAAAACGGATCGAGCGTTCTGAGATCCGGATCCGGCGGGAGTCTTCTCTGTATGAAACGGAACCGGTTGGCATTCGAGGCCAGCCCTGGTTTATCAATCAGGCCATAGAGGTTGAGACGGATCTGGATCCCATCGAGCTCCTGGAGGTGGTGAAGTCCATTGAAACCGACATGGGGAGAATCCCCGGGATTGTGGGCGGCTCCCGCATGATCGACATCGATATCCTTCTGGCCGGCGATCTGGTCGTAAACACAGGCCGGCTGCAGCTTCCGCATCCCCGCATGGCGTCCCGCAATTTTGTGCTTGTGCCTCTTTGTGAGATCGCTGCAGGAGCTGTCCATCCTGTCCTCGGGAAGACCATCGGGGAGCTTCAGGCGGAATGTGGAGACACGTCCGCCTATTCTCTTTATCGATAAATTCTCGAGGCAGGTTTCCTTTTGCCCTGGTCTGGTTTACACTGTTAAAAAGTCGGCTCTGGAGCCGGCCGGGATATAGTAAAAAGGAACACAGACATGCCAAACTCGCCGAACGAAAAAAACCGCAGGCCTCAACCCATCCACACCAAGATTATCGATGATGTCTTTACCGATGCCGTCGAGATGGTCAAACCCCGCTTTGAGGTGAACTATGACGCCTATCTCGAGCGGTTGTGGCAGGCCAATCCGGAGATCCACAGAAGGATCAAGAGATCCCGCTCACTGGAGGAAGCACGGAGATCGCTCTTTATTTATCTCGAAAAAGCAGAGAGGCGGCTGTTCGACCTGGACAATGACCTCCACATCCTGGAAAAGGCCACGGTGCGGGAATGCATCCGTGCATTCAAGAGCATCATCGGGCCCATCAACGAATATAGGACCGGGACCTCTGCGCTGGACAACCTTTGGAAGATGGGCCGAGGCCGGACTGAGGAACTGGCTCATCCGGTAGGTGTCGGGTTTCTCATGGAGTTCATCAACCTTTTTCGGGGCGTGGCCGGAAAATCCAACATCTATTTTGAATCGCGCGAGGCAAAGAAGGGAATCCCGGATTTCCTTCGCCTTGAGGGACGGGAAGCGGCTACAGCACGCTCAGAAGCCCTGGATGAACTTGGCTCCACCATCCACAAATACTTCAAAAAGTATCCTTCGGGGCTGGAACCCGATGTGATCACCTGGCGAAAGGAGAACCGGGATCGTATCCTTCACTTCTTCAAAGCATCACAGGAGGACTGGAACGATTACAGATGGCAGCTTCGTCACGTCATACGCACTGCGGAACCCCTGAAAAGCTTGATCGAGCTTACCACGGAGCAGCAGGAGGCCATTGACAAGGCGATACAGAACCGGATTCCCTTCGGGATCACACCCTATTACCTCCATCTCATGGACCGGGAGATCGCCCTGGATTATGACCATGCTGTACGGGCCCAGGTCATCCCACCTCCGGATTACGTCGACATCATGGCCGATCACAGGCGGGACCGGGGACTGGTGTTTGATTTTATGGGTGAACATGATACCTCACCCGTCGACCTGATCACACGCCGCTATCCTGGGATCGCGATCATCAAACCCTTCAACACCTGCTCCCAGATATGCGTCTACTGTCAGCGCAACTGGGAGATCGATGAAGTGCTGGATCCCGGGGCCATGTCCCCTCAGAATATCCTACAGGAGGCGGTGGACTGGCTGAGTGCACATCCGGCCATCGGTGACATCCTGGTCACGGGAGGCGATCCCTTGATTATGAAAGATGAGCAGATCTCCTGGCTGATGCAGGCCCTGTGCGAAATTCCGCACATATATAGGATCCGTATAGGATCGCGCACGCCGGTGGTTCTGCCGATGCGCTGGACAGACCAGCTGCTTGAGATCCTGAGCGATGCCCACAAGCCCGGGAGGAGGGAGGTCGCCGTTGTGACCCATTTCGAGCACTGCTATGAGATCACTCCGGAGGCCCGGGACGCCGTACAAAAGATCCGGCGCGCCGGGATGGGCGTATACAACCAGGAGGTGTTCACTATGGAAAACTCGAGGAGGTTCGAGACAGCCAAAATGCGCAAAGACCTGCGCCTGATCGGTGTGGACCCGTATTACACCTTCAACATGAAAGGCAAAGAAGAAACCCGTCGGTATATGGTCCCTATCGCCCGCATATTGCAGGAACGAAAGGAGGAGGCCAGGCTGCTTCCCGGTCTGGGCCGTACGGATGAGCCGGTGTTCAACGTCCCCAAGCTGGGGAAGAACCACCTCCGGTCCTGGCAGGACCACCGGTTGGTCATGGTGCTCCCGGACGGTTCTCGGGTATATGAGTTCCATCCCTGGGAAAAGAACATCGAGCCGGTCCCTCCCTATAATTATATCGATGTGCCCATCTATGACTACCTGGAGGAACTGGCCGCACGTGGTGAGAACATCCGCGATTATCGGACCATCTGGTTCTATTATTGATCTTTCGAGAGAGCGGCCATGAGACGATCCCTTGGCATAGCTGTTGCACTATTCCTGCTTGTTACGGGGCCGCTCCATGCCCTGGAAAGACCCCGGATCGGATTGGTCCTCGGGGCGGGCGGTGCTAAGGGGCTGGCTCACATCCCCATCCTGAAGCTGCTTGACGAGCTGGATATCCCCGTAGACTGCATCGTCGGGACCAGCATCGGGGGGATCATTGGTGCGCTCTACGCCATGGGCCATACCGGTTCTGAGATCGAAAAAATCACGGAGGGACTGGAGTGGGATATGCTGTTCCGGGACCGCCCCCCTCGTGCCCAAAGGCCTTACTTCACTAAGAAGGATGATGGGAAATATCAGCTGGACTTGATCTGGGACGACTGGGTTCCATCGCCTCCCCAGGGGCTCATATTCGGGCAGAACATCTTTCAGATGCTGTCGGTCCTCACGTTTCCCTATGCCACGGTGCGTGATTTTGACCTCCTGCCCGTTCCCTTTCGCTGCGTAGCAGTGGACCTGGTGACAGGCACTCAGGTTGTCCTGGAAGAGGGATCCTTGGCCCTGGCCCTTCGTGCCACTATGGCCATCCCGACTGTCTTCAGTCCTGTTACATGGGGCGGTCAGCTACTGGTTGACGGAGGGCTCCTCAACAGCCTGCCGGTCGATGTGGCCCGGGAGATGGGGGCGGATATCGTCATTGCGGTCGACCTGGCCACACCCCTGGGCGGCCCGGAGAGCTTGGATTCGGCGGCCCGCATCCTCTCTCAGAGTATACGCCTGGTCGAGCACGAACACAGGCGGGAAAACGCAGTGGCTGCAGACATACTGATCCAGCCGGACATGATGGACCTGGGGGCCATGGATTTTTTTTCCCAGCAGAAACGGGAGAAAATATATGAGCAGGGCGAGGCAGCAGCCCAAGCGGCAAGGGAAGAGCTGTTGAGAATCAAGGAGCGGTATAGCCTGTCCCGGGAGGAGCGATCCAGTCGAGAAGCGAGAAAAGACTTGCTGACCATCGGCGAAATAAGCGTGACGGGCAACGAACGGCTTTCTCAGGAATTCATATTGTCCCAGTTAGATATCCTTCCGGGTGAGCAGGTCGATGTCGAAAAAATCAACCGCAAAGTCCAGGGCATTTATGCCCTGGGATATTTTGAACATATTCACTATGAGACAAACCAACTGTTCGGGGAAGAGATAGCTCTCGTGCTGATTGTAAGGGAGCTGCCGCGCGGCAAGCTCCGTCTCGGAATCCGCTATGACAACCTGCACAAACTGGTGGGGATCGCAGGTTTGGATTTCGCCAACGTATTGATTTCAGGACTGCGTATCGAGAATGAACTCCAGGTCTTCGGCCTGACACACATCCGGTCCCGCCTCTACTTCCCATCGCGAACGCTGAATCTGCCCGTCTATCCACTGCTGGAGGTTCGGTACCGCAACATCCCTTCCCGGATCTTCGATGGGGAGGGGGAGCGCATCGCCTCTTACAACGACCGGGCTTGGAACCTGGACCTGGGGATCGGATTGCTGCCCGCAAAGTGGTTAAACGCTGAGATCACCTTCCGGATGGAGGAGATAAACCTCAGGCCCACCTCTGCGCTCCCGGATCCAGACCTTTTGCCCAATCTAAAGGACAGCCTGCGTCTGATCGCGGCCGGATTCACTCTCGACACGCTTGACGATGTCCAGCTTCCGAACCAAGGTGTAAAACTCGAACTATTCTATGAAGGGAGCTTCAAGGAGCTCTCTTCCGACCTGGCGTATGACAAGCTGGAGGCCTCCTTGGACAGTTATCTTACTTTCGCAGAACGGCACACGGGCCGCCTTTTCTTGTTTTTAGGCCGGACCTGGGGAGAGATTCCTTTTTATAAATATTTCAACTTGGGACGACCGCAGACTTTTGTTGGCATGCGCTATGACCAGCTGTTCGGAAGCCAGATGGAGGTCCTCAGGGCGGAATACCGATTTCGATACAACAGCTTTCTCAACTTCAACCTGATGGGCAACGTGGCCTTCGACTTCGGCCAGGAAGCCAGGCCTGAGCTCGGCAATCCGGTGCTGTGGGGCTGCGGAGCAGCGGCTGTGGTCGATTCTCCGATAGGGACGGTGGAGATCATCTACAGCCTTGGAAGCCGGAGCCTGTCCCAACCGGGCCAGACACAGAACGTGCTCTATGTGGCCCTGGGAACCCGGTTCTAAAGAACACCTCATTCGAAGGCATCACGGTAGTGCCGAATCCGGTATTCCCCTGATCCGGGATCGAACAGGATAGCCAGGACATCAAAACGACATTTGACATCTTCCAGGCGTCGGTGGAAGAGATAGGCCTCAGCGATGCGGCGGATCTGCCGCTGTTTTACGGGAGTGACCGCTTCCTCAGGAGAAGATGTGGCCGAGCTTCCGCGGGTCTTGACCTCCACAAATACCAGCACATCCTTTTCATAGGCGATGATGTCGATTTCACCACGACCGAACCGGTAGCTCAGTTCGACCAGTCTGAAATTCTGACGCCGCAGGTATTCCTGGGCGATGCGTTCTCCCCGAATCCCCAGATCATGGGGTGAGCATGGATAAAAAGGTGGCATGCGCTTTCCTCGCTCCTCCGGGCGGAAGGAGAGGTGATCGGGTGAGATCAGGGTGATCTCTTCTTCGAAGGAGAGGACGGTATCGTCTTCCACCGCACACCCTCCTTGGTGTCCTCCAAGACGATACCCTGAGCCAGCAGTTCGTCGCGGATGCGGTCGGCCAGCGCAAAATCTTTGGAGACGCGGGCCTGTTCGCGCTGATCGATCCTTTGCTGGAGATCAGCCGGGAGGGTCTGCTGTCCCCGGTCCGACAGGACTCCAAGTACACTGTCCCAGGACTGGATGGCCGATCTCAGGCGCATGGCTCCTTTGTGCGAGACCTCCCCTAGGGATAGGAGGATGTTGGCCTTTTTGATCATTCCAAACACGGCTGACAGAGCCGTGGATATGTTCAGGTCATCGCTCAGCCCTGAAACGAACCCTGACTCGGCTTCTCGAATCAAAGTTTCCACGCCACTCAGCCCTCCCTCAGGAAAGGATTGTGTTTCCAATTCATAGAGAAAATCACGGATCCTCTGGAGCGACGATTCGGCCTGATGCAGAGCATCAGACGTGAAGTTGAGCATCTTCCGGTAATGGGTTGAGAGCAGGAGCATCCGAAGGGCCATGGGATCGACTCCCTGTTGAGTCGTGAGATCCTGGACGGAAATGGTATTGCCCTTGGATTTCGACATCTTTTTGCCGTCCCGCACGAGATGTTGGCAGTGGAGCCAGTACTTGACGAATTGCTTGCCGGAATAGGCCTCGGACTGGGCGATCTCATTCTCATGATGGGGGAAGATGTTGTCCACGCCTCCACAGTGGATGTCGAAGGTCTCCCCGAGATACTTGGAGCTCATCACCGAGCATTCGAGGTGCCATCCAGGTCGTCCCGGCCCCAGCTCCGTGTCCCAGAAAAATTCGCCCGGTTTCTTTGCCTTCCAAAGTGCAAAATCATGCACGCTTTCTTTCTCATACTCGTCGGAATCGATGCGGACACCGGCCTTGCGTGCACCCATGTCGATCTTGGACAGACGGCCGTAATCCGGAAAACGGGAAAGATCGAAGTAATAATTACCGTCCTTCTGGTAGGCATATCCCTTTTCCATCAGGGCCCGGACCATCTTGACCATCTCGGGAATGTGCTCGGTGGCCCGCGGATAGACATCCGCAGGCAGGATGTTGAGACGTTCCAAGTCCTGGAAAAAAGCCTCTGTATATACTTTTGTGTACTGCTGCAGGCTGATCCCCATTTCGGTGGCAGCCCGGATGATTTTGTCTTCAACATCTGTGATGTTCATGACGTGTTTGACGTTATATCCCATGAAAAGCAGGAACCTCTTCAGAAGATCCTCGAACATGTACGCGCGGAAGTTCCCGATGTGAGCGTAATCATAGACCGTAGGACCACAGGTGTAGAATTTGACCATTCCCTTTTCAAGAGGACGAAAGTGTTCGAGCCTGCCGCTCAGCGTGTTAAAGAATTGGATCATGTTTTTCATTATCGACAATATCCCCGGCCAGGTCAACCTGTCGGGACTGAGGAGGATTTCCTTCCAATTTTGGGCAAAATATGCAATAATTTTTCCCTTTGTTCCAGATTCAAAAAAGGAATATAAGCTATGACGCCTCACGGTATAGGTCTTCGGAGAGAAGACAAAAATCCATGGGAGAGGCGAGCACCGCTGGTCCCGACCCATGTCCGCGAGCTCATCCGCCGACACGACTTGTCCGTGTTTGTCCAGCCCTCGGAAATCCGCGTTTTTTCGGACAGGGAATATACCCGGGAAGGCGCTGAACTCTCAGAAAACCTCTCGAACTGTAAGGTCATTCTGGCGATAAAAGAGGTCCCTATATCGTTGATCGCACCGGATAAGGTCTATGTCTTTTTTTCGCATACCATCAAGGGACAGAAGGATAACCGTCCCATGCTCAAACGGCTCAAGGAGGAGGGATGCACCCTGATCGATTATGAACGAATCTGTGATGGGGAAGGTCGGCGTCTCCTGTTCTTCGGGACACAGGCCGGCCAAGCCGGCATGGTCGAAACCCTGGCAGCTCTGGGAAAAAGGCTGGCTTATCACAAGATCGTTTCCCCCTTCGCCGAGATCGAACAGCCCTACCACTACGGCAGCCTGGTCGAGATCAGGGAAGTCATCCGCAAGACGGGCTGGAGCATCCACGAGCAGGGCCTGGATCGACGGATAGTCCCGTTCGTGTGTGGATTTTTGGGTTATGGAAAAACATCTCAGGGGGCCCAGGAGATATTTGATCTACTCCCGATGGAGGAGATTCCAGCAGAAGATCTAACTCGGTTTATCGAGAATGGGGATTTTTCCGCCCACCGGGTCTACAAGGTCGTGTTTCGGGAAAAACACATGGTGAAACCGACGTCACCTGGTACAGATTTTGTTCTGCAGGACTACTATGACAATCCCCAACTCTACCGATCGGTCTTTGCCGATACGCTTCCTTACCTGAATATACTGGTCAACTGCATATACTGGGAGGACCGTTTTCCCAGGTTCGTTACTTCCTCCTCTGTCCGAGACCTCTTCTCACGCGAAAGAATTCCCCGTCTCCAGGTGATTGGAGATATTTCCTGCGATGTAGGGGGGGCTATCGAGTTCATGTGCAAAGTCACGACCCCGGAAAACCCGGTGTTTGTGTATGATCCTCTAAAAGATGAGATCCGGGACGGACATGAGGGAAGGGGAGTGGTGGTCATGTCCATCGACAACCTGCCTGCTGAGATCCCTCTGGAATCCTCAGTCAGTTTTTCCGAGGCCCTGAAAGGCTTCGTTCCTTCCCTGGCTCACGCGGATTATGATTCCGACTTTGCAAGCTGCGGGCTGCCTCCCGAGATCCGGCAGGCGGTCATCCTCTATCGAGGGGCATTTACGCCCGATTACGAATACATGCAGGAGTTCATCACCTGATTTTAGGGAACTGAGGAGCCGTGACCATGGAGAAAAAAGTTCTAGTCCTGGGCGCCGGAATGGTCGCCCCCCCTCTGGTACACTTCCTTCTGGAACTGCCCGACATCCGGGTTACGGTCGCCGATATGGAGAGGAACAAGGCAGAGGCTCTGGTGGCCCGGTCGCCCCAGGGGATTGGGTTGGCCCTGGATTTTGAGAATACAAAACGAGTGAAACAGGAGATCGAAGAGGCAGAGCTTGTCATCAGCCTGCTGCCTTTCCCATATCATCCGGGAGTCGCCGAGCTGTGCATCCAGACCCAGACCGACCTGATCACAGCATCTTATACCTCCCAGGAGATGCAGGGTATGAGTGAGGAGATCAAGAGAGCCGGGATCCTGGTCCTGAACGAGATCGGCCTGGACCCGGGGATCGATCACATGGAGGCCATGCGGGTCATCCATGCGGTGGAAGCCAGGGGAGGCCGCATCCGCTCTTTCGTTTCGTTCTGCGGAGGCCTCCCGGCCCCAGAGGCCAACACCAACCCGCTCGGATACAAGTTCTCCTGGAGCCCCCAAGGTGTGTTGGCGGCCAGCACAAGCCCGGCGAGGTATCTGGAGGATGGGGAAGAGGTCCCTGTCTCACCCGGCGACTTGTTCAAGGATCCCCGCCCGTGTTCCCTCGCCGGGATCGGGGGGCTTGAGGGATACCCCAACCGGGATTCAATCCCGTATGTCGCTCTCTACGGCATTCCCTCCACACGGACCATGCTCCGCGGGACGTTCCGCTATCCGGGGTGGTGCGCATTCATGCGGGCCGCCGGGATTTTAGGCCTGCTCAATGATCGGGTCCCGGTTAAAGAGGGAGAGACCTACAGCAGCCTGATGAAGCGGATGTCGGGAATGCCTTCCACCGGAGATGCGCTGGAGGCTCTTCGTGACCGGCTCGACTCAGAGCATTTTGTGCAGGCGGTCGAGGGGCTCCGCTGGATCGGACTTCTGGAAGACGATCCTGTCCCACCCGGGGCCGAATCGGCCCTGCAGGCGCTGGGCGCCCGGATGCAGTCCCGGCTTCAGTATGGGCCGGATGAGCGGGACATGATCGTGCTTCAGCATCGCTTCGAGGCGGAATATCCTGACAGCCGAGAAGAGATTATCTCTACTTTGGTGGATTACGGCATCCCCGGCGGCGGCTCGGCTATGGCACGAACTGTCGGACTTCCCATGGCTGTGGCTGCGAAATTGATCCTGCAAAAAAATATCCGGCTGAAGGGGCTTCATATCCCTGTCCGGACTGAGATCTATCTCCCCATCCTGGAAGAACTGAAATCCCACAACATCTCTTTTCAAGAGGTCCGTAAAAGACTATAATAGAGACGTTGAGGAGGGGAGCCATGCTCAGAGAACCCTATGTAGCAGGATATTTTTATCCGAGCCAAAAAGAACCCCTTATCAGAGAGCTGTCCCAGAAGGTAGATAAAGCGGGATCCAAAGCTCGGGCCATTGCCGTGATCGCGCCGCATGCCGGCTATATGTATTCCGGGGAGGTGGCGGGTGCCGTGTACTCTTCGGTGAAAATCCCGGACAGGGTAGTCCTTCTGGGACCGAGCCACCGTCCCATGGCCCAGAAATTCGCGCTTATGCGGGAAGGAGCCTGGGGAACCCCCCTGGGCGAGGTCGCTATCGATCCGGAGCTGGCGGATAGGATCCTGGAGGCCTGCAAACTGATCAGTGATGACAGCGACTCTCATCAGGGCGAACATTCCCTGGAAGTCCAGCTTCCTTTCCTGCGTTACATCAATCCAAAGGTCAAGATCGTCCCTATCAACATCACGTATTTTGCCGGTCTGCCTGAGCTTGAAGAGATGGGACATGCCATAGCCTCCGCCATACGCGGCACGCCGGGAGATGTTTTGATCGTGGCCTCCACGGACATGAGCCATCAGGTGAAGGAAGAGACAGCACGGGAGAAGGACAATCTGGCCTTCGACCGGATAAAAGCTCTTGACGCGAGGGGATTATTCGAGACCGTTCAGAGGGAGCAGATCAGCATGTGTGGGTTCCAGGCCACCACCGCTGCGCTGGTTGCAGCCCTTGATCTGGGGGCGGAAATGGCAGACGTCATTGCCTACCGGACCTCTGGGGATGTGACCGGAGATTTTGACTCTGTGGTGGGCTATGCCGGCATCCGTGTCGGCTGAGTACTGGGCATCGACGATTCCTCTGGGCAGATGATCCCTCAATTCTGCCGTTTTTCCAGGGGAGAATACGACTAAACCAAGACCGGGTCGAGTTGAATATTTCAAGATTTAGTGCTATAAATCTGGTGGAGTTGAACAGGTGAAAAAATCTGCCCGGCGTGACAAGAATCAGCATATTCTTTATGTGATCGTCGAAAACTACCTCAAAGTCGGTAAACCCATTAGCTCCGGCATGGTGGTTCGCAGAAGCGGGATGGACATCTCTTCGGCCACAGTCCGCAACATCATGGCCAATCTGGAAAAAAACGCGTACCTTCGCCAGCCCCACACCTCGGCGGGGCGGGTGCCCACGGACAGAGGCCTGCGGTTTTATGTCAACTACCTCTTCGAAGAGGCCCTCCTGGGAGAACACACACTGAACCTCCCGGCTGAAAACCTGGCGGCCGGTTCCGGAGATATTGAGACCCTGCTGAGCAAAACCTCACAGCTTCTCTCGGAATATTCAGACAACATTGGCTTTGTGATCTCACCCCAGGTCTCCAGGCTTGCCTTCCGGCATCTCCGTTTTATAAAAATCTCGGAGGAGAAGGTGCTTCTCCTGCTGGTCACAACCTCCGACATGGTCCTGAATGAGGTTCTGGAGACACGCCACTACTTCACACAGGTTGAGCTGGACCGCGCTTCGCGTTATCTCAATGAGAACTTTCGCGGGAAGAGCCTGGAAGTGGTGAGGGATTATGTGCTTAAGGAGATCCCGGAACACCGCCTGCGGGTGGAAGACACCATGCACAAACTGACGAGACTGCTGCACGCTTATTTTTCGCTGGAGCAGAATGAAAATCAGATCTTTTTACAGGGTACGTCGAAATTGTTAGGCAAGGCCGAGCTGTTTGACATGAACCGGCTCAAATCCCTGTTTCGGAGTTTTGAACAGAAGGCCATGTTGGCGAAGCTGCTCTCTGATTTCATCAGTTTGGATCGCGTCAAAGTGGTCATCGGATCGGAGATGGAAATCCCGGACACCGCCGATTGCAGTCTCATCCTGTCGCATTACGGGTATGATAATCAGGTCCTGGGCTCTCTCGGGATCATCGGGCCCAAGCAGCTCCCGTATAAGAAAATAATCCCCCTGGTGGACTGTATCGCAAAACAGCTGAGCCATACGATAAGTTACAGGTAGGAGAGTCAATGACAAAAAAGATCGAGACGGAAAAGGACATCCAGGAGGGGCAGGAGCGGGATATCGAGATCGAGTTCCTTTCGGACCCTGGCAAAGCTTCGAGGAAAAACCCCACAGCCACGGCGGCAAAAAAAGCCACGGCGGACAAAGCCCTCAAAGCCAAGCTGAAAAAGAAGAATGAGGAGATCAAGGAACTGCAAAAGACACAGGAGGAACTAAAGGACGAGTACCTCCGCCTCGCTGCCGAGAAGGACAACCTTCGTAAAAGGCTGGAGCGAGAAAAAAACGATTATTTCCAGTTCGCTTTAAACGACCTGCTCAAGGAGTTCCTGACCATTCTGGACAACTTCGAAAGGGCGCTGGAGAGTGAGAAAAATGAGGATTGTGACGACAGCCTGCGCATGGGCATTGAGCTGATATACAAGCAGTATCTGGACCTGTTAAAGAAGCAGGGAGTCCAACCCATAATCAGCGAGAACGACGCATTTGATCCGCGCATACAGCAGGCTTTCATGACCGAGGACTCGGATGATGTTGATGAACCTACGGTGGGAGAAGAGTTCCAGAAGGGGTACATGCTTCACGAACGACTGCTGAGACCCGCACTGGTCAAAGTCCTGCTCCCGAAAAAGAGTAAAGGACAAGAAAAAGAATGAGCCATGTAATCGGAATTGACCTGGGAACCACATACTCCTGTGTCGCGTACCTGGAAGGGGGGGAGCCGAGGGTTATCCCCAATCTGGAAGGGCTCCCCACTACACCGTCCGTGGTAAGCTTCACCCAGAGCGGGGAAGAGCTCGTTGGGAACCTGGCCCTGCGCCAGGCCATTACAAACCCATCCAACACGGTATCGGCCATCAAGCGTCTCCTGGGCAAGAAATTCGACTCTCCTGAAGTCCAGGGAGTCATGAAGAAGATCCCATACACCTTGACTGCGGCAAAAAACGGAGATGTGATGGTCTTGGTGGAGGATCGGGCCATCACTCCGCAGGAGATCTCGGCAAAGATCCTCGCCTATCTCAAAAAATGTGCGGAGGCCTATTTCGGAGAAACCATTTCTCAGGCCGTAGTCACCGTCCCGGCCCACTTCGACGACCACCAGCGCCAGGCCACCAAAGACGCGGCCAGAATTGCGGGACTCAATGTCATGCGGGTGATCAACGAACCCACTTCGGCCAGCCTGGCGTACGGATTGGACAAGAAGATCAACCAGACCATCGCCGTCTATGATATCGGAGGAGGCACCTTCGACATCACGTTGATGGAGATCAATGACGGCATCTTCCATGCTCTCGCGACCAATGGAAACACTTTCCTGGGGGGAGAGGACTTCGACAACCGGATCGTGGAATGGGTGACCGAGGACTTTAGCAAGGAACACTCAGTAGACCTGGCAGAGGACAAGCTGGCCCTTCAGAGGATCAAGGAAGCTGCAGAAAAAGCCAAGCGGGAGCTTTCATTTACCATTGAAAGTGAGATCAACCTTCCCTTTATCTGTACCGATGAATCTGCCTCGAAGCACATCCAGAAGATGTTGACGCGGAAAAAGCTGGAGGAACTGACAGGCGACCTGATCGAAAAAACTTTTCCGTTCATCGAACAGGCTCTGACTGACGCCGGGAGCAGCCCGGACAAGATAGATGAGATCATTCTGGTGGGCGGGCAGTCCCGCATGCCGTTGATCAAGAAAAAAATCGCAGAGTTCTTTCAAAAAGAGCCAGTAGAGCATCTCAATCCAGATGAAATCGTGGCCATGGGGGCCTGCATCCAGTCCTCCATCCTACAGGGAAATATGACCGATCTTGTTGTTCTGCTGGACGTCACACCTCTCTCGCTGGGCATCGAAACGGAAAACGGACGATTCACCAAGATCATCGAAAAAAATTCCACTATCCCAACCAAGAAGACCATGGCGTTCACCACGGTGGAGGCGAACCAGCGGCGAGTCCGAGTACACGTGCTCCAAGGTGAGGACGATTTCGCAGAACACAACATCTCGCTCGCAGTCTTCGATCTGGTGGGGATCGCACTGGCTCCAGCCGGAGTACCCCGGATTGATGTCAGTTTCGAGATCGATGCTGACGGGCTGGTCCGGGTCTCAGCCAGCGATGTTTCCACCGGGCGGAGCCAGAATATCGAGGTCAAGTCCTCATCCGGTTTGACCCCGGAAGAAGTCAACAAAATCATAAAAAGATCAGCTGACGCAGACGAGGAGGCCGATATCGATGAGCATGCGTGACGCCTATGAGGTCCTGGGCATCTCGCGTGATGCCTCTCCTGATGAAATAAAGAAGGCTTACCGACAAAAGGCCATGCAGTTCCACCCGGACCGGAATCCCGGAGACCCGGAGTCCGAGGAAAACTTCAAGGAAGCGGCAGAGGCCTACAGCGTCCTGGCGGATCCAGAAAAGCGATCCACCTATGATCGCTTCGGATATGGCGGCCTGAGGGGGGAGGGTTCCAGCGGTTTTTCGGGTTTCAACTCCACCATCTTTGCGGATTTTGAGGATATCCTGGGGGATTTCTTCGGATTCGGCCTTGGCGACCTCTTCGGGGGGAGGACACGCCAGAAGCCGGGGCAGCCGTCTCAGGGGCGGAGCCTGCTCCTGGAACTGGAGGCCACACTGGACGAGGCCGCGTTCGGAGTGATAAAAGAAGTCAAGCTCAACCGGACAAAACACTGTCCCGACTGCCGGGGAACCGGGCTGAAACCGGGAGCCCAGCGGTCCACCTGCCCTCAATGTCAAGGAAGGGGCCAAGTCCGTTATCAGCAGGGCTTTTTCGCCATTGCCAGGCCCTGCTCGCAGTGCGGCGGTTCCGGGCAGATCATCACTTCGCCCTGTGAAAACTGCCAGGGCAGCGGCAAAATGAAGGAGAAAAAGACCATCAAAATCACGGTCCCGGCCGGCGTGGATACGGGGATGAAACTGCGTGTTG
This sequence comes from Candidatus Aminicenantota bacterium, assembly GCA_030614685.1. Lineage (GTDB taxonomy): Bacteria > Acidobacteriota > Aminicenantia > Aminicenantales > Aminicenantaceae > JAUXEH01. The sequence continues at coordinate 25,989 of JAUWTO010000008.1, forward strand.
AAGGAGAAGGCGATGCGGGCGAAAACGGAGGACGCTCAGGCGATCTTTATGTGGCCATACGCGTAAGGCCTCACAAGTATTTTGAACGGGAACACGACAACCTGCTCTGCCAGGCCTCCATATCGTTTCCCAGGGCGGCCATAGGGACACGTATCGAGATTTCCATATTCGAGAACAAAGAGATCCTGAACGTGCCATCTGGAACCCAATCCGGTGAGGTGCTGAAACTCAAAGGAAAGGGCCTCCGAAACGTCAACAACCACCGCAAGGGAGACCTGTTTGTCCGGATCAATGTGGAGACACCACGGAACATGTCCAAAAAGGAAAAACAGATGCTCCAATCATTCGCCGAGTCCCGGGGCGAGGATCTTCAAGCAGTCCGAAAGGGCAGCATCAGCAAGATCAAGAACCTGTTTCATTGACCACAGAGTAGTGACATCCAAACGCTTTTTTGTATGCAAGGACCAGATTCGATCCTCTGACGTTTCCCTGGAATGCGATGAGCTACATATCCGGAGACGGGGCAGAAAACCGAAATTGAAATCTTGATACTGGTGGGGCCCGAAGGAGACTGGACAAACACAGAGGCAAAAGATATATTGGAGCGTGGCTTTGAGGCGGTTTCTCAGGGAGAAACCAACCTGAGGGCCGAGACGGCTGCGATCAGCAGCCTGGTAATCTTGACTCAATTCTAGGAATGAACGAATGTTTCTGGCCGGCCAAAAAGTAGGAAAGTACCAGATCCTCCGCTCTCTGGGCAGCGGAGGTTTTGGGGCTGTATTCCTGGCAAAAGACACTTGGCTTAACATCCTGGTCGCCATCAAGGTCCCTCACAAACAGACAATCGAGCTCTTCAAGCTGCTCAAGGAGTCCCGGTTGCAGGCTGCCCTCGATCATCCCAACATCGTCCGCATGATAGCGGCCGAAAAAGAGAACAAGATCTTTTTCATGGTCATGGAATACATCAAGGGCCGATCCCTGGAAAAAGTCTTGGATGAAAAAAAAATCCTGTCCTGTCCCCAGGCGACAGAATATGTTCTGCAGATGGTCTCGGCCGTGAGCCACGCCCATGCCAGCAAGATCGTGCACAGAGATATCAGGCCCTCCAACATCATGATCGCGGACCAGGACGGCAAGGTCAAGATCACCGATTTCGGTACATCAGTCTGGCTGCACAATGTGCCTTACGCGTCCACGCGCATCGGTTCGCCTCCATACATGGCGCCGGAACAGTTCCAGGGAAAGGCGACATTCCGCTCAGATATTTACTCTATCGGATGCGTGTACTATGAAATGCTGATCGGGCGGCCGCCCATCTTTGATCCAGATCCTTTTAAGATCCTGGAAAAGGCCAAGCAGGGCAAGATCACACCCCCTCGACTTCGGAACACGAACATTCCCAAGGAGATCGACCAAATCATCATGCGATGCCTTTCGGCTAAGGTCGAGGACAGATACCAGACTCCGGAGGAGATCGTCAAAGAGATATCCCGCTTCAAGGGCACGGACTCCAAAAAATCTGAGATAGAAGATATCCGGCGCCGGATCCAGGCGCGGGAGAGCCGCATGAACCACCGGTGTTGGAACTGTCGCAAGCCTCTCCCTTACAAGGCCAATCAGTGTCCGTATTGTGGGGAAAAGATTGAAATCCACTAAACCGGAAGGAGAGTGTATGAGCCCCTTTAACGAGAGTCTCAAGGTCTGGAAAAACGGTAAGGTTATCCCTTGGAATGAGGCCCAGGTGCACCTTGCCTCGCACGTCATCCATTACGGGAGTTCCATATTCGAGGGCTTTCGGGCCTATAGAAATCCCCGGGGCACGGCCGTATTCCGCATGCAGGACCACACGCGCCGCCTGTACAACTCGGCCAAGATATACAGGATGGAAATCCCTTACAGCCAGGATGAGCTGAACCAGGCCATTATCCAGATTATCCAGGCAAATGGTTTTCAAGAATGCTATGTGCGTCCGATAGTGTACCGTGGCTACGGCTCTCTGGGAGTGGATCCTTTCCCCAATCCGGTGGAATGTGCTGTTCTGGTGTGGGAGTGGGGGAAATATCTTGGAAAAGACTCCCAGGAAAAAGGAGTGGATGTCAAGGTCTCCACCTGGCACCGCATGGCTCCTAACACCCTTCCGGCCATGGCCAAAGCCGGTGCCAATTACATGAACTCTCAGCTGATCAAAATGGAGGCCAAACTCGAGGGGTACGCGGAAGGAATCGCCATGAATGCCCGCGGCGAGATCAGCGAAGGCAGCGGCGAAAACCTGTTTCTAGTACAGGATGGATGTCTATGGACGCCGCCGCTTTCCACCTCGATCCTGCCAGGGATCACACGGGATTCAGTGCTCAGACTGGCTCGGGAACTTGGAATCACGGTAAGGGAGGAGGTCATCCCCCGGGAGATGCTCTACATTGTGGATGAGGTGTTTTTTACCGGGTCTGCGGTCGAGGTCACGCCTGTTCGCACTATCGACAAGATCGTAATAGGAAACGGAGATCGTGGTCCGGTCACCCGGCGGCTGCAGAGCGCGTTTTTCAAATACATCAGGGGAGAAAGAGCGGACGATTATGGCTGGTTGACCTATATCGAACATCAGTCCGCGTCCCAACCATCGGAATCCAGGAACGACTAAATCTTCTCCCCGAGAGGTTTACCTCAACGCTGGGGAGAAAAAGGAACTGACAAAAGCGGCTAAACAGTCTAAACTTATCAAAGAGTGAATAATTTGGTTTTTGCGAATTGTGTTTTGAAAAGCAATAAAAAAAACGAACGTTTTCCCAAACGGAGGGAACCATGGATATTGATGAACTTTTGAAAATCGCCATTGAGAGCGATGCTTCGGACCTCCATATCAAAGCCGGGAACTATCCTCTCATCCGGGTTCACGGAAAGCTCCAAGCTCTTTCCAATTTCCCACGCCTGAGCAATGAGAATACCAGGGAACTGGTGGATCAGATCACCAACGATTTCCAGAAGGAATCCTTGAAAAAGGAGATGGACCTTGACCTGGCGTACAGCCTGGCCGGATTTGGGCGCTTCCGGGGGAGCATCTACCAACAGAGGGGGTCGATGGCCCTTGTGCTCCGAATCATACCGCTCGAAGTCATGTCGATCAAGGAGCTGTTGCTGCCGGAGACTCTGGAATCGATTGCCATGGAGCAGCGCGGACTGGTGCTGGTCACCGGGACCACGGGCTCAGGAAAGAGCACGACCCTGGCTGCCATGATCAATCATATCAATGAGAGCCGCACAGAGAACATCATTACCATCGAGGACCCGATCGAATACCTACACCGCGACAAACAAAGCAACATCAGTCAGCGCGAGGTAGGGATGGATGTCATTTCGTTTTCCAGGGGCCTCCGGGCTTCACTTCGTGAAGATCCCGACATCATCCTGGTCGGAGAGATGCGGGACCTCGACACCATTGAGACAGCCCTGCTGGCTGCAGAGACGGGTCACCTGGTGCTGAGCACACTTCACACAATAGACGCGGCTGAGACCATCAACCGCATTATCTCGGTCTTCGCACCCCACCACCAGCGTCAGGTGCGCCTCCAGCTGTCGAGCATCCTGAAAGCCGTAGTATCCATGCGCCTGATCCCGCGGAAAGAAGGAGGCGGACGAGTCCCCGCGGTCGAGGTCATGATCAACACGCCTTATGTAGCCGAGTGCATCCATGATCGGGACAAGACCGTATTGATCCGGGATGCCATCGCCTCGGGTGTCTCCCAATATGGGATGCAGACATTCGATCAATCCATCTATCAGCTCTACAAAGACGGCTACGTCTCTTATGAGCAGGGCCTGCGCTACTCCTCGAGCCCAGATAATTTCAAGCTCAGGGTGATGGGGATCCGGTCGACTCTCGATGTCGCGCTTGCGGACATGGAAAAGGAAATGAGCAAGATCGATCGGGAAGAAAAAACCGATAAAAAGTTCGACGACGATAGATGAAAACACAGGATATCCGGGAAGCGTTTCTGGATTATTTTGCACAGAAGGGCCACAAGGTCGTGGAGAGCTCAGCCCTCCTTCCCCAGGATGATCCCACGCTTCTGTTCACCAACGCGGGGATGAATCAGTTTAAGAATGTCTTTCTGGGACTCGAGAAAAGAAGCTATGCACGCGCCGCATCGGTCCAGAAATGCATGCGTGTCAGCGGCAAGCACAACGACCTGGATACCGTAGGTAAAACCGGCAAGCATCACACGTTCTTCGAGATGCTGGGCAACTTTTCCTTCGGTGACTATTTCAAGCAAGACGCCATCGCCTTTGCCTGGGAGCTCATGACCGAGGTGTTCCGCCTTCCTGAAAAGAGCCTCTATGCCACCGTTTATGTAGAAGATGAAGAGGCCTTCGCCATCTGGCAAGGGGAAATCGGCCTCCCGGAGAGCAAGATCTTCCGGATGGGGAAGGAAGACAACTACTGGAGCATGGGGGAGACAGGCCCCTGCGGTCCGTGTTCCGAGCTCCATTATGACCTGGGGGCTGAGTTTGAGGATGGGAGCCCTGAGGACCTGATCCGCTCCGGCAGTGATCGTTTCGTCGAACTCTGGAACCTGGTGTTCATGCAGTTCAACCAGGAGAGCGACGGCCGGATCGAGCCCCTCCCATCTCCCTCGGTGGATACGGGGATGGGCCTGGAGCGCATGGCCGCCGTGCTGCAGGGGAAAACCAACAATTTCGAGACCGATGTCTTCGTGCCTATTATCGATGCCGTGGGTGAGATGATCGGCCGGGAGCTCCCAGCACACGATGAGTCGGATGTTGCTGTGCGCGTCATAGCCGATCACATACGCGCCGTGTCTTTCCTGATCGGTGACGGCATCATGCCGGCCAACGACGGACGCGGCTATGTGCTGCGACGTTTGCTGCGCCGCGCCTTTCGTGCCGGCAATTCTCTGGGATTGGATGAGCCGTTTCTTTACAACCTGGTGAGTGTGGTCTGCGATATCATGAAGGATGCCTACCCGGAGCTGCTGAACTCCGCTTCCTATATCTCCAATGTCTGTCAAGCCGAGGAACAGCGCTTTGCCTCTACACTGACCTCCGGTCTCAAGGTATTTCAACAGTATGTGGCGGCGGTACGCGGAGAGGGCCGGTCCGCTGTCCCCGGTGACAAAGTTTTTAAGCTGTACGATACCTTCGGCTTCCCCCTCGACCTGACCCGTGAGCTGGCGGAAGAAGAAGGCATGACCGTGGACGAAGACGGATTCCAGAACGAGCTGGAGGACCAGCGAAAACGCGCACGGTCGGCCTGGAAAGGTGAAGAGCGGCAGAAAGCGCTGAAGGCCTATGAGCCGTTAAAAGACCACAGTACACGTTTTGTGGGATACGATCTGAACAGGCTGGCCGACGCTGGAGTGGTCGCGCTGATGAAGGACGGGCTCCAAGCCTCCGAACTCCGGGAAGGGGATGAGGGGGAAATCTTCCTACAGGAAACGCCGTTCTATGCAGAGGCTGGGGGACAGGTAGGCGATATCGGCGTCCTTAAGAATCCCCACTTCTCTGCGCTGGTCGAGAACACCGTTGCCCCCCTCCCGGAACTGATTTCCCACAGGGTCCGTATCCTGTCCGGGAGCGTTCGAGTGAGCGACAGGGTGGAAGCGGCGGTGGACGCGGTCAGGAGACAGGCAATACGCAAGAACCACACGGCCACCCACCTCCTGCATGCCTCTCTACGGCAGATCCTGGGGGACCATGTGAAACAGGCCGGTTCTCTGGTCGCCCACGACAGGTTTCGGTTCGATTTCACACATTTTTCTTCCTTGAGCTCCAGCGAGAGGCATGGGATTGAAGCTCTGGTTAACAGCAAGGTGCAGGAAGCCATACCGGTCCTCACTGAGGTGACCTCGCTGGAAGAGGGCATCGCGTCCGGAGCCATGGCGATATTCGAGGAAAAGTACCGGGAACAGGTGCGCGTGGTCGTGATCGATGGATTCAGCCGTGAGTTGTGCGGTGGTGTGCATGCCCACAACACCGGAGAGATCGGGTTATTCAAGATCGTCTCCGAGAGCAGCATTGCCTCAGGGATGCGGAGGATCGAGGCGGTCACCGGAGAGTCAGGCTTGCAGTATGTTCAGGAGAACGAAGACCTGCTGGAGGACGTGCAGGCCTCGCTGAGCTCAGGCCGCGCAGACCTTTTACCGCAGCTGGAACGGCTCAAAAAAATGCTTAAGGAACACGAGAAGGAGATCAAATCCCTTCGGCAAAAGATCGCAAACCAGGATTTCCAGGAGGAGAAAGAAGAGATCCGAGACATCGATGGGATCTCCGTTCTCACGAAGCAGGTCCAAGGGTTGGACATGTCAGAACTGCGTGAACTGGCCGATGTCCTCAGGCAGCGGTTGGGCTCGGGCGTTGTGGTCCTGGGGGCCGAGAGCCAGGGAAAGGCGATGCTGGTCGCGGCCGTGACCAAGGACCTGATATCCCGGATCAAGGCCGATGATCTCATCCGTAAAATCTCTCCCCTGGTCAAGGGCGGGGGTGGGGGGCGGCCGGATTTTGCTCAGGCAGGGGGATCGGATCCTGCAGGACTAGGCCGGGCCCTTCAGGAAACCTATGCGGTACTCAAAATCACCCCAAAGGGGGATTGATTTGTCCCTGCGCATCTGCCAGAATTTTAGTCAGGAACCATGAAAAAGCGATCCGTTCAGATTCTGGGCCTGGGATGGACCTGTCTTTTATTATACGTCTTAACTCCTCTGCTGGGCCTGCAGGGTTCCAGAGCCGAATACGATGGGATCGTCAAGGTCATGGCCCGTGAATACAGGGTTCCGGCCCAACTCATCCACTCGATAATCAAGGTGGAATCCAACTACAACTCGAGGGCCGTCTCACACAAAGGGGCCATGGGCCTGATGCAGCTCATGCCCGCTACGGCTAAACAGTATGGTGTGAAGGACATTTTCGATCCCATGGAAAATATCGAGGGAGGCGTCAAGTATATCAGGGACCTGATGAAGCTCTACGACAAAAACACCAACCTCGTGCTGGCGGCTTACAATGCCGGTCAGTCGGCGGTAGCAAAATATGGAGGCATACCTCCCTATCGAGAAACCATCAACTACATTGATAAGATCAAGCGAAGTGGATTCCGGAACAGCGTCATCCGCAGTGGCAGCGAGATCTACCGCTACGTGGATGAGAAGGGCCATACCGTGCTCACGAATGATTACCTGGCCTATAAGCAGCACCTAGCCAAACGTAAAAAAAAATAACCGGCTGGACTTGGTCTTGAATGATCCAGGCCTTGGGCAATCAAGGTGAGATGAAGGCACGTATCATAAATGGGCTTTAATGGGAAAACACCCCGGCAGGATCTCGAAGCGAACCGGAACCTGGCCGACCTGTTCACCGTCCACTTCGATGAAGACATCCTGAGCCTCTTCGGTCGCAGACGTGACCTCCACGGTCTGGCAGCGTATCAGGTCGATCTTGGGGTGGGGGAGATGCGTGCCGGAGTACAGGCGCCGTATTGTGCGGAGGAACTCCACCAGTCTCATGCCCTTGACCAGGAGTACATCGAACAGGCCATCGTCCAGCTTCGCATTCGGTGCTGCTAGCATACCCTTGCCAAAGACCTTGCCGTTGGCGATGGCCCCCATCATGTAGTCGTCCTCCGGGAGGTCCTTCCCATCGATCCGGATCCGGAGCCTTTTGTTCTTGTAGTGAATAAAAGTGGAGAGGGCACTCCGAAAATAGGAGGATTTTTTCTTTTCCATTTTTTTCAGGTTCATGTGCCGGACGACTTCGCCCCCGATACCGAAGTCGGAGATATTCAAAAAGAATCGTTCGCAAGCGGTACCGCTGTGATCCGTGAATAGGACCTTTCCTGCATCGATTGCATGGGAGGGGGCTTTGGTGATCAGTTCCAGGGCATTCCTATAGCTCGACGGGATATGCAGGCTGCGGCTGAAGTCGGACCCGGTCCCCGAGGGGACTACGCCCAATGCCGTCTCAGGATTTAAAATTTGGTCGTTTTCAAAAAATCCGTTAGCGATCTCGTTCATGGTCCCGTCGCCGCCTATGCCAACGATGAGCTCTACACCGTCCTTGATGGCCGACCGGGAAATCTCCGTTGCATGGCAGGGCTTCTCTGTAAATTCGAAGCGATATTCATTGAAGATGGAACGCACAGCCTCCTTTATCTGCTTCCATCGTTTCCCTGTCCGACCTTTATCGGATTCAGGATTGATGATTATCTGAGGTCTCAGTATCGACTTGGTCTTTAGGAACATCGATCACTCCCTGTGCGGATCGGGCTGTCTTTTTCTTGAACAGCGAGATACCTATGATCCCCCCCAAGGCCCCCAGGGCAGAGAAGACCACGATATTGATGAAGAGCTCCAACATCATGAAGGGAACAGAAGACTCCAGGCCCTCGCCCCGCATCATTGATTCCCAGAATTCGGGCATCTGATCCGCATACTCGGAAGCCCAATCCATCATACTGCGGGCAATGGCATTGTCCAACGGAGCCAGGGGGATGCTGATCAAGAAAGCGATGACCGCTGCCACCATACCAGAAAAAATGCCAACAATGGCCCCGTCCCCGGATCTCAAATCCACGGGCGAGTCTTTTCGCAAGAAGTATGCGGCGACCGCGCCCCCCCCCACTAGCCAGAGGCAGCAGAAACAATTGACGAGAGGGATCCCCGTAAGGATGCCTGCGAGCGCCCCGCCGATTAGAGCGGGCACGAACATTCCCGGTCTTTGATTGTTCATAAAGCGTGCTCCAGCAGGATTTGTTCTATTCTATTGTTTCATCAGGGTCATTTCAAGGAAAATATTTTGGGAGGCCTCTGCAGGAGATCCGTCAGGCCCGGGACTAGGTAGAAGGGGAGGATGAGGCCCCAGGAGATCCCCAGGGCCAATCGGACTGGGGAGGGAGTAGGCCACACCCGGAACATGTTGCCAAAAGTGTCCAGAGCTATGGGCAGGGTGAAGAATACAAAGGTCCGCGGCCGAGGCAGCCTCAGGGGCCAGGTCGCGAGCCAGGGGAAAAGGCAGCTTCCCACAAAAAATCCCAGGTATATGCCCAGACAGCGGGCGCATACGGCCATGGGGTGGCCGAATATATGCAGGCAGCGGGAATCGATCTGATGGCACGTGGGGGCGAAGGCGGCGTACACCAGAGAATCCCACGGAGATTGGATCGACCTGAGATAGGGAGCCAGGACCAAAAGGGCGATCCACACCGATATGCTGGTCAGCATCCCCGCGAGCACGAATCTGACGGCCCGCTGTGAGGCGGCCCTGTGATGCCCTCTTGACTGAGGAAGATCCATGCCGTCCTCTGAATTATGCACGGCCCTAGGCTAGGCCATGCCTCCTTGCTTGTCAAGGCGTCCTGTCCCGCCCCCTCCTGTGTTGCCACCCTGCCGTGAGCTTGAAGTCGTTAACAATACGCTTATCCCCCCCTGTGTACTCACCCTATCATAGGCAAAATGTAATGAGTAACCTGCCACCCTCTCCACGCTATTGTTTATCCAGCGGTTTATCCGCTACTTGATCCTGGGCGACAGATGATTGTCTCGGGGAAAATTATTTGACAGGGAATGAAAGGAAAGTGTAAATTGGACTTGTCGTTATACATACACTCATAGTCGGAGGTGAAGATGCGAAACATACGATGGGCAATGGCCCTGTTGGGGATCTTGGTTATATGTGTATCCACTGCACCGCTCTATTCGCAGTCTGAAGGAGGCGGCGCGATCTTCGAAAAAAACAAGGCCAGCGTGATCTTTGTAATGGTTCAGGACGAAGATAAGATGGAGATCACTCGGGGCACGGGATTCGTGATCGGACAAAACCTCATGCTCACGAATTACCACCTGATCAGTGAAGCCAAGAACGCAGAGGGACTTGATATATACGGCAAAAAAGTCAAGATCGAGGGCATCATCTCGTTTGATAAGGCCAGCGACCTTGCCATCGTCGCGATCAAGAGCAAAGCACCGACGCTCACGCCTGCAGGATTCGAGACCGTTAAATTCGGCAGCCAACTGTATGCCATCGGATGCAACGAGGCTGGGCAGATCCAGGCGTATACGGGGAAGATCATCAACCTGGCGGAATACGGCACCGGCAAACAGGTGGCGGACACCAGCATCACAGCTCCTGAAACGGCTACTGGAGCACCGGTCTTCGATGAAAACGGCGTGGTCGTGGGCATCCTGACGTTCGTCGAATCATCATCCAAATTCGTGCTTCCCGGCAGCCTCAGCAGCACCCTGAGTGCTACGGGCAAGGCCGTCAAATTCAAACGCCAGGACCCAGTGGATTACTTCAAGACCGAGGAAGGAATCTTCCTGGCCTCCCGCTTGTTTGGAGCCGTAGCGAGCACGAGCAAGGCCGCCAAGTATCTCAAGGAGTACTTGAAGTTCAAACCGGATGACCTGCCGACCTACAAGCTGTTGGCCCAGATCGAGAGCAAGCAGCGGAACTTTACCGCCGCCGTCGCGTCCTATAAAAAAATCCAGGAGCTCGACCCCAGTGATGCCAGCGCCTATTTTGGCTTAGGCCAGGTGTATATCAACATGATGAAATGGACCGACGCGGTGGCGCCATTGGAACGCGCCGTGCAGATGGATCCGCAGAATATGGAGGCGTTCCATCTGATCGGACGGGCCTACTGGGAACAGAGGATTTTTGACAAGGCAGCGGCCGCCTATGAAAAATTCCTGGCGACCGAACCCCAAACCCCCGGAGAAAGCCATTTCGAGCTGGCTGAATGCTACATGGAACTGGAGCGCTATCCGGATGCGGTGCGCTTGTTCCAGAGGGCAGCAGAAATTGATCCGCAGAGCGTTCACAAAAACTCCAAGCTGGCCCAGGCACTGGAAAAGGCCGCCATGTATGATGAGGCTTCTGCAAAGTACGAAGAGCTTGCTCAAATGAGCCCGAACGACGCGAAGATCTACCTCAACATCATCGTTCGCATGTATGACGAGGCCAAGATGCCCGAGAAAGCCCTGGAAGCGGCACAGAAGATGGTCGATCAGGACCCCAATAATGCGGAGGCCTATTACAACCTGGGGATCATGTTCTCCAACCAGAAAAAATACCAGGAAGCCATCGGTGCGTTGAACAAGGCCATAGAGCTGAATCCGGGGTTAGACTTCGCCTATCTCAACCTGGGCAACATCTATTACCAGATGAAAAACTACAAGGAGGCAATACCGGTCTTTCAAAAGCTGGTCGAAATAGTTCCGGATAATTCTCAGGGATGGCTCTTCCTGGGCATCTGCAATATGCAGCTGAAAAGATGGTCACCCGCTGTGGAGCCTCTGCTCAAGGTCATCGAACTCGAACCGCAGAACGGGAATGCTCATTACAACCTCGCCATCGCGTACCTGAATCTCAAAGATTATGCCAGCGCGCGGGAAGTCTACAACAATCTCAAGAATCTTGATCCCACTCTGGCCGAGCGGCTGAGCAAACACATCAGGTAACAGGCCACGACTGAGATCCGGGTAACCCGTACCCAACGGTTGATCATCATGCCTTGAGGTCCTGTCCTCCGTATTGCTTAGTACGCTGCCGCAAAAAAACGCGACATCAGGGGCCATACGGGAGGCGCTGAACCACTTACGCCATCCGAAAGCCGCATACAGGGAATCGTAATGGACAAAGGGAGACTGTTTCAGAAGCTCAGGCAGGAGTATGTA
>JAUWTO010000344.1 GCA_030614685.1 Candidatus Aminicenantota bacterium
CCGTCGGTCGAGGCGTCCTTGCCCACCAGGATGACGGTACACCCCTCAGGGAGGCCCTCCGTTCCAACAGCCAGGTCCTGGGAGATGGTCCAGGTGTGCCCAACAGCCAAGACCAAGAACGCCAAGAGCAGAGAGAACCGAAAACGCCTTAGAGCCGCCTTGTTTTTCATTGTGCCTCCGTTTTTAGTCTGTACCCGGCCTTTGTGATGCATACCTCGGCCGCGATCTTCATGGGTTCGATAAGCGGCACAGAGATGTCCTCCGGCCTCAATACGAGTGGGACCTCGGTGCAGCCCGCGATGACCGCCTCTGCCCCTCGCTCTATAAGCGACCCGGCCACAGAGAGGATCGCCTCCCGGGGACCACCGGTCGTGTGTCCCGCCTTAATGCCCTCAGACCCGAACACAGCCTCCATGCTCCGGTCCAGTTCCTCTTCCCCGGGTGTCAGGATCTCGATACCCTGAGCCGCAAACGCCTGGTGAAAAAGCCTGGACTCGATCGCCCCCCTGCTGGCGATGAGCCCTGCCCTCCGTATCCCCGGGAGGTTTGTCCCGGCCCATTGTCCCGCCTCATCCAATAGGCTCACAAACTCGAATTCGATCTCTTCGCTTACCTCTGGGATGAAAAAGTGCGCCGTGACACACGGCATCACCACAAAATCAGCCCCGGCATTGATCAATGCCTCGATCCCCTGCTTCAGAAAGGGAGTGGGGGAGGGCCCTGCCCCGTGTATCGCATCGGTCCGCAGCGGGACCTGGGGATAGCTGTTTATGATCACATGAATGTGGTCCTGGTCTGTACCCGCGTCTGTACGGCACAGGATCAGGTCATACATGTAGCGCGTGGCCACTGGCCCCATGCCGCCCATGATGCCGATGGTCTTTTTCATTGCGTTATTCTCTGGTCCAGGAGTTCCCGGATCTTATCTAAAGGAAGGGCATCCACTTTGTGCCCGTCCCAGCCCTCCATGGCCTCGGCCTTGAAGATCGAGTTGAGGATGGCCTCTTCCGCTGCTTCAGCCGCAGCCAGGAGCAGGGGAGACAGCCTTTCGTTCCGCAGCACCTCGATCTTCCGTGTGGTCTCACGCGTCCGCGCAGGGATCCGCAGCCCCTCATTCGTGGAGAACGCGACGGCATAGTCCCCGCTGCCATTGGAATAGTAGCCCCCGGTGCGCGCAATCCCCAAGAGCGCCCGCTTGGCCAGGCGCTTGAGGTTGCGGCTCTCAAGGGGAGCGTCTGTGGCCACCACCATCATGCAGGAGCCGTCCGTGTCTCCCTCCACATAGCGCTGAAAGGAATACCTCCCGAGCTTCACACCCACAGGCAGGCCGTTTATCCGAAGCACACCCCCGTGGTTGGTCTGGACCAGAACGCCCACAGTGTAGCCCCCCAACTCCTCAGGAAGCTTCCTCGAGGCGGTCCCGATGCCTCCCTTGTACGAGTAGCAGGTGGTGCCTGTGCCCGCACCCACGTTTCCTTCCTCCACCGGGCCTGATGCTGCCTTCTCTATGGCCTCGATCACATGGCCTTTCTTGACATGGCGGCCGCGGATGTCGTTGAGATGCCCGTCATTGGTCTCACCCACCACCGCATTGACTGAACCCACGGTCTCGTTCCCTTCCAGGCCCAGTATGTAGTCGATGACCGCATCCGCAGCCGTGGGAACACTCAAGGTGTTGGTCAATACAATGGGAGTCTCGATGTTCCCCAGCTCCTCAACCTGGGTCGTGCCCATGAGCTTGCCATAACCATTGGCCACATACACGGCTCCAGGCACCTTGTTCTGATACACATTGCCCCCATGGGGCAGGACCACGGTCACGCCTGTCCGAATGTCCTGGCCCTCGATTATCGTGACCTGACCGACCAAAACACCGCTGACATCCGTGATCGCATTCAGCTTTCCAGGCTTCAGGATCCCGGTCTCGATCCCGAACTCACGAAGCCGCGGCCGCTTCTGATTGGAAAGCAGTGCCAGCCCCAGGATCAGGAAGGCCACGGAAAATACAGCCAAGGATTTCATATCCTCACTCCTCGGTTAGATGTGAGAGATGGTATTGAAAGCTGGGCAAAAAATCAAATGAATGGGAAAGAATACTGGCTGTAAGGGGAATATAAGCAAAAGGGGGTAATTAGAGGGTCTCCTGTCCAGCCAGTCAAACAGGAATTTCCTATAGTATAGCATGGGTTCTATGGGATTACTAGTGATTAAATTGGTAATTAAATTGGTTAATTAATATATTTTGCTTCTCTGAACCTGTCTAGTCTTCCCCCGAAACGGTTTAGCCAGTTATTTTGAGTAATTTTAGCTCAAAATGGCAAATGACTAGCAAATTTATAGTTAATAATTGGATGTTGAAGAACGCTGGCCTGTCACGCCAGAGGTCGCGAGTTCGAGTCTCGTCGGCCCCGCCAGATACACC
>JAUWTO010000287.1 GCA_030614685.1 Candidatus Aminicenantota bacterium
AGGGAATAGGAGACAAACCCGAAGGCGATCCCTTCCGTGATGCTCAAGGTCAGGGGCATGAATATGATGGCCAGGAAGGCGGGGATGCCTTCGGTCAGGTCATCCCACTGAATGTGCCGGACGCTCTTCATCATCAGGAAGCCCACGATGATCAAGGGCGGCGCGATCACGGGCCGGAGCAGGAGCTGCCGGGTGATGCTCTCCCCGCCTACCAGGTTCGTCACGCTGTAGACGTACTCCCCGCCCACCATCTCGGCCAGGGGACTGAAAAACAGGGCCACCAGGAAGAGAAATGAGGTGAACATGTTGGCCAGCCCGGTACGCGCCCCCTGGGAAATCCCGGTGGCGCTTTCCACATAGCTGGTCACCGTGGATGTGCCCAGGAGCGCTCCCCCGACCGTGCCCACGGCATCGGAGAACATGGCCTGGTTGGAGCGCGGCAGTTTCCCGTCTCTAAGGAAGCCGGCCTGGCTGCTGACACCGATCAGGGTCCCGACCGTATCGAAAAGGTCCAGGAAAAAGAACACGAAGATCACGGTCACGAGCCCGGTCTGCAGGGCCCCGAGGATGTCCAGCTTGAACAGCGTGGGGGCGATGGAGGGCGGAGCGGCAAGTATCCCCTGGTACTGCACGACACCCAGGGGGATGCCCAACGCGGCCGTGGCCAGGATCCCGATGAGGATGGCCCCCCGCACCTTGAGCGCCATGAGCACGGCGGTCAACGCCACCCCGAAGAGAGCCATGACCACCGGCTTGCTGGTCAAGTCTCCGATCTGGACCAGCACCGTGGGCTCGGCCACGACCAGGCCGGCGTACTGCAGCCCCACAAACGCGATCAGGAGCCCGATCCCCACGGCGATGGCATGCTTGAGGGAATCAGGCACGCCGGCAACCAGCCTATCCCAGGCGCCCATAAGGGAAAGCAGGATGAACACCGAGCCCGAGATGAAGACCGCACCCAGCGCCACCTGCCAGGAGTAGCCCATGGTCCCGCACACCACCACGGCAAAAAATACGTTGTGCCCCACGGCCGGAGCCAGGGCGATGGGATAGCGCGCCAGCAGCCCCATGAGCAGCGTCGCCAGGGCGGCGGAGAGGCAGGTGGCCACCATGACGGCGCCCCAGTCCATGCCGGCGGCAGAGAGGACCGCAGGCTGGAAAAAGATGATGTAGGACATGGTCATGAAGGTGGTGACACCGCCCAGCATCTCCACCCGGACCGTGGTCTGGTTTTCCTCCAGCTTGAAAAACCGGTTCAACCAGTCCTTCATTCGTCGAATCGGATCAGGGCCTTGATTTCCACATCGGGATGGGCGGAGCGGATGGCCTCCACGCCCTTCAGGAACGCAAGCTCGACCACCGCCGCAAATCCGACCACGTCCCCTCCCAGTTTCTGGACCAGGTCGATGGCGCTGATGGAGGAGGATCCCGTGGCGATCAGATCGTCGATAATCAGGACTTTCTGCCCGGATCTTACGCTGTCCGTGTGCATTTCAAAGTATTCGACCGCATACTCGTTGGGGGCACGCACACTCACGGTCTCACGCGGCAGCTTGCCCTTTTTCCTAACCACGGCCAACCCCAGTCCCAGCTTGTACGCCACAGCCGCGCCGAACAGGAAGCCGCGGGATTCGATGCCGGCTACGATCTCGGCCCCCTGCTCTTCGGCCCAAGCCGCCAGTTGGTCGACCATGAAACGGAAACACTCGGCATCCTCCACCAGGGGCGTGATATCCTTGAAGCCGATGCCCGGCTTGGGGAAGTCCTTGACCTCCGGTATCTTCTGCAGACATTTCTCCAGCATATGCGTTTTCTTCGTTTCCATTCTTATTCGATCTCCTTGGTAAAGACGGTTCGAGTGGGAAATGGGATACCGATCTCGGCCTCACCAAGGGCGTTGTAGATTACATCTGTGAGCTCGACTTTCATCGCATAGGCCTCCGCATAGCTGGCCACCCAGGCCCGGGCCACGAAATCCAGGGAGAAATCCGACATCTTGAGGAACTGGACCACCGGCTCCGGTTCTTCGAGCACACCGGCCGTGGCCCTGACGGCATTCAGGACGACATTCCGTACCTTCTCGGTTTCCGATCCATATTCAACCCCGAAGTTCACATTGACTCGGATGGATAGATCCGGGACCGTGAAGTTCTTGATCCTGGCATTGGCCAGTTGGCCGTTGGGGATGTAGATGACCTCGTTGTCATAGGTGCGCAGCTTGGTGCTCCTCAGCCCGATATCCAGGATCACGCCCATATCGCCGGACTCAAGCTCGACCTTATCCCCCACCTTGAAGGTCTTGTCAATGACGAGCTGGATCCCGCCGATGATGTTGGCCAGTGAATCCTTGACTGCGAAGCTGAGGGCGATCCCGGCCAAGCCCGCGGTCCCCAACAGGGGGGTGATGTTGACATCCCATACATCCAGGATGAAAAACACGGCTAGGACGATCACAACGGCCTCCAGTATATTTTTCAGGAGAGGGATCAGGCGGTCGTCGGCCGTCGACTCCGTCTTGTCAGCCCATTCAGTCTTCCAGTGTTTGGCGAAATTGTTGATGATCCGGATAAGGAATATACTGATGATCAAGACCAGCAGGGAATCGACCAGGTTTGTCAGGGCAGCGGAATCAAACTGGAAATGAGAGAACCCCAGCCTGAAACCATAGGCGAGGACGGCATAGAATATGACCGAAGATATACTCCTCACTAAAAGATCATCAATCTTGGTTTTCGTCTTCCGGGCCAGCGGCCTGAAGATCCTTTTCATGATGAGTTTGGCCATGAAAGCCACGATCAGAGACAGGACCAGAGTGGCAAGAAACTTCAGATAGACGTTTCCCAGTATGACGTCAATAATGTCTGAAAACATGGGGAAGCACCTCCAATGGAGTGATGTATCATATATACTCAAAGCGGGCCTCTTTTGCAAACACTTCCAACACAAGAAACATCAAGAGGTATGTGACAGATTGCGGATAAGTGCGCTATACCATCGCTGTTTATACAGAATTAGACCTTTCGCTGGGATTCCTGGTAAGATGAACGCAATGATGCTAGGGAAATCCATGGCAAAGATCGATTGGAGGCTTTGCGTGATCGCCGATATCAAGGCGGCCGGAGGTCGTTTCCTTCCTTCGGTGGTGAAGGAGTCTGTGGAAGCCGGTGCCACCATGATACAGTTCCGGGCCAAGGGGCTGGATACGGCGGATCTTTTCG
>JAUWTO010000091.1 GCA_030614685.1 Candidatus Aminicenantota bacterium
CGGCCACGGGAACGCTGTCTTCGATGGAAAGCCCGTGCGCCAGCACGTTCTCCAGCTCATTAGGAGGGATATAGACCGGGAGATCCTTGGAATACTGGAGGATGATCTCATCGCCGCGCCTCAGGCTGACCGTGAGCTTGAAGCTGCAGTAGTACTGGTCCCGGGTCTCGAAATAATCCACCGATACCCGTTCCGGGACGATCGCGAAGTGAACGAAATTCATGCCCAACACCGGATCCGGGAACACGGCCAGCTCGGCCGAGCTGTCCACATAATTGGTCATGTAGTCCGTGCTGACCAGGCCTATATAATCCAGGAAATGCGTGGCGTAGGACACGTTGACGTCTCTGGAGGGGGACTGAACAATGCCGGTCATGATGCGAGGAGTATCCAGCGACGGCTGGAAATCGAAGGGGATCTCCCCGGGGATCATGGACAGCACGACCGGGGCCAGGGTGGGAGCCAGTTCCACGATCTCATGGTACAGCTGCTCGTAGTTGGTGGGATCCAGGTTATCCAATCGGACGAGCAGGCTCGAGGGCCCGTCGCCCGCCGGGTCGTAGAGGACAAATTCCCCAGCTCCACGTTTTTTATAGAACACCACGGCAAAATGCGGAGGGAGGCCCCTGGACTCCTCTCCGTAGTAATACCAGGCTTCGGCCGGGTACACATCGATAGACCCGACAAACCTTTCAATGCTGACGGGAGGCCCCAGGATTATATAGATCCGGCCCTGATCGGTCATCCAGCCGGCCCGTACCGTCCCCCGGCCCAGATATCTGTTGGCATGGTTGACGCGCCGGATGTGTTCTTCCTTGTATTCGTTCTGGGGAGTTCCGGGAGTGGGATCCCGCTGCTTCCAGAACGTATCGATAAACGCACTGCGATCCCGGTCGCTGGGCAGCAGGTGGAACACCTCACTCTCCTGAGGGAGCCTGATGTACTGGGTCAGGTCGAGGAACTCCTGGTACAGCGGAACCTTGTCCTGTTCGAAAATCCGGCTGTCCGTGCCGTAGGCATATCCACATCCCAGGATGAACAGAACCCAGCACCAGATCTGCTTGGGTCTATGGTATCGAAGCATCATCATGTCCTGATCTCGATCTCGAAGATCTTCCGGGTCTTGGCCAATCCGCTCCCTCCCAGGGTAATGTCAAAATAATAGTCTCCGGGTTCGATATCCATGGGGAAGGTGAATACGGCATCCTCCATGTCCACCAGCTCCTCTTCGGTGCTTTCAAATCGGGCCTCCCGCTGAAACCGCATGATCTTCTCCCCCTTTCGCGTGTAGATGAAGAACTCCAGCACTATATCAGCCGAGAGCATATCCTCACCTTCCAAGAAGATCAGCGCTTTCACGGGCAGGCGGATCTGCAGGGCCTGATCCCGAGGCAGGAATTCCGCGTGAAAGTTTGCGTGCCGGTCCTGAAAGGTCTCGTCCCAGCCAGGCATCGTCCCCAGCTTTACGCTCTCCACGGCGTCGTAAAAACTCCCCGCGATCCCGTAGTAGGGATCTAAGGTATACATGCCGGTACCGTCCTCATCCAGGAAACGGAGGGCAAAACCATAGCGGTAATAATACCAGATCACCATGCCCTTGACTTCGGGATCGCCGAGGACGGGATAACGATCGATCTTGTCCGGAGGGCCGAAGTAGATGTACATGCGCCCCCGGTCGGTCTTCCATCCGGGAATTCCCTCCATGAAACGCCGGTCTGCATAGTCGACCCGGCGGTCGAACTCCTCCTTGAACTCGTTACCCTCAGTGGAGCGGTCAGGGTCTCGTTTCTCCCAGAATTCCTGGACGAACTCCGCCCGCGACTCGGCATCCGGGAGATGATTAAAGATCCGGATTTCCACCTTTGTCATGATCAGACGGGCGGTTTCGTAGAAGGCCTGGCTTTCGGGGTCGAGATCCGGGCGGGAGAGGGCCGAACAACCGCAAAAGAGCAGGGCAAAGCCCACCCATAGCGCCGCATATTCGAGCCTAGCAGTCAGCATCTTATCCGCAGAAGGAGATCGGATGACCTCAGCTTTTATTGTAACAACTCCGGCCCGAAATGAGAAGGAGAGTCAGGTCGAGCGGTGCGCCGTCTCCCAACCCAGCAGGGCCCGCTTGCGCGTGCGACCAGAACCATAACGACCGAAGGTCCCCATGCTGCGGATCACACGATGGCAGGGGATCAAGTAGCCGATGGGATTGGCGCCCACGGCACTGCCCACCGCCCGGCCGGCGCGTGACTACACGCTGCAGGTGGAAGGGGCTGATGCCCAGACGCCGGGACAGCTCCTCGAGCTCCGGCTGGTCCTGGCAATGCGAAGCCCATGCCCCCAGCAGATAGATTCTCTCTAAGCTGGAAAATCTGCAGGTCAAGGTGCCTCCGGGGCCTTTCCCTGGGCCAACCGGTCGATCAAATCGAGCTTTTCAGCAGGGTTCTGAGGCAGGTCGGAGAAGCTCAGGGCCTTTCCCTCCTTTACAGTGACCAACCGAACGGCCAACTCGCGGAAGGGTTCGATATTATGCGAGACCACCACGACCAGGGCTCCCCGATCGACCTGTTCCTGGATCCAGGCCAGGATCCGGGGCTTGATGGAGCGGTCCATCCCGGCCAGGGGCTCATCCAACAGGACATGCTCCGGGGTCCCGATGAGGACCGCGGCAAACACGGCCCTGCGCCGCTGACCCAGCGACAGCTCCCGCACCGTGTGGTGGGCCGCCCCCTGGAGCCCGAAGAAATCCAGGGCCCCCCGGCCTTCTTCCAGGGGCCGCCCCCGCATCCGGCAGACGAGGCTCACGATCTCATCAAGAGTCGCATAGGGTGTCAGATCCGGATGCTCGGGGAGGTACGCGATCCGCTGGCGGGCCTCGATCTCATCTCTCCAGAGGTCTCTTCCGTCAACCATGACAGAGCCCGCATCCGGTTTCTCCACGCCGGAAGCCAGCTTCAGCAGTGTGCTCTTGCCGCAGCCGTTCGGCCCCAGGAGCAGGTTCAGACCGTCTGCCATTTCCACCTGAATCCCATCCAGAACGGGATACCCTGCCTCATAGGCATAGGACACGTCTCGGAAAACGATCATTCTTGACTCCACGAATACGGATCGCCGGCTGCGAGATGATGGATCTCCAGCCAGCGGCTGACCTTCTGACCCCGATCCAGGCCCACGCCAAACTTCAAGAGCAGGGGGATAAGGCCCAAACAAACCAGAGCCGCAGGAGGGAAAAGGGCAAGTGTCATCCCCCCCAGGGACCCGATCAGAGAAACCAGGCCCAGGGCCGACATCTTCTGCTCGGGAGCCCGCCGCATGACAGCCGCGGCGTAGAGAGACAGGGCCGGCAGCCCGAGGCCCACTGCTGCACAGGCATAGAAATCCATGAGTCCTAATGGGACGAGCAGCGGAGCCGCATGCAAGCCTAGGAAAACGGCGTCTCCCTGGATCCTCGATCGCGCCGATCCCGGCAGACAGCGCAGCCAGGGCCAGACCGGGCGCCGGGCGGCCGCGCCGCTGGCTGTCAGGGCCGTAAAACAAACCAGGGCCAATGCCGTCCCGAAGAGAAGGGCCCTCTGCCTCTGCAAAGACGTCACCACGCTGTTGTTGAGATAGGCATAACTCAGGAGGAGAGGGAACCCGGAGAGAACATACCAGGGCACCAGGCGCCAGCGCAAGGCTCGCCAGAGGATGACAAAGGCAAGTCCTCTCGTCCGGGTGTGGGACGACCGGACCGGTGTCCTCCGGGAACGTTCAAAGGGCCCCGACACGAGGTCCGCTGCCCAGAGGAGGGCCAGACTCAGACCCAGATACAGCCATCCTCCCGATGCAGCCAGCACTGCGGCCGCGAGAGAAAGGAGCCGCGATCGATATTTGTTCTGGACGGGCAGGACGGCCTGCGCCGCCGCCCATCCCAGGACCGGCAATCCCGCCAGGTAGGCGGCATTGATGGAGCTCGAGCGGAGGTGAGCCGTGAGGTACACAAAGGCCAGGCCCAGGAGGACAGGCACCAGGCTGACCCACATGCCGGCCAGGGCCGACCTCCGCCGCTGCGCGGCACTGGAGGGGAGGTGCCTGAGCCAGCCGCTGAGTCCGAGTAAAAGCCTGGGAGCAGCCAGAGAGGCGAAAAGAAGGACCAGCAAGGCGGAAAAAGCGCCCAGCACCCAGCCGCTTCCTCGACCCAGCCCATCGATGAGCGCCGCGAAGAATTCCGGGCGGAGGATCACATAGAGGGCCATAAAAACGGCCGCCACAGGAGCCAGCCGTCGCAGCGCCAGGCGTGCCCCCACCCTGAGGTGGAACCGGAACAGGATAAACAGCGCCCGGCGGCTTTCAGAGTAGGGTGCGGGCGGCTCGCAGAGTGAAGAATCCTGAGATAGTGACATGACCTGCTGCAGGTATCCATTGTAACAGATACCTCTCGCGTTGACGATACGGTTTTCGCTGTGATACGTTTTGTATAACCCAGGGAAAGAGAAATCGTTGCAGCTGGGACGGTCATTCTGGCTAATCTTCTCGTCCCGGGCACACTCAAGTCCGAATCGATCCCTAAGGAGGGACCCATGAGATCACGGATGTCTTCTTACACAAAGGCCTGCTTGGCGGCAACCTGTGTCTGTTTTTGGATGGCCGGCCCAGGAGCGGTTCACACCGCAGAAGGAGGGGCTAAGCTGCTGGCTACGGATACATTCTTTAAGATGGAATCTTTGGGAAGCCCGGCCATCTCACCGGACGGATCACAGATCATCTTCAGCCGGACCCGGATAGACAAGGTGAACGACCGCTCCCGCAGCAACCTGTGGATCGTGGATGTGGAAGGGAGGAGGCTCAGGGAGCTGACCCACGGGAACTGGCGGGATTCCTCGCCGATCTGGTCTCCAGACGGCAAGCGGATCGCCTTCCTCTCGGACCGGGATGGGACCACCCAGGTCCACATCCTGTGGCCCGACACCCGGGAGGCGGCCCAGCTTACCCATCTGGAGAGTGCTCCACGCGGGATCCGCTGGGCTCCGGACGGAAAACAGCTGGCCTTCTCCCTGTTCATCCCGGACACCTCGCCCATTCTCGCGATCGATATGCCCACCAAACCCAGGGGCGCGCAGTGGGCGGCACCGGCCGTGCTCATAGACCGCATCTCCTGGCGCAACGACGGCCGCGGCTTCATTCCCAGGGGCTGTGAGCACATCTTTTTGATCGACACGGAGCTGGGCGGCACGCCCCGCCAGGTCACCTCCGGCCCCAACCTTCACTACCCCATGCAGCAGTCTCCCCGGCACCCTGTCCAGGCCGAGTGGTCGGCCGACGGACGGACCATCTTCTTCAGCGCCGTGCGCAAACCGGATGTGGACTACATGAACGGAGATTCCGAGGTCTATGCCGTCGATCTCGAGACGCTGAAGATTACCACCCTGACCGACCGTTTCGGGCCGGACCGCAACGCGCTCGCCTCTCCGGACGGGAAATGGCTGATCTACATGGGTTTTGACGAAAAGAGAAAATCCCACACCTTCCTCGATCTCTATATCATGGACACTCTGGGAGGCCAGAAGAAGCTCCTGGCCGGGGGGCTGCTCAACACGCCCTCCAACGTGACGTGGGACCGTTCGAGTTCGGGGGTCTACTACCTGATGTCGGAAAAGGGGACCTCCAACCTCTATCACGTGTCCCTGGCTGGAAAGATCCGGAGGATCACGGATGGGAACCACACCCTGTCCGGGCTTTCATTCGCACAGAACGGCAGGGTGGCCACACGTTTCTCCGATCCCCACACACCGGGAGTGCTGGCGACCTTCACCCTGGAAGATCCCGCGCCTGTCCAAAAACTGGTCGATGTGAACGACGATGTCCTGGGCGGAATGACCCTCGGGCAGGTCGAGGAGCTGTGGTTCAAGTCCCCGGACGGACTGGACCTGCAGGGCTGGTTGATCAGACCGGCGGAGTTCGATCCCTCTCGGAAATACCCCCTCATCCTCTGGATCCACGGCGGCCCCCAGGCCATGTACTCCGTGGGCTTCAACTGGTCCTTCCAGAACTTCGCGGCCCTCGGGTATGCGGTCTTTTATATGAACCCGCGGGGCAGCACCGGATACGGCCAGGATTTTGTGGACGGCATCCAGTATGCCTACCCTGGCAAGGATTACGACGACCTCATGGCCGGGGTGGACACCGTGATCGCCAAGGGCTCCATCGACACGGACAACCTGTTCGTGTGCGGCTCGAGCGGCGGGGGCTGCCTCACAGCCTGGATCGTGGGGCATACGGACCGGTTCCGGGCCGCTGTGTCCATGGCTCCGGTCATCAACTGGTACTCCTTCGTGGGCACCACGGACGGCTATCACTTTCACCGGGGTTTTCGGGAATATCCCTGGGAAGATCCCCTGTCCTATGCTGTGCGTTCACCCCTGCACTACGTGGCCAATGTCAAGACACCGACCATGGTCATGACCGGAGAGAACGACCTGCGCTGCTCTATCAGCCAGAGCGAGGAGTACTTCCGGGCCCTCAAGATCAACCAGGTGGACACCGTGCTGGTGCGCATGCCCGACGAATACCATGGCTTCCGTCGCCCTACCCATCGCCTGATGCGTCAGCTCTACCTGAGGGCCTGGTTCGAAAAACACGCCCATAATAACTGAGAGGATATTCTGGCCCGGATCCACTTACTGAGTGGGGGGCTTTTTTTATCCAACCTTTTTCCCAGCCCAGGACTCTAATAACCTGAATAATTCATGAAAAATGTCTATATTTCACGGAATTCATGTAATATCAAGGGGTCACATGAAATTTTTCGGTGAGGAAACCATGTACAGACGATCGATCGCGATAATCCTCACAGGCCTGTTCATCACGGCCTGCAGCTCGGGCGGTCCGGCCGGTTCCGATGCCGATATCCCCTTTGTGTACAGCGCGCTCCGTTTTGAGCTCTCGTTTGGAGACGAAGGCCTGCCCGAAGAATTTCTGCTGGCTGAGCCTAAGGGCCTGGCTGTAAAAGACAACGGTGACATACTGGTGGCAGACGAGCATCACCTCAAGATCTTCGATGCCGGCGGAGTGCCGAAAGAGAGGCTCGGGGGGCAGGGACAGGGCCCGGGCGAATTTCAAGAATCCCAGGACATCCTTTTGAGTCCCACGGGTTTTTTTGCTGTCGGGAACTCGTTCTCGCAGTTCAACCTCTACAGCCCTGATAACGCGTTCCTGACAAAATACAACGGAGGCGCCGATCCGCTGCTCAGGGATTACTGTTTTGAGGAAGGCCTGAGCTTCAGCTATGTGACGCAATTGTCCATGCTGGATGCGGACAGGCGGATCTATCATGTGTTCGGCCGCAACCGGGACCTCCCGGGTAAATTCCCGGTCTTTAAATATCTTGTGTACTCAGATGGAAATTCACTTGCTGAGCTGGTCAAACACCACTCCCGGGCTTACGTACTGAATCAAAACGGTGGGAGCTCCAGCTCAGCCTATCTGGGTGAATTCCACTGGGGTGTGCTGGGCGAAAACCGGATCGTCTTTGCCCAGACACATCACGAAAACGCAGGCGATGGGCCCGGCTCACTCTACATTCTGAACATACGGGATCTCGCGGACGGATCGGCCTCCCGCATCGAAGTGGGCTATGAACCCATGGTCCTTCCTCAAGACCTCAAAGAGATCAAGACCAAACACTTCCGGGAGATCAACCTGACCATCGAGCCTCCCCCTGAGCTGCAGGCAGTCCTGAATGACGTCAGGTTCCTCCCCGCTTTCAAGGCCCTGCGTACGGACGGCGATTTTGTTTTCCTGTTCAAATTCAATCTCCTGAACGAGGAACTGGAACAGAACCTCGAGGATGCGGAGATGAATGGGGAGGAGATCGCGGACGGGATCTATTCCCGGTTCGAGCCCTATGCGGTCGACATTGTGAACGTTTCGTCCGGACGGCTGGTTGCACGCGCTGAATTCACATGCATCCCCGATGTCATCAAGGATGGCCGCGCCTACCGGCTGTATAAACGCTCTGATGCCTTCCCGAAGGTGGAATGCTTTCGGATCGATCCGGCCGTTTATAGATCCGGCCGGGATCCGCTTTAAACACCCCGCTTTCTAGCTACGGCCCATTCCCCTCGATCCTTTCCCCAAGATGCAGATTCTTCTTCCTTTCTTAGCCGTCCTGTGCTATAAATCTTAAAAAACTGAGCGATATAGCCACATGACGGAAGCCATCCTGATCCTTGAGGACGGCACAGAGTACAGGGGACATTCTTTCGGAGCCGAATCTTCAGCAGCCGGCGAGGTGGTCTTCAACACCGGCATGGTCGGCTACGTTGAATCGCTCACAGATCCCTCCTACACCGGGCAGATCCTTACCCTCACCTACCCTCTGATCGGAAACTACGGCGTGCCGGCCCAGACAAGCGAACACGGCCTTCCCGGCAGCTTCGAGTCCGACCGCATCCACATCACCGCCCTCATCGTGTCTGGTTATTCAAAGGATTACAGCCACTGGAACGCAGTGCAGAGCCTGGGCGATTGGCTTGAGTCCGAGAACATCCCGGCACTCACCGGCATCGACACGCGTGCGCTCACCAAGCGCCTGCGGGAAAAGGGCACCATGCTGGGCAAGGTGGTGTTCCGAGAGGATGTCGAATTCTACGATCCCAACCAGGAGAACCTGATCTCCAGGGTCTCGATCAAGGAACCCACAGTCTATAACAAGAGTGGCGGGCCCGGCATTGTGGTCATCGACTGCGGGGCCAAGTCCAACATCATGCGCTCCCTCATCCGAAGGGGCTGCCGGGTGGTGCGGGTGCCCTGCGACTTCGACTTCTCCGGCCTGGACTACGATGGGGTCCTGATCTCCAACGGGCCGGGCGACCCCAAGATGTGCGCCGAGACCGTGGCATCGGTCAAAAAATGTCTGGATCAGGAAGTCCCCACCTTCGGTATCTGCCTGGGCAACCAGATCCTGGCCCTGGCGGCCGGAGCCGACACCTACAAACTCAAGTACGGGCACCGCAGCCAGAACCAGCCCTGCCTCAAGGAGGGCAGCAAGCGCTGCTACATCACCCCCCAGAACCATGGGTATGCGGTGGACACAGACTCGCTGCCCGAGGGCTGGGAGTCGTGGTTCACGAATATCAACGACGACACCAACGAGGGCATCCGGCATGTCGCGAAGCCCTTCATGTCGGTACAATTCCATCCCGAACACACACCGGGGCCGGTGGACACCAGGTTCCTGTTCGACCTCTTCCTGGAGAGAATCAAAAAATGAACAAGCCAGGGAAGGTCATTTTATTGGGAAGCGGAGCGCTGCGCATCGGCCAGGCCGGAGAGTTCGA
>JAUWTO010000226.1 GCA_030614685.1 Candidatus Aminicenantota bacterium
GCCGTGGGTGTGGTCTTCACCCACATCCACACCGGCAAGTGGGATGTTGATTGGGAAGAGGGATTATTTTTCGGCACCGAAGAATTCACCTACACGGAAAATGAAGTCGTTCCCCTGCCCTTCCCGCCTGAAATCCAGGTGATCAACCGGAACGGCAGCATCGAGGTCCAGGGAACCACCGAAGACAACATCCGGATCCGGCTGGACAAACGGATACGCCGCCGCCAGGAGGAAACAGCCCGGGAGATCGCGGATGCTCTCCACCTAGTGGTCGAGCAGGACAATCAGATTATCACCGTGTCCACGAACCGTGAAGAGCTGCAAAGACGGAATTTTCAGACAGATTTCACACTGTTCGTGCCGGAAAACATGGACATTCGGATAAAAAACCGCTACGGCCGCGTCAAGGTCTCAAAGGTGGGAGAGACGGACATCATCAACCGCAACGGTGAAGTGCTGGCATGGGACATATCCGGCAACCTCATCATCGAGAACAGCTATGAAGACGTCTCTGTGGAAAACGTGATGCTGGACTGCCAGATTGGAAGCCGGCAGTCCACCATATCGCTGTCAGGAGTGAAGGGCACCACTCTCGTGGTCCACCGCTACGGGAGGCTTGAGCTCGATGGGCTGGCGAAAGCTGTGATCGTCGACGGCCCTCACATCCAGGTCTACGGCAAGAACCTGGCCGGTTCCGTGGATGTGGACAGTTCGTACGAGAGGATCGAGTTCGAGGACGTGGGGGACGTTCGCATCCGGGGAGACAACTCTCCCGTATCCATCACCGGCGGCCGCGGCAGCGTGGACATCCAGAACCGGTACGCGCGGATCGATCTGGAGAACATCCGGGGAGATGTGGAGGTGACCGGCCGGGACCTGGGCCTCTGGGCTCGGGGCCTGACCGGTGACAAGGTCATGGTCAACACGTCCTATAGGGACGTCGAGCTGGAAGGATTCACCGGGGAGGCGGAGATCACGCTCTCCAATGCCGACCTGACCCTCCGCCCTGTCTCACTGGCCCATCCCCTCGAGGTCAAGGGCGAGTACTGCGATATCACGTTATTCTGGCCTTCCGGCGCCTCGCCCTCCCTGGAGGCGCAAACCAAGAACGGGGACATCCACTGGGGGCTGCCGGATGAGCCGGCGGTCAATGTGACCAACGGGCACTCCATACTCAAGGCATTCTTGAATGACCAGCCTCCCCTCATACTCCTCTCCACCACCTACGCCGATATCCACATCAAGCAGCAGGATTGACACAACTGAATGGTCAGCGCGAAGTCTTCAGGCGGTAGATCTTTTCCGATAGGCTGCCGTTGATCTTTATATTGAAATAGGAGATGAGATTGGCGATGTCCTTCTTGTATTTTGTGACATAGCGGACATAGCTGACCTCACTCTTGAAAAGCAGGTTCTCGAACTCCTCCACCTCATCCCGGAGCTCGATCAGGTAGTGGTTGATGCTCCTGTACTGGGCGTTGATATCGATGAGGTCGTTCCCGGACAGCTTGTCCATGTCCAGGTAGGGCGGCAGGGACTGCAGCGTGTCGAAGCTTTCGGTGTGCAATTCGTTCACGTACTCGCTGATCTCCTGAAAAAACGACTTGTACTTGACCGGCCGTCTCATTTTCTGCTCTGCCCTCTCGAGCAGCGCTTCGTTCTGGTCCTTGAGGGATGTGATAAACTCCTTGATCCCGAAATACTTGCGTTTGAACTGAAACAGATCGATAAAATCCCGACCGATGTAGATCTTGTCCTTGTAGTTCTTCACGACCTCCAGCGGGGAGTGGGTGTAATATTTTATCTCGTAGCGTCTTCCACCCGAATCGCGCTCGCGCAGCCGGGCCAGCAGCAGGAAGTTGTTCTGCTCGATGAAATAGCTGTTGACATCCAGAAGCACCGAATACACCGTAAGGTTTCGGCAGATGTATTCCTTTATGAAATTTAGCACCTCGGACCTCTTGGTGATCAACTCGTCGACGACCTCATTGGGGCTGGGATTGATGACATTGTAGGAGAAAGATAGCAGGTAGAGCACCTGCCCGGATCCCAATTCCAGGTAGAGATTCTTGAGCACCTTGTGACGCAGATCGTCGAACAGGACTGGTTTGAGCTTGGGTAACGAATCAATATCAAGTTTGAGAAGTTCTTCGACTTCATTCATGGTGACCTTCCTTGAGACAAGGAAAATGCTATCACCTGCGCCCCAAAAAATCAACCTGGGGATATTTAGGGGAACGTTCCCAAGACCCAGTCGGGGTTTTCGTGGCGGTCCTTTTGCAGCCTGGTCACGGATGCCTTGGCCTCGTCAGAAAAGGTCATGGGCCTGAGGCAGGCGCCGAAGAACTCGGCCATACCGGAGGCAAATCGATCCACCGCCCAGGAAAAATCGACCTGCTCCCCCAGCGCCTGGGAGAGCGAGATCATCCGGATGTGTTCCCCGCTGCCATCCAGCAGGGAGATATGCCTCAGCCTCTCATCGTCCTCCTGAAGGGGGATCGATCCGTGCTGCAGGAACCTCCCCTCCACCCTTTTCTGGGCACTCCCCACGATCTTGCGGCCCTCGACTTCGATCTCATCCCGGGCTGGGTAAGAGAAACAGGGAAGGTCCCCCCTGACATAGGCTTGGGGAGGAGCATCGGCCAGACACGGCCGCAGGCCCATTTTTTCCAGCCCGCGCATCAGGCCTGAAGAGATCAGCCGGTAGGATCCGGTCAAGGTGGTCCCGAAGGTCCCGGTGTCGCTGGAGCAAAGCGAATAGGTGACCTCACGATCATGCAGGACCAGCTTCCCACCTGTTATCCGCCGGACGATATCGATGCCCTCCCGACGGCAGTAGGCCATATTCAGGACCCGGTCCACGTTTTGGGAATATCCCAGGGAGACCGTAGGCCGGGCCCAGGAGTAGAACCGCAGGTAGGTGCCCGGCTCATTCTCGAGGGATCGGAAGAGATACTCGTCTACGGCCATGTTCCAGGAGCCGCTACACGGCTCTGTATCTACTATCAGCCGCCACTGTTTCATGGTAAAAAAAAGAGCGGACAACGGGACTCGAACCCGCGACCCCGAGCTTGGGAAGCTCGCGCTCTACCAACTGAGCTATGTCCGCCTCTCGCCCTAAAATGTAGCCTCCCTCTGCTTTTTTGTCAAGTCAATAGCGTTCGAGGTAACGGGTGGTGAAGAACTCATCCTTGACGTCGGGACTGAACACGATCTTATCCACCTTGAGGATGGATTTCCGGTCGTTCTGAAGGTTCGTCATGACCATGTGGATGGGCCTGAACCTGTGCTGTACCGTGTCCACCTCCTGGATCTCCAGCACATCCAGCTCCTTGTGCAGCTCTCCGTCCAGGTCGTAGTAAAGCGCATGCCGGAGCACGAAGTCCTGTTTCCCGATGCACACGACACGTCGGGAAAACCCGTTTTCATCCGCGACATCCTCATTCGCCGGGACCATCTCGATCTCCCAGCACGCGATGCCGGCCTTGTCTTTCTCACCGAGCAGCGTGTAAGTGAAGTCATCCAGCACAGGGGGTGTCATGTCGGCGTAGGTGAACTCCGAACCCATGAAGTTCTTGGCCTTCTCGCTGCTGATGATGCGCCGGGTCTTCCTCAAGGCCGGCATGAACAGCCACATGTCATCGTCCTTGTCTTGGTAGTCAAAGGTCAGAAGCCCCGTACCTTTGACGTCCGCGGGCTCGAGGAAACGGATCAGACGCTTCTCTGTGGCGCCGCTGTCATAGAGTTTGGAGACCGAGGCGATTTCCCGCACCCGCTCCCGTCCCCTTCTGTCGATGATGGTCATGGTGAACAGCGTCTCGGCCCCCTCCAGTCTGGTTGCCTTGAAGGATCGGTCCACGACATCCCGAGCCTGCACCGGGCCTGGATCCCCCCAGGAAATCCCTGAGGCCAGCAGAATCGCTGCCAGTATACTTATTTTCGATCTTATCGGCATTTTTTCCTCCATGTTTATGGGGCCTTCGGCTCCAGGAAC
>JAUWTO010000395.1 GCA_030614685.1 Candidatus Aminicenantota bacterium
AGCCTTTCCCTGGAGGAGAAGCTGGGGCGCGACACGGGCCACTTGATCAACATGATCTTCGCCTACTCCTCTGACGGCATCACCGCCGATGCAGGCGAGGCGCTCTCGGTCTGCAGTTATTATGCCCTGCCCCGCATCATCATATCCTCTGTGGAGGGCGATGGCGAACATGTCAGAACAGTCATGGACCTCCGGCAGGACAGCATCGAGGCTCTCCCGTATCCCGGCCAGGCCCTGGGCATGACCGGGACTTTCCTCTATGGGAGGGGGGTCTTCGAGTCGGTCCTGGAAGGAAAGGTGTTGGAACTCTTCCTGGGGAAGCGGGCCCTGACCACCGCCTACATCATGCAGGAGGCGGCTAAGAAGAAGATTTCGGTCCGTTTTTTATCGGAAAATGAAAAAGCCGATCTGGAGAAACTGGGCATGCCGGAGCATGTGTCGGGCCGGGCCTTGAAGGCCATGGCGGCAGGTGCCGTGCTCGTGATCCCTGAGCGGAGCATCCGTTTCGACGGCCAGGACCGCTGGGGCTGGTGGCAGGTGGACCCCAAGACCCAGGAGGTCATCGGCGTGCTCGATACCGGCCTGCACCAGGCCATGATGCAGCGCACCGTCCTCGACACCAAGGGCATGCTGAACTCGAAGATGGGATTTGCAATAGGCGCCATCACCGGGGCCGTGGACACCCAGTGGATGCTGGCCACCATGATCCTCCAGTACGGGGAGATCAACAAAGCGGCTCTCCAGGAGATCAAGGCCTACATGAAACAGCTCAAGGGCTACATGTGCCCGGAGGCCGAGAAGTCTGCATCGGTGACCATCGCCTCGGTCGGTGTCTCCATCGAAGACTGCTACGAGAAGGGATATTCCTGGAGCTACGAAGGCGGGGTTAAGGTCGAGATGGGTTGGTGCCAGGCCTTTGCCAAGGGCTTTGCCTGTGCTTCTACATCGATACTGAATGCTTACCTCAGCCAGTATGATTGAGTTTGAGCGGGAGAACAAATGAACAATCTTAAATCTGCGGGGATCCTGTTGGCCTTACTGGGACTCGGTCTGTTTTTGACATCCGGAACTCTGGACGCCCAGAAGGTCCTGTTCAGGAGCAACTTTGTGGACCTGGAGGAAAACTGGGAGGGTGCGGATGATCCGACTGCCGAACGGGGCCCTGGTCGGTGGCGCGTGGGCCTGGTCGAGCTGTCCGGAATCCGTAACAGGGAAAACACCATGGCCACGGCCCTGCTGGCTGGAGAGAAGGACTGGCAGAACTACTCGGTCGAGACGTCGCTGACCATGACGAATCCTCAGGGCTACCTGGTCGGGATCCTCTGTGGGTATCAGGACCCGACGCATTTTTATCTTGTGGGCTACAATTTCAATGAGCGTCGGTTCGAGCTTGTGGTGCGCTCACCCGAGGGATTCGAGCTGCTGGCCTTTTTCGATGTTGATCTGATCTCCAATACCGAGGTCGCGCTGCGCCTGGACTATGCCGGGGACCGCCTGCGCCTCACGGCGGATGGGCACGTGGTCTTCGATCTG
>JAUWTO010000381.1 GCA_030614685.1 Candidatus Aminicenantota bacterium
GACGCGTCTATCTTCGCAACTCTGGCTCCTGACGTCAAGGGGAGGAATTGACAAACGGGACGGGTGCCCCTACCATACAAAGGTCAAAAGAGGACCAATGAAGAGGATCCTGAAGCGATTGATCCCGAGTGCACTACGGTTCTGGCTGCGGGTAGCATGGATCCGCATCAGGGACATCATCACCGGGACCCGATTCCGCTTTGCCCGCAGTTCTCCGGATAAGATCGTTGAGGCGCGGGCCTTTCCCGAGCGTATCACCATCACACAGCGCATCAATATCAGCGAGTGGGCTGAGAACAAGAAACACAACCTGCGCCTTGCCATAGCGACCTTTCAGGACCTACCCCTGAAAGCGGGCGAGGTCTTTTCTTACTGGCATTATGTCGGGTACCCCACGAAAAAGGCCGGCTACAAAGTGGGTATCAACATCATAGCCAACAAGCTGGATTTCGATGTGGGCGGGGGGCTGTGCCAGCTGTCCGGCCTGCTCTATCACCTGGCCCTGACAGCCGGGCTGGAGATCGTCGAACGCCATCCCCATTCGGTCGACCTGTACACGGAAGAGACGCGCTATACTCCGCTGGGTGCGGATGCCACCACGGCCTACGGTTACAAGGACCTCAGGCTGAGGAACAACCTGGAGTTCCCGATCTGCTTTCGTTTCCGCGTCGAGGAAAAATCCCTGATCGGCTCCCTGTGCGCCCTTCATGCGATCAAGGAATATGAACTCGACTTCCCCCTCGAGATTCGCGATGGGATCGAGGTGGTCCAGACCTTGAGAAAAACAGAGAGCGGGGAGTTTGAGACGATCTGCAGTCAGAGCTATTTAATCGCCGACCACGACCAAACCATCTAATCTGGATCATTCACAGGCCGACCTGAGCACATCAACTTCGTCGTGGCACAATCGACGTAGATAACTACGCCTCATGAACCACATCCTCATCGCTGCACTCATCTCGACCTGTGAATGATCCAGATGTTTGGTGTCCTATAGTAGATATGAATAATCCAGGCTAAAATTTGAAGCCGAGAAGGTTCCAGTGATAGAGCAGCCACAGGAAACCGAGAAACGCCAGGAAGATGAGCAGATAGTGCACCCGGCTGCAGGCATACCAGTAACCCTTGATCCAGCTGACTAAGGCGAAGAACAGAACTCCGAGGGCCATCCCCGCGGCGGCAAAAGGCAGCACCAACAGGATCTTGAGCGAGAAGGGCACGCCAAACATCACCAGATCCGGCCGGGAGAGGATGCCTACCATCCCGATCAGGAAGACGAGACACAGGGCGCTCATCCCTCCGGCCAAAAGCCGGGCAGCCCTGGGGGCATCCGTTGGAACGGACGAGTACTTGCAGATCTTCCTGCGCAGCGCACTCAGCGGCCAGATCAGCGTGGACAGGAAGAAGAGTACCGTGACCGCCAGGATCAGGATGTGCCAGCGGGGCAGCTCGTGCCAGGCCATCTTGATGCAGGCCATGTACGGAGTTCTGCCCAGGAACATATGGCTGATCCGACCCTTGGCGTCCTCCTTGAACACCACCAGGTCCCGGCTCCCGAGCTCACGGAAGACCAGCGGCTTGATCTCCACATACTGCTTGGGATCGCTGTTACCGATCAGGAGCGTCCCCTCTTTCGTGGCCCTCACCTTGACCGTCACAGCCAGCTGCATGAGCTTGATGAAGGAGGAAAAATTCACACGGCTCATCATGTACAGGCCGGTAAAACGGCCGGTTCGCTTGGCAAATTCCGGCTGCGGCGTCAGCTCAGGAGGAGCCTCGGTCGGGTAAAAACGGTCCAGAATGGCCTCGATCAGC
>JAUWTO010000204.1 GCA_030614685.1 Candidatus Aminicenantota bacterium
GTGGTTCAGGCGGTTCAACGGATCATAGATCTGCGCCAGTGACCACTCCACCCCGGTCGAAGCATGGATCAGTTCCCGGATCGAGATCCCATAGGCGTTGTCTCCCAGCTGCAGAATGGCCAGGAGGATGATCTCCTCGGCTCGGGACAGCATCTTCATCGGCTTTGAACTCCTCTTCGGTTTGTCATTATGTTAGTATCGGAATCCGATACATATCTATAGACGTAATTCGAAGAAAAAGGTTGATGAAATTGTTCAATAATTTTATTGCCCCGCGTCGTCAATTCGTCATCGTGTTGTCCGGAGAGCTGGAGGTCGAGGTTTCGGACGGGGAAAAGCGCCGATTCGGATCGGGTGGTATCTGCCTGGTGGAAGATACGGCCGGAAGGGGGCATGTCTCCCGGGTAACCAGCACTATACGCTGTTATGCTGCGGTCGTGCCTCTGGGAGATGAATGATAACGCGGCTTAGTCTTGATCGCCGAGATCCGGCAGCCTGCCTCCTGGTGGAGCGGGGGACGAGGCGGCCGCCCATCCGGTGAGGCCTTCATCGGTCCGGACCAGCCAGTAGTCATGGAAATAGGCGAGGATGTTGATCATCTTCCCTGGGAGGATTCGCTCCATCTCGACAGAACCCATTTTCGGCGACTCTGTAATCGAGAGCGTTCGTGCCACCGCCTGGGTCTGGAGGCTCTCCCCCAGGGGTTCGATCCTGTCGGGCGCGATATACCCGGTTTGCCCATCCGGAAGGAGCACGCGGTAGCGGTCGGCGGCAGCGGCCAGGACCTTCATCGGGGTGTACGGCTCGACCTCTGAGAGCCGCTCGGACCGGGCAGCGGTAGAGCTGCGCAGGGAAGTTCGGCCGTCCCTGGCCCGAACCCACTGACCCAGGATCTGAAGATCCGCGGTAACAGCCATAGGGGCGTCATCGGTTTCTCTGAGGAAATCCACCGGATCGACAGCTCCGGAACCCCTGTAATAGATCGCGAAGTGGAGGTGCGGAGGCGTGGTCCTGGCATTCCCGGTGTTGCCCACGGTGCCGATGACCTGGCCCCTCTTGACTCTGTCCCTTGCCCTGACCTTTTGTTCCTGCAGGTGAGCGAAGTACATGGAAAAGCCCCGCTCCTCATCCCTGAGCCAGACCGTCCTGCCTCCCACAGCCCCCTCGCGCACTCTGCTGACCTCTGCATCCGATGGTGCGACAACCGGGGTGTGCCGGCGGGCAAAGATGTCGACGCCGTGATGCTCACGCCGGCCGCCGTCGCGTGGGTCTCCGAACCAGCTGCCGATGTCCCTGAATCTCCCCCCCTGCACCGGAAATCCCAGCGAGGGGACAGTGCGGATGGTCACGGTGAAACGGCCTCCCCGCAGGAGCTCGGGCTGGATCCGTACGGCGTACTCGAAGGTGACACGCGGCTCGACCTCGAGCCGGTGTTCCGATTCATTGGCGCTGGCGACCTTCACCCAGTACTGCGAGGAATCGCCCTCCGTCCGGAAAAGATCCATGAAGACACGGACTGGATTTGGACTCTCGAGATCGATCTCGATTTCGGTCCGCTGCCCGCGTTTGATCTCGAAGCGGTAGACCACGGCGAAGGCTCCGGCCGGATCCACATAAAAGGTTTCCTCAAAGGGAGTTGTGACTGCAACGGGGTGGTTCAGGCATTCCCTGGAGGCCTGGATCCAGTCTAGGGCCAGTGCACTCTCGGCCAGGCCGGCCTGTTCCAACGAATGGATGTAATTGGCGTGCGCATAGGTGGGCCGGTAGGGTTCGGGTACACTCTCCTGCTTGCAGGCCTGAAACAAGAAGGCCGCCAACAGGAACAGGATCATTAGCCTTGCCAGGAGGCGTGTATTGCGGGTGTTCATCAGCTGATCAGATTCCAATCCTTCCTCTCAACATCATTTAGTCGCCCAATAATCAATATACGGGACACGGAAATCAGGGTTATATCGCTCTGTGTTCCAAGCCGAGTTTCTTACATCTCTATGTTACCAGATAAGAATGTATGGGTCGAACTGGTCGACTTCGATCATGGTTCGCGAAAAGGGGACTATCTTTCTTTTTGGCGCTCAAGCCAGGGGCGGAAGCTTTCATAGGAGTGGATGGCAAAGCCGTAGAAACTTCCGTACCCGCCGAACTCCCCTGCGGTCTTCCGCATGACAGCGCTGAGTTCCTCCCGGGTCATCTCCTGGAACGTGATCCGGGAGGAGGGGACCTCGATGCGGTTGGCTTGGAAAAGGATGTGCGGCCCGGCGCCCTCTTCCACCAGATCGGAGCTGGATGCGGTCCATGTGAGCAGCAATCGGGTTCCGTCCAGTATCCGGATCTGGAGTGCCGAAGGTCCCCGGGCCTTTTCAAAATCCAGGATGGTTTCATCCGGAAGCGGGACGGTCTCGAGGCCTATGTATACTTTTTTCCCCAGCTTTTCCGCATGCCGTATCTCGTCCACGGCCTGGGCGATAGTGCCGTCGGCCCCATAGGCTCTGGTCCGGTAGTCCATGATCCCGATGTTGTCGACGATCTCCAGGATTCTCTCTGTGAAGGGCCGGCCGTCCAGCTCGGCCACGGGCTCGAAGAAGCGGCTCCGCGCGTCAAACCAGAAAGGGATGTCCACACCCAGATCGAGCCCGGCTGCGGAGGTGTATTCTTTCAGGTCTTTCAGAAGGGCCAGATACTGCCGCAGCACCGTCTCTTTGTGGACACCCGCGAAGCGGGGGAGGAGGTAGGGTTCGATGTCATACCGGACTGCATCGAATCGGGCCTCGGGATCCGAGTTCCGGTTGAACCGTATGATCTCCTGGAGCGTGGCCTTGACCTGGTCGTGATACTCGCTCAGGGCATACTTGGGATTGCCGTCCAGTGCATGGCAGGTGACCCCCACAGCATGCAGCCCTCTGAGCAGCTGCTGCATCCCAAATCGGTCCCAGCTGATCCTCCACTCTTTCCCAGCCCTTTCGGCCCGGTAGGGCAGCTGCAAAAACAGATCCGTGACTCTCTGGTCCCGGCAGAACGTATGCAGTTGTTCTTGAGCCTCCCCGTTTCCCAGGAGTTTTTCGGTTTCCCAGAGCCACATGCCTTTGCCTGCGGGCGGCTTCGGCTTTGGCCGTGTCTTTGACAGCATGGCGGGTGCGGCCCTGCTCACAGTGAAAGCGATGTCCCGAACATACACGCGCCCCCCACCTCGCGCTGCCGCAAAGACCAGGCTGGCCAGCTCTTTCGCATCGACTCGTGCGGGCAGATTCTTAAGAGGCACCCAGGCCCGCTGCCATTCCTTTGTGATCCTGCCAGCGGGGAGGAAGATTCCCACCTCATCGATCGGCAGGGAATCCTCTTTCTGTTCCCAGATACGGTCGGCGACCTGAAACCTCAAGGCCTCCTGACCATGCTCACCCCTGATCGAAAATGTGATGAAGTTAAAGGGAGAGGAATCCAGGAATACCCGCTGCGCAGGTGGAGATTTGAAATCGAAGAGGTGGATCCAGAAGCCGGCGAATCCTGATGTGTCCCGAGTATAAACAAACGTCAGGGCCTGGTCCCCCTCCGGCAGGCTGCTGATCGTGAGATCAGCTGTCGAGGGCGCCCTCGCAAAACTGTTGAAGTAGCCGCCCAGGCGGTTCACGTTCCCCTCGTTGAAATCCGCCACCAGAAAGGTGTTTCCGGAGAACTCCGGAACAGCTCCCCAAGGCCTATCCGGAATCCGGAAGGTGGGCTTGGCTGTGCGGATATCATACACCACCATTTGATCCTGATCCGGACCGTGCAGGATCCCGATCGAAACGAAACCGATGTCTTGGATCCGGTCCATTCCCCAGTGGCTCAGGTCGATCTCCTTGGTCAGCGTTCCTGCGGTCTGAAAGGCGGCCGGAACTTCCGGGACGGTGAGGTGTAAGGCGAGGAGGGCGGCGTACAGAATCCGTATCACGAGCATGAATGGTCCCATCGATAATAGCATGAGCCGTTCCCCGCGACAATGAAAAATGTGCAGGATGAGGCATGCATCCTGATCCTAGTGGTTCACGGTCCGAACCCAATTTGAGGCATGATCAGCAGTTACCAATCGATAGCTTGGCTTTCTTGCATTATCCTCAGAGGCGGTATACACTCGATTCGAAAGGCTGGAGGGTCGATTAAAACGCACAGTTTCAGGAGTGACCATGATTAAAACGCTTCCAAAAATGTTGATTCATACCATCGAGGCCTATCCCAAGGACGAGTTCATGCTCTACAAAAAAGGGGAGAGCTATGTCCCCCTCTCCACCTCCGAGTTCGGCAGGTGGACCAAGCTGTTCGCTTTGGGACTGCACGAAC
>JAUWTO010000324.1 GCA_030614685.1 Candidatus Aminicenantota bacterium
AATCCATGCGCATCCCCTTTCTGCTGCGCTGGCCCGGGACGATACAGCCCCGTCATGACGACCTGCTCTTTTCCAGCCCGGATATCTACCCCACACTGCTGGATCTTATGGGATTTTCCGGCAGCATCCCGGGCGGTGTCCAGGGCCGCAGCCACGCGGGGCTCATCCTGAAGGGATCGGGGGAGCGGCCGGCTTCGCAGCCTTACATCTGGGTCCCGTACGGGCAGCCGGCCTGGGGGCGCCGGGGTGTGCGAACCCACCGTCACACGCTGATGCTCAGCCGCATGACGGATCAGCCGGACGAGGCAATGCTACACGACAACCGCGAAGACCGATACCAGCTCGTCAACCTGGCCGAGACGGATCAAAACCTGGTCCGACAACTCCGTGAAAACGAACTCATCCCTTGGCTGGAAACTTCAGGGGATCCCTGGCTTCGAAATCTTTAAGATCCCGCAGTTGCCCTTTTGATTCTTTTCCAGGGGCTGACTTGACGAAGGTCTTACGTATCAGTCCAGGCCCTCGTACAGGGAGTCTATAACCTGGCTGTATTCTTTTTCGATAATATTCCGCTTGACCTTGAGACTGGGCGTGACCTCTCCACACTCCAATTCGAAATCACGGCAAAGCAGCGTGAATTTTTTTATCTTTTCATACTGAGCCAGATTGGCCTGAGCTTTTTCCACTTCCTGATCCATAAAGGTCCTGATGGCTTGGTTGCGGACCAGATCCTCCCGGTCCTGAAAGGAGATGCCCTGACGCCGGGCATAGGCTTCGAGTTTATCAAGATCCGGCACGATCAGGGCGGAGATAAACTTGCGCCTGTCCCCCAGGACCACAGCATTCAGAATGTAGGGCGTGGACTTCAAAAGATTCTCGATCGGCTGGGGCGCTACGTTCTTGCCTCCCGAGGTCACAAGGATGTCCTTTTTCCGGTCGGTGATGACCAGGAAGCCCTCTTCGTCGATATGGCCGACATCACCGGTCTTGAACCACTCTCCATCAAAGGCCTCCCGGGTGGCCTCTTCCATTCGGTAATAGCCCTTCATGATGTTGGGGCCGCGGGCCAGAATCTCACCGTCCTCTTCGATCCTGACCTCCACTCCGGGAACTGGTTTTCCCACACTGCCGAACTTCAGCTCCCCGGGACGATTGAAGGCGATGGCAGGCGAGCTCTCCGTCAATCCATATCCTTCCAAAGCCAGCAAACCCAGGGCATAGAAAATCTCCCCGATCTCCTTGGCCAGGGGAGCACCGCCGGACACAAAAAACCGCAGACGGCCGCCGGTGCGG
Source organism: Candidatus Aminicenantota bacterium (assembly GCA_030614685.1). GTDB lineage: Bacteria > Acidobacteriota > Aminicenantia > Aminicenantales > Aminicenantaceae > JAUXEH01. The sequence continues at coordinate 1,294 of JAUWTO010000324.1, forward strand.
GCATAGATCTTGCTAAAGACCAGTTTATATGCGATCTTCCGCTTGAATGCCAGAAAACCCGGGATCTTCTCATTCCGGACCATTTTTTGCGCATAAGCCCTGCCAACACCCACAGCCCAATAAAAAATGGCCCGCTTTAGCCCCGACCCGGACAGTACAGTGTCCAGGACGCGCGCATAGATCTTTTCCAGCAGGCGGGGCACGGTTACCATGATGGTCGGCCGGATCTCCAGCATGTTATCCGACAGAGTCTCAAGGCTCTCTGCATAACCGATGGTTGCCCCCACGTAGATGTAGCAGCAGGTGGCCCACCGTTCCAAGATGTGCGCGAGCGGCAGGAATGAGAGCACTGTATCGGCCTGAGTTACGGGGATCTGAGACAGGACCGCCTCGGCATTGGAGACCAGATTATTATGGGTCAGCATGACGCCTTTGGGGACGCCTGTGGTCCCGGATGTGTAGATGATGGTGGCCACATCATCCGGCTGGGCCCGGCTGCAGAGCTCCGCAAAAAGCCCGGGATCCTCTTTGTCTCGCTTCTCTCCCCTGTTCCAGACTTCCTCCAGAGAAAACACTCCATCGGGCGTGTCTGCGGTAAAGAGGACGACGTGTTCCACCTGGGGAAGCTCGGCTTTTACCGCGGCGAACTTCTGCCAGAGCTCCAGATTCGAGCAGACAACAACCCTGGCACCGGAATTTTCGATGATGTATTGTACCTGGTCAGGAACGAGGGTGATATAGATCGGGACCGTGATTCCACCCAGGCTGAGAGTGGCGAAATCGGCCATCACCCATTCCGGCCGGTTTTCTGACAGGATGGCGACCTTGTCTCCGGACTTCACTCCGAGTTCGTGCAGTCCCAAAGCGAACAGCTTGGTCCACCTGCCGAACTCGGAGGTGGAGAGGGGGACATAGCTCTCCCCTTTTTTGTAGAGCATGAACTCGTCCTTGGGATAGGCCTCGATGGTATGAAGCAGCATTTGGGGAAGCGTATTAATCATGGTCACTCCTGAAACTGTGCGTTTTAATCGACCCTCCAGCCTTTCGAATCGAGTGTATACCGCCTCTGAGGATAATGCAAGAAAGCCGAGCTGTCGATTGGTAACTGCTGATCATGCCTCAAATTGGGTTCGGACCGTTAACCGCTAGGATCAGAATGCACATCTCATCCTGCACATTTTTCATTGTCGCGGGGAACGGCCCATGCTATTATCGATGGGACCATTCATGCTCGTGATACGGATTCTGTACGCCGCCCTCCTCGCCTTACACCTCACTGTCCCGGAAGTTCCGGCCGCCTTTCAGACCGCAGGAACGCTGACCAAGGAGATCGACCTGAGCCACTGGGGAATGG
>JAUWTO010000116.1 GCA_030614685.1 Candidatus Aminicenantota bacterium
ACCCTGGAAGAGGTCTCGGATTATGTCAAGGCCTTCTCCAGCCAGCCCCTGCCCAAAGGGGACAACGTCGCCATCGTCACCAATTCCGGCGGCCCCGGCATCCTGGCCACAGACGCCTGCATCCAAAACGGCCTGTTAGTGAAACCCTTCCCGGCCTCGGTCAAGAAGGAGCTCCGCAGCTTCCTGTCCGAGACCATAAGCCTCAACAACCCCATCGACCTCATCGCCGAGGCTCAGTCGGAACAGTATGAGGCCACCCTGGATGCCATACTGAAGAACAGCCAGGTCCACTCCTCCATCATCATCCTGACCCCCACCGCCTTCACCAAGGTTGAAAAGATCGCCCGTTCCATCGTGAACAGCACCAGAAAACACCGGAAGCCTGTGGTCTGCTGCTTCCTGGGCGTCTACGACGTGTCCCGCGGGATCGACATCCTGGAGGCGCACGGCATCCCCGCCTACCGCTTCCCAGAATCTGCCGCGCGTGTTATCGCGGAGATGTCGCACTTTACCAGCTGGCTCAAGCGTACACCGACGGGGATCAAAAAATACAAGGCCAACACGATCAAAGCGAGGGACGTCTTCGAAGATGTCCGCAGGCAGGGCCGTACATTTCTGCTGGAGCATGAAGCTTACGAGGTCATGCAGGCCTACGGCTTTCCCGTGATCCCCTTTTCCCTGGCCAAGACCGCGGACCAGGCTGCCAAGGCGGCCGGCCGCATCGGATTCCCGGTCGTGCTCAAGATCGCCTCCCAGGACGTGATCCACAAGTTCGATTTTGGGGGCGTGAAGCTGAACCTCAAGAACCTCAGTGAGGTCCGACGGGCCTATACGGAAATCCTTAAAAATGTGCGCGCGCGCAAGCCGGATGCCCGCATCACCGGTATCCTTGTAGAACCGATGGCCCCCTCCGGCAAAGAGGTCATCCTGGGGATGAATCGTGACCCCCAGTTCGGGCCGATCTTGATGTTCGGCCTGGGAGGGATCTATGTCGAGGTCCTGCAGGACGTGACCTTCCGCCTGGCCCCGATCCGGGAACTGGCCGCCAAGATGATGATCAAGCGCACACGGACGCACATCATCCTGGAGGGCTTCCGCGGCGAGCCTCCCCATGACACCAAGGCGGTTGAGGACTGCCTCAAGCGCCTGTCCCAGCTCGTGACGGATTTCGACGAGATCCAGGAGTTGGACATCAATCCCCTGCTGGTCTTCGAGGAGGGCAAGGGCTGCATGATCGTGGATGCGCGCATCATCCTGACTCCCGAGCCCGCCTCCTGATCACTGGCTGTCCGGAATTGACTTTCCAGAGGGATTCCTTATAATAAATGAGTTTAGAAAATAGGAAAATCTATGGGTTTATTCACAAAAAGAAAAAAGAAGAACCGCGTCTGTGTGATCGGCCTGGATGGTGTCCCCTTTCCACTGCTGCAGGATCTGAGCACCCGCGGCGTCATGCCCCGCTTCTCAGAACTGATCTCTGCGGGACACCTGCACCGGATGAAAGCCAGCCTGCCCGAGATCTCCTCGGTCAGTTGGACGGATTTCATGACCGGAACCAACTCCGGCACCCACGGGATCTTTGGCTTCACTGACCTCAAGCAAGGCTCCTACGATCTGCGCTTCCCCAATTTCAGCGACGTCAAGACAGAGACGATCTGGGACCGCCTCGGCAAGGCTAAGAAAAGTAGCATCATCGTCAACCAGCCCTCCACATACCCGGCACGAAGGATCGAGGGAACCCTGATCTCGGGATTCGTGGCCATCGAGATGTCCAAGGCTGTCTATCCCCTCTCACTCAAGCCCCGGCTCGAGAAGATCGGCTACGAGATCGACATCGACACTTTCCGGGCCAGGGAGGATCATAAGCTCCTGTGGACAGAGCTGGACAAGACCCTTGCCGGGCGGGAAAAAGCCTGGGAGATGCTCTGGGAAGAGGATTGGGACTACTTCGAATTAGTGATCACAGGTACGGACCGGCTCCAGCACTTCCTCTGGGAGGCTTACGCCGATCCTGAACACCCGGACCACCAGAGATTTCTGGACTACTACCATCGGATCGATGGACTGGTGCGCCGCATCTCCGAGGCCTTCGAGCAGCTCACGGGCTCGAACGAGGGGCTCTACCTGCTCTCAGACCACGGATTCACCGCCATCCAACAGGAGGTTTACCTCAACGCCTGGCTGGAACAGGCTGGCTATCTGAGCTTTCCCACACCGGAACCAAAGGGCCTGGAGGCCTTGGAGCCGGGAAGCCGGGCTTTTGCAATGGATCCCAACCGGATCTACCTACACACCTCAGACCGGTATCCGAACGGGAGCGTATCCGCCGACCAGAAAGCCGATCTCAAGCAGGAGCTGAAGGCAAGGCTTCAGGGCCTGAAATTCGAGGGAAAGCCCGTGGTCCAGGAGGTGTTCGATGCAGAGGACATCTATTCGGGGCCGCACGTCTCCTCAGGCCCGGACCTCATCGTCCTGGGCCGCCCCGGATTCGATATGAAGGGCTCGGTCAAAAAGAAGCAGACCTTCGGCCGCACCATCCTGCAGGGCATGCACACCTATGAGGACGCCTTTTTCTGGGCATCCAAGGATCACGGTGACGACCTGCGGATATCCGGGCTGGCCGAGATCATTTTGAGGCACTTCCAATGAGACCCTCCCGGTACAGCACACGGCTCCTCATGATCGGCGCCGGCCTGATGATGGGGCTGATCGCAGCCCCTTCCCTGGATGCCTATGTGGGCCCCGGCGCAGGGTTCGCCTTCCTGTCCTCCTTCCTGGTCCTGTTCCTGACCTTTATCCTCGCGCTCCTTTCCCTGCTTTCCTGGCCGTTTCGCTTCCTTTTCCGGCTGATCAAGGGGCAGAAGGCCTATAAAAACAGCCTGGTGGACCGCTGCCTGATCGTGGGGCTGGACGGGATGGAGCCCACTCTGGTGGAAAAGTTCATGGCCGAAGGCAAGCTGCCCAACCTGTCACGCTTGAAAGAGAGCGGAAGCTACGCCCGGCTGAGCACGACCACCCCGGCCATTTCACCCGTGGCCTGGTCCTCATTCATGACGGGCTCCCACCCAGCTAAGCATAACATCTTCGACTTCCTGAGCCGCAACCCCCACACCTACCTGCCGGCCCTGTCTTCGGCCCAGATCGGGACCCCCAAGCGGTATCTGCCGCTGGGGAAATACCGCATCCCGCTCTCCAAGCCAGTGATCCGCGGGCTGCGCAAGAGCGTGCCGTTCTGGAAGATCCTGGGAGACATGGGTGTATTCAGCACCATTCTGCGCATCCCCCTCACTTTCCCGCCGGAGAAATTCAAGGGACACCTGATCTCAGGCATGTGCGCCCCGGACCTCAAGGGCAGCCAGGGCACATTTTCGTTTTATACCTCCGAATCCGGGAAAGCCGATGTGGACGAGGGCGGCGTCATCATCCCGGTGGCAGCCACAGGCGACCGCATCGAGACCTACATCTCGGGCCCCCAGAATACGCTCCTCAAGGAAGAGGAGGAGATGCGGATGCCCATGACCATCATCCTGGACCCGGGCAGGAAGCAGGCCGTGATCGAGGTCTCGGGCCAGAAAATCAGGCTGCCGGAGAAGACCTTCTCTGATTGGATCCGGATCACCTTCCGGCCCGGCCTGGGCATGAAGATCCGGGCCATCTGCAGGTTCTACATCTCCGAGATCTCGCCCCGCTTCCAGATGTACCTGACACCCCTGAACATCGACCCGGAAAAACCGGCACTGCCCATCTCCCATCCCTTCATCTACTCGGTCTACCTGGGCAAGCTCATCGGCAGTTTCACGACCCTGGGTGAAGCCGACGACACCTGGGCCCTCAACGAGGGCATCCTGGACGAGGATTCCTTCATCAAGCTGTCCTACGACAATCACCGGGAATCGGAGGCCATGCTCTTCAATGCCATGGACAAGGTCAAGAAGGGCGTCATCGCCACCTGGTTCCAGACTACGGACAGCATCCAGCACATGTTTTTCCGCTACCTGGACCAGGATCACCCGGCACTGACCTGTGGGATCCCCACCGCCAAGAGCGCCCAGGTCATCGAGGACCTCTACATCAACATGGACGAGCTGGTGGGCAAGGTCATGGACCGCATGGGCAAGAAGACCGCTCTGGTGATCATGTCCGACCACGGCTTCAAGCTGTTCTGCCGGGGCTTCAACCTCAATTCCTGGCTCTTCCTCAACGGATACCTGGCCCTCAAGGATGGGAAAACACAGAGCGGAGAGTGGTTTCAGGACGTGGACTGGAGCCGCACAAAGGCCTACGGATTGGGCCTGGGCGGCATCTACATCAACCAGGAAGGCCGCGAGGCCCAGGGCATTGTCAAGCCGGGAGCCGAAACAAAGGCGCTTAAGGCGGAGCTCACGGAGAAGCTCACCGGTCTGACCGACACGCAGTCGGGCGACACGGCGATCCGTCGTCTCTACGACAAGGACGAGATCCCGGCCGGACCCTTCAAAGATAACTGCCCGGATTTTATCGTGGGCTACAACGAGCGCTACCGCGTATCCTGGGACTCTGTGACCGGGAAGGTCAACGACCAGGTCTACGAGGACAACACCAAGGCCTGGAGCGGCGACCACTGCATTGATCCGGAGCTGGTCCCCGGGGTATTCTTCAGCAACTACCCCATAAACACCACGGCTCCCTCCATCGTGGATATCGCACCCTCCGTGCTTTCACTTTACAATGTGGAGATCCCCGGCCAAATGGACGGCCGCCCCCTCTTCGATGCGGCAAGCTTCGGATCGGACTCCAGGAGGCCTGAGGCCGCAAACCGAGATGCCGGTGCGGTTGAAGATAAAATATAGCATCGACGGGCCCCAAAGATCTGCATGCAGAGCCCGGACCATGGTATAATAAAAGACAGAATAGGATTAACCAAGTGGACTTACTGAGGTAACAACGATGTCACCCTTAAACAGACGCGATTTCCTGAAGATGGGCCTGGCGACCGGAGCGGCAGCGGCCCTGGGAGCAGGCCCCGACCTGGCCACTCGGGTATTGGGGCAGGTCTCCACACAGAAAAAGCTCATCATCCTGGGATTCGACGGCATGGACCCTCACCTGGTTAATGTATGGATGAACCAGGGAGAGCTGCCGGCTCTGGCACGGCTGCACAGGAACGGGGGGGCCTTCGTACCCCTTCAGACTGGAAACCCGCCCCAGAGTCCGGTTGCCTGGTCCAACTTCACCACCGGCATGGATCCCGGAGGCCACGGCATATTCGACTTCATGCACCGTGACCCTCGCACCTACATGCCTGAATTCTCCGCAGCAGGGACCCAGGGCGCATCGCGCACTTTCGGCCTGGGCAAGTACCAGATCCCCCTGTCCAGCCCCGAGATGGCCAACCTGCGGAAGGGCCGGGCATTCTGGCAGATCCTTGAAGATCACGATGTCCCGGCCACGGTCTTCAAGATGCCTTCCAACTTCCCGCCGGTCCCTTCCAAGCAGAGGACTCTGTCCGGGATGAACACCCCTGACCTCTACGGCAACTACGGGGAGTGCAACTACTACACCACGGCCCCCACCCAGCTCAGCCAAGACATGGGCGGTGCCAGGGCCCACGAGGTCTATGTCATCGGGAATCAGGTGGAGGCACGCCTGCCTGGCCCAGAGAACAGCTTTCTCAAGGAGAGGGAAGACACCTTCATCGATTTCCGGGTCTACCTCGACCCTGAGCACAAGGTGGCCAAGATCCGGATCCAGGACCACGAATTCATCCTCCGGCAGGGTGAATGGAGCGATTGGAAACAGATCAGCTTCCCGCTGATCCCGACCCAGGGCATCAGCGGCATCGTGAAATTCTACATGCAGGAGATCCGGCCGGAATTCAAGCTCTACGTCTCCCCCATCAACATCGATCCCGGCGACCCGGCCATGCCCATCTCCACCCCTGATAGCTACAGCCGGGAGCTGGAGAAGAAGTTCGGGCCCTTCTACACCAAAGGCCTTCCTGCGGACTTCAAGGCTCTGGACAATAACATTTTCGACGATGAGGAGTACATCATCCAGGACCAGCAGGTGATGGAAGAGCGCAAGGCCATGTTCGACTACGAGCTGGAGCGGTTCGATTCCGGGCTGCTCTTCTACTACGTGTCCAGCACCGACCAGCGCCAGCACATCCTCTGGCGCCACATTGACGAGCAGAATCCCGTCTACGATCCGGGCCTGGCCTCCCGCTTTCGCAACTCCATCAAGGATGTGTACCAGGATGCGGACCGGATGCTGGACAAGGCGCTCCAGAAGGCGGACAGGGATACGGTGGTCATGGTCCTCTCCGACCACGGCTTTTCCCCCTTCCGGCGCACATTCAGCCTCAACACCTGGCTGCTGGAGAACGGGTACCACTCCCTGATCGATCCGCGCCGCCAGGGTGAAGAGATGCTCTTCCTCAACACCGACTGGCCCCAGACCAAGGCCTACAACTACGGCCTCAACGGCCTGTACATCAACCAGCGGGGACGCGAGGCCGAGGGAACCGTCAATCCAGGGCCGGAAAAAGACAATCTCATCCATGAGATCATACAGAAACTGGAAGCCATGAAGGATCCCAAGACCGGCGACCGGCCCGTCCTGAAGGCCTACGCCTCCAAGGACATCTATCACGGACCCTGTGTGGACCAGGCCCCGGATATCGTCGTAGGCTTCAACCGGGGATATCGCATCTCCTGGGAGTCGCCCTCGGGCCGCCTCCTGCCGGAGGTTATCGGTGACAACACCGCCAAATGGAGCGGCGACCACTGCATGGCACCCGACGTGGTTCCCGGAGTTTTCCTGGCCAACCGCCCCATCAATACCAAGACACCCCGCTTCCATGACATAACACCCAGTATCCTGCAGGTGTTCGGGATCGAAACCCCGCAGGACATGACAGGGATCTCCATCCTGAAATAGGAGCCGACCATGGGAAAAACCAAGATCAAGCTTGACAAGGATCTGCTGGACAAGATCAAACAACTGTCCGAACTCTCCGGATACGCCTCCCCGGACGAATTCATCGTTCACTGTCTTGAAAAAGAGGTCGCCAAGCTGGAGGAATCCGACAGCGAAGAGGAGATCAAGAAGAAACTCAAGGGACTGGGATACATCTCCTAGGCAGCCAGACCATGTGGGCATTCAATTCCATCTTCGGGAAGATCTTCGATATCCTGTTTTTGCCCTTCCGCGGCTTGAACAGCCCCTGGTGGGGCATGCTGGGCATATCCTTCTTGACCGGTCTCCTCATGCTGTTCATATTCAAGTTCACATCGAACCAGAGCGGGATTCGCCGGGCCAAGGACCGGATCAAGGCGCATCTCCTGGAGATGCGCCTCTACAACGACAGCATGCGGAATCAGTTCAAGGCCCAGGGAAGTAT
>JAUWTO010000274.1 GCA_030614685.1 Candidatus Aminicenantota bacterium
AAACTTCTTGGGCGTTATCGACAGCGTGATCTCTTTGGAGGTGGTGGATTTTTTCCCGGTGGTTTTCCCGGCCGTCATTTCCCTCTCTGTCGTAGGGACGCTGCTCTTGATATGATCGAGCTCAGCCACCATCTCCTCAGCCGCCCCATACCTGTCGGCCTTGTCCTTTGCCAGACACTTCAGGATCAACCGGCTCAGGTCCTCGGGGATCTGGGGGTTAAGCACCGATGGTGCCTCCGGCTCTTCCCCCTTGTGTTTCATGGCGATGCTAAGCGGCGTGTCCCCCTCGAAAGGCAGCCGGCCCGTCACCATCTCGAAGAGGATGACACCCAGTGAGTAGAGATCAGACCTCTGATCCACCTCCTTGGCCTCGGCCTGCTCCGGCGGCATATATTCGGGCGTCCCGATCACGATCCCTGTCCCGGTCATGCCCTTGGCCTTGAGCGACCGGGCAATCCCGAAGTCCAAGATCCGGGCGCTGCCCTCCCGGTCGATCATGATGTTACTGGGCTTGAGGTCCCGGTGCACCACTCCCAGCCGGTGGGCCTCGGCCAGACCATCGCATATCTGCCTGGCCATCTTGACGGCCGTGCCCGTATCCAGGCGCCCCACCTGACGGATGAGGCTCTTCAGGTCTTTCCCCGACACATACTCCATCGTGATGTAGTAGGTGCGGGCGTCTTCACCCAGGTCGAACATCCGGCACACGTTCTTGTGCGCGATCATACGCGCCGTCTTGAGCTCGTTTCGGAAGCGCTCCAGGGTCTTTGCATCCGAGGCGATCTCCGGTTTGATGAGTTTGAGGGCGACCTCCTGGCCGACTTTTTTGTCTTCGACACGGTAGACGCGGCCCATGCCTCCTCGACCCAGCTCCTCGATGATCTCGTACCGGCCCGCGAACATCGTGCCTCGGGTGATCTCCTCGACCGGGGTCTCGAGCGTCACAGTGGGCAGGGACTGGGCGGCGGCCTCCCCCTCTGCTGGTGTCAACTGGGTGCCGCAGTCGGCGCAAAATGGCTTGGTATCCGGATTATCCGATAAGCACTTCGGGCATTTCATAGCTTGTTCCCCTTGCGGCTCTAAGGATATAAAAATCCGCCGGGGCCGGTCAAGCCTCTCCCCACTTTCATGTCAGCCCGATCAATGGAAATAATTCAGAATATTTAATAGAATGGCGAGAGAAGAAGAGGAAAGGAGAACTTCATGAGCAAGAATATAAGGAAAGGGATGGTCTCATTGGCCGTATGTTGTGTGCTGCTGGCAGCCCTGGGCTGCGACGGAGGCGGCGAGCCCGCAGCCGACCCAGGCCAAACCCGGGCCGACACACCTGAGCCCGAGTGGGCCGACCTCTTCGCCGCGGATCTCTCGGACGCCGTCTATCCCGAGGGCGTCTGGCACTTCGACGACGGGATCCTCACGGCCGACGAAGATCAGGCCATCTGGACCCAGAGGGACTACGACAATTTCGTGCTCGACCTGGAATTCAAGACCGCCGCCGGCACCAACAGCGGGGCGATCGTGTACTGTTCGGACATCCAGAACTGGATCCCCAATTCGCTGGAGATCCAGATCGCAGACGATTTCGCCGAGCAGTGGGCCAGCCAGCCCGCCACCTGGCACTGCGGGGCGATATTCGGCCACCTGGCGCCCACCAAAAGCATGGTCAAGCCGGCCGGCGAGTGGAACCGCTTCGTCATCACCTGCCGCGACCACAACATCACCGTGGTCCTCAACGGCGAGACCGTGACCGAACTGGACATGAGCCTGTGGACGTCGGCCAAGACCAACCCCGACGGCAGCGAGATCCCGCCCTGGCTCTCCAAGCCCCTGGCAGAGCTTCCCACCCGCGGCCGCATCGGTCTCCAGGGCAAGCATGCCGGCGCGCCCATCTACTTCCGCAACCTCAAGATCAAAGAGCTGGAATAACCGGTATTCAATTCTTTTTTTGCTTTTGCATAAAGTTGTCCAGATCCTCTTTGATAAACAGGTATTCTTTTCCAGGCCGGTAGTAGGATATTTTCCCTTCTTGGACCCAGCGCCTTATGGTGATCGGAGCTTTGTCCAAATATTCAGAAGCGCTTTCTAAATCCAGCCACAGTTTGAAGTCATCCATATATTGACTGATAAAAAGCAACTCTATACCCACCACCTTGCCTTCGGCATCGATATCGACACGGCAGGAGTCAGACACATTCACCGTTTTTTGTATATGCTTGCTCGAAAGCTTAATATAGCTTGCATCCGCCTGTCTATCGATCGATATTTTCATCTCTATCACTCCCTCTAAAATTCATTCCCTCGTTCTAATCCATGACCATAGCTGTTATAACTCTCTTTTTACCGAAATACGCCGCTCCTTCATCCTGGCTTTTGCATGTCGAGTAAAAATGCATTCATTTCTAGCCATTGTTTATTTTTATTATTCTCTATTATTCTTTTCTTATCATAATATACGATTGTTGATCATCCATGTCAATTAAGAAAAACATTTTATTCTTCCCGAAAACTTAGATGGACGAATTCCCCTATGAAATATTAGCGCTAAGTCAAAATTAATGGATTCCTAAGGAGTTATCTTCTTTTATTTCATTAACTTGTGATGGTCCGTCCCCAATGAATCACCTCTTATACACGCCTGCTCGGGGACCGAAGGAGAACAATACAACGGCATCTCCCTCGACCTTGTAGATGATCCTTCGGCTCTGCCCTCTTACAGTGTGTCTGAAGGATCTGAGGTCCTTGAACTCTCCTTTGAGGAACTTGCCGACCGCTGGATCCTCGGCAATGGCAAGCACCGCTTCCAGCAGGGCCTCCTGCTCGTGAGCCTCCCTGATCTTTTTGCGCAGCCGGCTAAACTTTGCGGTCTCGAGGATCTTCATGGAGCTCTTTCGGCTTGAATTCGATGACGTTTCCCATCTCATAGTCCACCTTGGCTTCCAGCACGTCCTTGATCTCGACGACCGTGAGTTCCGGGTTCTCGATGGCCAGCAGCCCAATCCGAAGGGCGTACCGCATAGCGCTGGAAAAGTCCCGATGTTCTTTACGAGCAAAGATGTTCAAGTCCTTGACCAGATCCTCATCCATGGCGACGGTTTTTCTTATCATTTCATATCCTCTCATATAATATATGATATTATCATAATGTCGTCAAATCTGGATTGTATCAAGAAGGGGATCGGGCTCAGCTTAAAGGACGCCTAGTGGCCCCAAAATGTCTCATCATGTTGCCATGATCGTAGAATCATCTTTCATGGTGCTCTAAGGTGCCATCTTTTTTAATATAAAGAACTTGCGATTATCGGAGCACAAAATATATTGACAGCCCCCACCAAGAATTTATATCCTGTTCCTGCCCAACAAGGGGAAATGGTCATATGAAATGCCCAAAAT
>JAUWTO010000182.1 GCA_030614685.1 Candidatus Aminicenantota bacterium
CGCTATATCCGGAACCGGACGCGGCGGATGCTGAAGGGGCTTGCCTCCAAGGTATCCAAGTTCGCGGGTGTGCGCGCGATTCGCATCAAGGACGACAAGATCACGGTGGTGGCCGACAAGGCCCAGGCCAATCTATATATCCGCGTCAACAGCATGGTCGACAACCTCAATAAGAAGCTTTATATCGGCAAACATGTCGAGGCCGTTGTGAGGGATGACCTTTCGACGGAAGAGTTTCAGAGCATGCTGCGGGAGACCAACATCGTCTATGTCCGCGACGATATCGTGCTGACTCCCTCAAAAGCTTCAAAATAGAGAACCACGCTGGTTTCCGGCCGCGTTCATCAGATCCCTGGCAAGGGTGGTTCCCCTTATAGCTATTCGTAGCGCAGGCTCTTGATGGGGTGGGCGAGGGCGGCCTTGATCGACTGGTAGCTCACCGTCAGGAGCGATACTACCAGGGCAGACCCTCCCGCCAGCAGGAACGGCCAGATGGTGATGTTGGTCCGGAAAGCAAAGTTTTGCAGCCAGCTGTGCATGGCATAGTAAGCCAGGGGCCAGGCCAGCAGATTGGCCAACACCAGCCACTTGACATATTCCTTGGAAAGCAGCACCACGATCCCCGCCACCGAGGCGCCCAGCACCTTCCGCACGCCGATCTCCTTGGTCTTCTGCTCGGCCATGAACGAGGCCAGCCCAAAGAGCCCCAAGCACGCGATGAGGATCGCCAGTCCGGCAAAAGCAGAAAAGACATTCGCGGCCCGGATCTCAGACTTGTAGTCCCGGTTGAACCGTTCATCCAGGAAAACGTAGTCCACGGGCTGGCCCGGGCTGAAGGCCTTCCACTGCTCCTCCAGGAAGGCCAGAGTCTGATCGATCCTTCCGGGGCTGATGCGAAGCGACAGCAGCCGCTGGGGACCGGGCCCACTCAGTGTCATGACCATGGGCCGTATGGCCTCATGCAGCGACTGCATGTGGAAATCCTTGACCGTACCGATGATGGAGAACGAGGCCCCTTCTTCTGTCATCCATTGCAGCTGCTTCCCGATGACAGGCTCTTCAAAACCCAGGGCGTGCACGGCGGCCTCGTTCAGGATCATGGCCGAGGTGTCGGTGGTGTTTTCTCTGGAGAAGAATCGCCCCTCCTTCATCTCCAGGCGGTAGGTGTCCAGGTAGTCGTGATCCGCTATGATGTTGACCAGGGTGTAGTTGGTCTGGATGTCCTGCCCCTCTTTGCGGTAGATCTGCGCCGTCAGGCTCATGAACGGCCCCGAAGCGGAAAAGGCTGCGCCCAGGATGTCCGGATTCTTTTTTAGTTCGGTCTTGAAGGCCTCCTTTTGGTCCCCGATCATATATGCGTTCTGGACAACTACGACGTGTTCCTTGTCCAGACCCAGGTCCTTACTCTGCATGTAGTGGAGCTGAGTGAAGATAATGATGGTGCCGATGAAGAGAGCGACCGTGGTGAAGAACTGGAACACGACCAGTCCGTTGCGGAGCCGTCGCCCCCTCGCCGAGGACTGCATCTTGCCCTTGAGCACGGCCGCCGGCCGGAACGCTGCCAGCATGAAGGCGGGATACACTCCGGCCAGGATCCCCACGGCCAGCGCGAACAGGACCATGAGCGGTGGGATGTACCAGGTTCCCAGCAGGGCCATGGAGATCTCCTTGTCCATGATCTTGTTGAACCCCGGCAAGGCGACGCGCACCAGGGCCAGGGCGATCACGAATGCCAGGAAGCTGAGGAAGAGGGACTCGGTCAGGAACTGCTGCACCAGCTGGCGCCGGTAGGAACCCACAACCTTACGAACCCCCACTTCATTGGCGCGCTTGCTGGCGCGTGCCGTGGCCAGGTTGGTGAAATTGATGCAGGCCACGAGCATGATCACGAGGGCGATGGCCGTGAAGATGATGACCGTATCATAGCTTCCCGAGGGTTCCCAATCGTTGTCCACGGTGGAATGGAGGTGGATGTCGAGCAGAGGCAGGGCAGAGAACCCGAAAAAGTTCCCGGTCTCCAGGAATTTGTCGAAGCTTATGCCGAAGCCTTCCTGGATGGTTGGCTCGATGTACTGCTTGGTCAGTTCGGGGAGCTTGGCCTCCAGCTGCGAGACTGGGATGTTCTCATCCAAGACCAGGTAGGTGTAGGTGCCGTTGCTGAACCAGTCCGGTGCCTTGCTCGGGGGATACCCCAGGGATGAAGCCATCAGGTCAAAATGAAAATGGGAGTTGTCCGGGAGCTCCTGTATGATCCCCGTGACCTTGAACGACCTGTCGTCCTCCCCCTGGATCACCCTGCCCAGGACATCCAAGCTGCCGAAGTATTTTTCGGCGATCGCGGGCGTGATCAGGATCGAATCGGGTTGGGCAAGGGCTGTCTCTGGATCCCCTGTGATCAGGGGCAGGGTGAAGACATCGAACACATTCGGGTCGGCATAGATGAAGTCTTCTTCCTTGAACTGTTTGTCCTCGTACTGGAGATAGGCCTGCCTGACCGCGAACAGACGGGTCGAGTCGACCACCTCGGGCAGGTCGTTGCGCAGGGCTTCCGCCAGGGGAGATGGCCCGTCGGCGATCGTGAAGCTGTTGGTACCGAGCTCCGCCTGCATACCGATGCGGACGATCCGTTCGGCCTTTTCATGAAACTTGTCATAGCTGAGCTCATGCTGCACAAAGAGCAGGATGAGCAGGCAGCTGGCAATCCCCACCGCCAGCCCCGTCATGTTGATGAAAGTGTAGCCTTTGTTGTGTTTGATGGTCCGGAGGGCCATCTTCATGTCGTTCTTGAACATATTCAGTCTCCAATACACGGTGTTTATAGTTTTTGCCGGGAGCATGCGCAGGATCTGTCCCCAGTACCACAGCCTGGCCCGAAAGGTGCCGTGTTCGCGGGCGATCGATCGATAGACCTCTTCGAAGTCTCCCAGGGGAGTGTTCCAGACTTCGTCCCGTAAAATCCTGCTCAGGATCCACTCCGCTGCATCGGGAGGGAAGGAGGACTTCCGCTGCTCGATCATGTCACGACTCTTTGAGCTCAGCCGGCATGTGTTCCCACATCTTGAGCTGGATATCCCTGGCTTTTTCCAGGGCCTCGTATCCTTCGGGCGTCAGCCGGTAGATGCGCTTACGCCTCCCGCCCCGTTCCGGTGTGGAATCCGACAGGCACGAGGTGAGGAAGCCGTTCTTCACCAGCCGGTCCAGGGGCATGTAGATCGATCCCAGCGGCCAGTCCTCGCGTGTGACCTCGGAGATCCGGTCAGGGATTGGCACACAGTATGCATGGTCCTCGAGGCGAAGGATCGCCCACAGGATCAGTTCTTCGGTGCGTGTCAGCAGCTTCATGTCGTTCTCTCGCCTTGTTTCTGCACGATTTCCCTAAAATATTTAGGATTGTCATATCTGTATACGACAGTTTCCCGTAAAAGGTTCCCTCTTTTGGGGACGGACCTTGGAATCCACCTGAAAACAAAGGAGTTACATGCTTATAAGTGCAATTTATAGGGCTTATTGTGTGCCTTTTGGGGTCAAAAAGGGCTGTTTAAGGATATTTTTTGCTTGATATTCGAATTGTTGCAGGAAATCCTTATTCTTCGATTTTTGGCCCCCAAAATGGCCGTTTAAGCCCCAAAAAATGCACTTATAAGCATGTAACTTAAATAATACTAAAAGGATCCCAAGGTCCGTCCCCGAAAAGAGAATCTTTTACTTTGGGCAAGGCCTCTGATATATAAAAGTTCAACAGGGGTGTATATGGACCTGACGATCGGGACGAAGATTTCTCATTACAAGATCCTGGAGAAGATCGCCGAGGGCGGAATGGGCACGGTCTACAAGGCCGAGGACACCAAGCTCAAACGCACGGTCGCCCTCAAATTCATATCCCGTGAGGCCGTCGAGGACCATCAGACCCGGACCCGCTTCATCCAGGAAGCACAGGCAGCCGCCTGCCTGAACCATCCCAACATCAACACCGTTTATGAGATCGAGGAGGCCGACGGCCGGATCTTCATAGCCATGGAGTTCATCGAGGGGAACAACCTCAAGCAAATCCTCCGGTCCGATCCTCTAACGCTGTCAGAAAACCTCGACATCGCCATCCAGATAGCCTCTGGCCTGGAGGAGGCGCATGAGCGGGGATTCGTCCACCGGGACATCAAGAGCTCGAACATCATGCTCACTCCCAAGGGACAGGTCAAGATCATGGATTTCGGGCTGGTCAAGATGCTGCACGGCACACAGATCACGCGCACGGCCATGGTCATGGGGACAATCGCCTACATGTCGCCGGAGCAGGCAGGGGGGGAGGATGTCGATCAGCGGTCGGATATCTGGTCGCTGGGCGTTCTGCTCTACGAGATGGCCACGCGCAAGCTTCCCTTCGGAGACGGGGACAGCATGGTCATCCTATACTCCATACTGAACAAGGCTCCCAAGCCCATGGGAGAGATCCGGGGCGATATCCCCGCAGACTTGGAGCGGATCATCAACCACTGTCTCAAGAAGAATCCGGATGCCCGTTATCAGTCGGTGAGCGACATGCGGTCCGATCTGCAGAAGCTGCGCCAAGCGTTGTCTACGGGGGAGGCCCGGCCCTACACATCAACGACCCGCCTCCTCCAGCAGGTGCTGCGCCCCTTCCACAAGCCTTCGATCGCGATCCCGGCGGCGATATTTCTCTTTCTGCTCGTGCTCGTGCTTCCGTTCCGCCACACCTGGACCAGTTTGATCGGGGTGGGATCAAAGGGGCCATCCGAAAAAGGCCTTGCCGTTCTGCCATTTAATGTGATCGGTGGGACCGAGGAAGACCAGAGGTTCTGTGATGGCCTGTACGAGACGCTGA
>JAUWTO010000332.1 GCA_030614685.1 Candidatus Aminicenantota bacterium
AAAAGAGAGCCAGCAGGGGGAGTCGAACCCCCGACCTACTGATTACGAATCAGTTGCTCTACCGACTGAGCTACACTGGCTCTTTGACAATGCGTAAAAATTGATTACAATGTCCACTTTACAAGCAAATCATTATTAGCCAAAAAAGACGGAATAGTCAAGCCAAGACCAGGATGAAGGCATGATCATCAAAAAGCTCGAGCTCCAAGGGTTCAAATCCTTTTCCGACCGGACCCGGCTCCTGTTCCACCCCGGGATCACCGCCATCATCGGGCCCAACGGCACGGGTAAGAGCAACATCGTGGACGCCCTGCTCTGGACGCTAAGGGGGCGGCGGCTCCGGGCGCAGCGCGGGGAGCGGGCCGGGGAGAACATCTTCAACGGTAATGCCAACCAGCCTCCCATGAGCATGGCCGACGTGGCCATCGTTCTGGGCGAAGAAAAAGAATCGGACCAGGAAGACCTGGTCATCAACCACCGCCTGTTCCGGTCCGGGGAAAAAGAATACCGGATGAACGGCAAGGTGAACCGCCTGAAGGACATCCAGGAGGCCCTGCACGAGCACGCCATCGGCGACACAGATTATTTCGTGATCGAACAGGGCAGTGTGGGGCTGTTCGTGACCTCGAAGCCCATGGAGAAACGGCAGCTGCTCGAGGAGGCTGCCGGGACCGCCTTCTACAAGGACAAGAAGCGCCAGGCCCAGAACAAACTGGACAGCAGCGAACAGAACCTGCTCCGGCTGGAGGACATCATCCTCGAGGTGGAAAAGGCGACCAGTTCCCTCAAACGCCAGGCCCAGTCCGCGATCCGGTACCGCAAGCTGCGCGAACACATTCGGGAACTGACCCTGACGGTCTACCGGCAGAAGATCGAGGGCCTGGAGACCAACCAGAGGGAGGCCTCATCCGGATACCGGAAACGACTCGACGCGGAAAACAATATCATCCGCCGGATCAAGGACGAGGAAAAAAACCTGGCCGCGCAGCGCAAGGAAGTCTGGGACTTTGAAAAGCGGATCCAGGAGGACAAGGACTCTCTGTATGCGCTCAGGTCACAGCTCTCCCGTGCGGAAGCGGAGAAGGAACGCGAAGAGAAGCGCGAGGATTACTTTGTGGAGAAAAAGGCGGCGGCCGAGGCGGACCTGGCCGAACTGGAGAAGGAGCGGGAGGGCCTGGACAAGGAGCGACAGGAGGTCCGGGACAACCTGGACGATCTGAGCTCACGCCTGGAAGCAAAAGCCACTGCCCTGGAGTCCGCTGAAAAGACCCAGGCGGGTGCCCAGGAGGATCTGAGCGGCCGGGAAAAGCGGCTGGAAGAGCTCCGAAAAGAGTATCTCCGGAGGATCTCCTCCCAGACTGAGATAAAGAACGAGGCCGCCCGGTTCGAGAAAGAATTGGAGCTCACCACCATCCAGGGCGAGAAACTCAACAGCGAGCTGGAGACGCAGAGGAAGGCCCGGTTGGACAGGGCTTCCCAGGTGAAGGCCAAGGAATCCGGTTTGACGCAGATCGAAGCGCAGGCCGCGGATACGACAGAGAACCTGGAGGGTCTGGAGAAGCAGCGCGAGGCCGGCCGCCAGGAACTGGAGACGCTGCAAGGCCGGAGAAACACGCTCCAAAACGAGTTCGATAAAAAATCGCACCATCTGCATGCCCTGGAGAGGCTCAAGGAACAGGAGGCCCGCGCCGCCGATCTGCCTGACCTGCCCGAGGCCCTCGGCCAGCTGGCGGATCTTATCGAGGTCTCAGAGGAAAACACAGCCCTCATCGACGTGTTTTACAAGGACGAGGCACGTGCCGCGCTGATCAAGGCCGGAGACCTGCGCCGGATCTTGGGAGGGGATAAAGGATCCCTCAGAGGCCAGTTCCTCCTGCTCCATCCCCAAGACGAGGATCCCCTGCCCGTCTCCCTGATGGACGATGCACGCGTGCTGGGGAGGCTCAAAGCCCACATCCGGGCTCAGGCTGCGATCGAGCACCAGCTCTCGGCACTGGGGGACGCCGCCATCGTTCGCAGCGTCCAGGATGCGGTCGACCTCTGGATCCAGCACCCTCGCTTCAGCTATATCACCCTGGAGGGGGACCTGCTCCTGGCTTCGGGGCTCCTGAAACTGGGAGAGAAGAAGGACGGCCTCATTTCCCTCAACCGGGATATCAAAGGGCTCAAGCGGGATACCGCCCTCCTGCAGGCTGAGCTTTCACCCTTGACCACAAAGATCCAGGGAACCACACAGGAACTGAACTCCCTGGAACAGGGGGTCCGGGACGAGGCCGCATCCCTGGCCTCTCTCAGGCAGCGGGAGGGTGAGGAGCAGAAAGAAGTCAGCTTCGCACGCAGCGGGCTCGAGCAGACAGAGACTCACATCGCGGTGCTGGAGAACGAATCCCGCAAGCTCACGGAAGACCACCAGGGTGTCACCCGGCACTGGAAATCCCTGACCACCCGGATCGTCGACCTGAAGGAACGGGAGACGGGGCTGGATAAAGAGATCCGCGAGGAGGAGCAGGCCCTGACCGCTCAGAGAGAGTCCAGCGAAC
>JAUWTO010000069.1 GCA_030614685.1 Candidatus Aminicenantota bacterium
AGGTGCTGGGCGCCGGTGTCGGCGGACTGGTAGTACTGCTGTCGAAGATGTACCTGAAGCTCGTGCTGCTGGCCAACCTGATCGCCTGGCCGGCCGCCTACTTCCTGATGCGCCGCTGGCTCCAGGATTTTGTCTACCGGATCGACCTGGGCGTGGGTGTCTTTCTCCTGTCCATGGCGGCGGCAGCCGTCATCGCACTGCTGACCGTTAGCTTCCATTCCATCCGGGCCGCCAGTTCGGATCCGGTCAGAGCCCTGCGCTACGAATAATCTCGGGTGCTTCTGAGATTGCCAGTGCATGTATGTCATCACGAGCGAATCTACCGTCATCACGAGCGAATCTACCGTCATCACGAGTGAATCTACTGTCATCACGAGCGAAGCGAAGTGATCTCAGAATTGCCGTCCCTGCCTCAGTTGCTCGCAAGCAGCTCGCTTCACACCCTTGGCGTTCGCGACGACAGCGGGAGGCCTGTACTGTCGATGGTCATGGCGTACTGCTCGTCCAAGCGTAATGCGTATCATGGCGAAATGCTCGATGTTGCTTTCTGAGGCGTCGGCGTTTTACAATAGGGGTGAGATGCGACATTTTCTGAGATTCACCATGGCGGCCTGCCTGCTGCTTGTCCTCGGAATCCTTTGGAGCTGTGCCGATACGGTCCCGGAGGCACAGGGCCTGATGGCCCTGGTGCCGGAAGACATAGGTGGGTGGGTCAGGCATGGGGCGGCGCAGGCCTATGCAGGGGATGACCTGTTCACGTATATAAACGGCGGTGCGGAGATCTACCACGAGTTCGGATTCGAGGAGGTTGTTGTCCAGGATTACCGGACGGATCAGGGTGGGACCATCTCGCTCGAGATCTATCGGATGACGGATCCGGAGAGCGCCTTCGGCATCTTCACCTTCAAGCGCAGCCCTGATGGACAGGCCCTGGACTATCCGGGTGCCGAGGCCCAGCTGGAAGACTATTACCTGAACCTCTGGAAGGGGCCCTACCTGGTCACGCTCACCGGGTTCGATGAAGAGGGCACCACGATCCAGGGGCTCCGGGACCTGGCCCGCGCACTGGCCTTCCGCATCCCGGAGACCGGGCAGGCACCAAACCTGGTGAGCCTGCTGCCCGAAAAAGACCTAAAGTTGGGCAGCGTGAAGTCCTTCAAAGGACCGCTGGCCCTCTTCAACAGCCACAGTTTCGCCCAGGAAGACATCTTCTCTCTCGAGCAGGGTATCAGGGGCGATTATGTGGACGGCGGGAGCCTCTTCATCTTTGCGTATGAGGCTCCGGAACAGGCCCGGGCCGCCTTTCTGAGGGCGGAGAAATACTTCACCGCGGATCCGGCGTATTCACTGAAGGAGGGCCCGGGAGAGGGCCTCATCCTCCTGGAAGGTCCCCGAAAAAGCTTTTTTCAGGCCCAGAATGTGCAGACCTTCATCCTGGTCTCCAAGCTGCCTGAGCCTTCGGAAGTCCCTGCCCCGTTCCTCATCCAGGCAACGGAGCGGATCAAAGGGCGCTGAATACCTAAGGCTGCTCACTGCGCTTTCGTTCCCCAACTTTGACAAGGGCGGGAATCTCTGCTAAAAAAGAGATAGGAGAATATTGACCCGGACTTCCATTCTGTGAGCTGAAGCCATGAAAAAGATCATTCTACTCGCAGTCCCCGTTATCCTGTCGCTGTCGCTCTTTGCCCAGCAGGTGAATGAGGAATCCATCGTCATCAACATCGAGGTCCCTGTGCGCGTATTCCAGGGAAATGACTTTGTGGACTCCCTCACGATCAAGGATTTCGAGGTCCTCGAGGACGGCGTTCCCCAGACCCTGGAAGCCGTCTACCTCGTCAACAAACGCAGCATCGAGCGCAGCGAGGAGAAGCGCAGGTTCGCGCCCGATACGGAGCGGAATTTCTATCTCTTCTTCGAGGTCAGCGATTATACGGCCAGGCTGGGCAATGCAGTCGAATATTTTGTGCAGAACGTGCTTTTTCCGGGAGATGTCCTCACCATCGTGACCCCGGTCAAGACATACCGCATGCGGAGCTCGGCCCTGGAGCGCAAGACTCGCCAGGAGATCGAGGAGCAGCTCAAAGGCATCCTGAGGAAAGACACGCTGATAGGGAGCTCCGAGTACCGCAACACCATCGGCGAGCTTTCCTCCCTGTCCCGCTCTCTGGCCGTGGCCTTCAACCCCGATGATACCGAGACCCAGCAAAAAGTTGGATATGATGGGGCAGAGACGCTCGGGAGGACGGTGGACGAGCAGCTCAACCTCTACTACGACCTGCTCAGTCGCCTGGAAACCCTGCGCCATGTGGATGAGAAAGTTCTGCTGGATTTTTCAGATTATCTGCAGGATGAAACCGGACAAAAATATGTCTTCCTCTTCTATCAGCGGGAGTACATCCCTCAGATCGAGCCCCGCATCCTGGCTCAGTACATCGATCTTTTCCAGGACCGGCCCAATGTCCAGCACACAGTCGCCTCCATCTTCGATTTCTACCGGAGGGAGGTCTCCTTCAATGTAGACAAGGTGAAGAGGGCCTACGCAGACGCCTCTATCGCCATCCATTTCTTGTTCCTTACCGAACCGCTGGTGCCCGTGATCGGGGTCCGGTTTGTGGAATCATCCGATGACATCTTCAGCGCTTTCGAGCAGATGGCCTACGCGACCGGCGGATTCATCGACAGTTCCGCCGATCCCGCCAAGTCATTCCAGAATGCCCTGGCCACAGCCGAAAACTACTACCTGATCTATTACTCTCCCAAGAACCGCAGCCTGGACGGGAAGTTCCGGAACATAGCGGTCCGCATCAAAACGGGCTCCTTCCGCGTCATCCACAGGGTCGGCTACTTCGCAGACTAGGAGTTGATAACAGGAAGCTGGCAGCCAGAGACGGGTTCTTTTTCCTCGTGGGGCCGGGCTGGCTGGGTTCATTTCAGGTAGAACAGAATCCCCAGGTCGAACGTGAAATATAGGTTCTGCGGCAGCCACTCCCAATCCGTCAGGGCGTAGGCAGCGCCGGCCGCGGCGTTCAGCCTGAGCGGACCAAGATGGAATTCCCCTCCGAGCAGAGCCTGGGGGCCGTACAGCGATTTCTGTTCGTTCCGGTAGATAAACTCGTAGTCCCAGATGCCTTCTATGATCTGCACGGCTTCCACCGTGAATCCGCCATACTGGAGGTTCAGGAAGGCACGGACGGTTTGGGAGACGACGGGGACATAGTACTTGAGTCCCAGGCTCCAGAGTACCTGGTTTTCCACCCAGTCGGTATCTGAATAGATGAGGGATGTGGGGTAGTATCCAGCCCCGCCGTGCAGGGCCAGGTTCGGCCGGATGGCGTACTGGACAAATCCTCCGAATCCGCCGCTTGAGGAGCCGTAGCCCAGTCCCAGGGCCAGTCGGGCGGGGAGTTTCACCTGAGGCTGGGAGTATGGGGTTTGGGAAGGGGGCTTCTCTACCTTGACGTCTTTGGACGCCGGCTGCGTTTTCTCGGTCTCTTTTCTCTTGACTGTTTCCAGTTCCTGCTGCGGGGGGGGAATGTCCAGCTGCTTCGCCTTGGGCTCGGCCTTTACCGGCTCGGTCCGCACCACTTCCCAGAAAGTCTCCTGAGCAGGGGGATAGTAGGCCGGTAGATTGACCAGTGAGGGACGTGATATCACAGTCTCGACCGTGTCTCCCTCGATCCACAAAAACAGCCTCGGGCGGCGCGGGTACATGGGCTCCGCCAAGCTGAACCGGATGGAGATCGGGGTGGCGGTCTCCAGGAGGGCTTCTTCGGTGGAGGGGACCAGATCGACCTCGGGCTCAGGTTTGGCTTCCTCTTTGGGCGGTGGGGCCGGTTCCGCCTTGGTTTCGGCCTTCGGCGCGGGGACCGGTTCTGCTAACCAGAATAGGATGTTGATCCCTGTGTCTATCTGCTCGATCTGGTAGGCCGGGATCTCCTCTGTAAAGTCCAGGACCACGCGGGCGATGTTGTCCTGAAACATGGCCACCCGGATGAAGGCGATCCCCAGGTCATTGACCCGATAGCGGAAAAAGCCGGCGCTTTCGGCGACGTCCTCGAAATCGATGACCATGCGGTTGGGATTCGGGATCTCAAAAGCGCGATAGGCCCCGTAGGGTGCATAATTAAGTCGGACTTCGAAGGAGTCCGCACCTTTGGAGAGGGAGATCTTGTCGGAGTACTCGGTCACGGCCAACGTCAGCCCTTCTTTTACGTGAGGTTCGGCAGGTGGTTCTGTCCAGGCGGCCAGTGGTTCCTCTTTGGCTTTTGGGGGCTTTGCGGGAGGCTTCTCGACGGGTGGGGCGATCTCTTTTTTAGGGGGAGGTGTGGGCTCGGGGACCGGCTGGGGTTCGGGCTTAATGACCTCCCAGATCCGGCTCTCCAAAATATCCTGAGGCACCGAGATTTGAACGGAGCGGGAGTAGGGCATGGGTGTGTCCACGGCATCCCATTTGGTGAGGATCCAGCTGCGCTCCCGGAATGTGTCCGAAGCCAGGGCGGGATCGAGGATCGATCCGGATGGAATGGGAGTATCGGCCGTGAGTTCCTCCGTATGGATGACTGGCTCCGGTGGTTCGGTCCTTTTCTCAGAGACCGGCTTCTCCACCAGAGGAGGAGGGGACTCGATGGGGGGGGTCTTTTCCGGGACAGTCTTTTCCTTGGCTTCCGGTGGAGGCTTGGTCTCCGGCAGAGGAAGGGGAGGCGGCTCAGGCGTCTTCTGCTCGCCTGGGAAGGGCTCGACCGCCGTGTCCTTGATAAAGCCCATGGCCGGGCCCCCGTACCTCCTGGACTGGAAACGGACGTAGTACCAGCTGTCGTTGACCTTCGCCTTCTGGAACAGGTTCAGCACCGCACCCCGGTTGACTGTATCGATCCGGTAGCTGCGTGCGCTGGGCTCGGCATAGATGTCGGCCTTTTCGACCGAGACGATGAGCTTGTCGCTCTGTGGGAACAGAGTGGTCGGGAGGAAGATCGCCAGGAGGATGAAGAGCCTGCGCATGTTTGTGTTCAATCCTCTGTCCCTCTCAATCTATAGACCTCTATGCTTTAGTCGCTCCTCGGCAGTACTGTCCCCTTTCCCCGCTCGCAATTATTGTACACCAATATCCCAGGAAAAAGGAAATAAATCTGTTTGGACTGATCGGAATGGGCAGGGGACGGGTGTGAGTCAGAAATGCCGAGCCAGGGCGAGCCATAGAGGCTGCCTTGGCCTGGCTTATCATCCTCTCGGGCAGTCAAATGACGCAGAGGATTATTTTTTCTTCTTCTTTTCGTGCCACTTGGAGCGGTCGGGCTCGCCCGGCTTGCGGACCTTTTTGGGAGGATTCTGCTCGAGCTCCTTGAGCAGGACCTCCACTGCCTTCTCGAGGCTGGGGTCCTGTCCCTGGGCCACCAGTTCCGGCCGGTCCCAGACCTCGAGGTCCGGGGCGATGCCGAGGCCTTCCACGGCCCATTCCCCCTCGGTGCTGATGATCCCGAAGGTCGGGACCGCCAGGTTGCCGCCGTCCACCAGGCCGGCGTTTCCGGACATGCCGACCAGCCCGCCCCAGGTCGTGGTTCCGATCAGAGTGCCCAGGTTCAACTTGCGGAAATAGTAGGGGAAGGCGTCTCCCCCTGAGGATCCGTAGTGGTTGATGAGCATGGCCTTGGGTCCTTCGTGGGCCACACCGGGCGTCTGGTTGGGGACCAGGCCCCGCCGGCCCCAGTAGCTCACGATGGTGCGCGCGAGCAGATTGATCATCACGTCCGGGATGAAGCCCCCGCCGTTGTAGCGCTCGTCGATGATGAGAGCGTCCTTGTGGCCAAAGGCGTACATGCCCTTGTAGAGCTCGCGGTTGCCTGCCATTGAAGTGTCAGGAACGTGGAAGTAGCCGATGCGGCCGCCCGAGAGTTTGTCCACCATGGCGCGCCGGGTATTTACCCAGTCGAGGTAGAACAGGTTCAATTCGCTGCGGATGGGCTTGACAATGTATTCCCGGGCCCCGTCTGTGGTGGGTTTGGTGTTGACTTTGAGAGAGATCCTCTTGCCCACGGTGTTTTCCAGAAAACGGTAGGGATTGTCCTTGAGGGTTACATCGTGGCCGTTGAGGCTGATCAGGTACTCGCCTTGCTTGACGTGGACCCCCTGCTCGGTGAGCGGCGCACGTGTGTTTTCGTGCCAGTTCTCTCCCTGGTAGATCTTGCTGATAATGTAGCGGCCGGCTTTGGCATCGGCTGTGAATTCGGCGCCCAGCAGGCCGGTGTCCACACGCTCGACCCGGGGGAAATCTCCCCAGTTGACATAGGTGTGGCCCACATTCAGCTCTCCCACCATCTCACCGAAGATGAAGTCCAGGTCCCCACGGTGGCTCACGTAGGGGAGCAGCTTGCCGTATTTGGCTTTCATGCCCGGCCAATCCACTCCGTGCATGTTTTTGACGTAGAACCAGTCGCGATAGATCTTCCAGCCGTCGTTGTAGATCTGCCTCCACTCCTTGCGGGGATCGATCTTCATCTCCAGGGCGTCGAGCTTGAGCGCGCCGTCACCGGGCTTCTGGTTGGGCTTGCTGATGTCGATGATGCCGTAGCTCTGTCCTGCTTGGTACAGGAGTTTTTTCCCGTCCGCAGAAACCGCGCCGTTCATGATGCCTTGGATGACCACGGTGTCTTTTTTATCTTTGAATGTGAAATTGTGCAGTGCTCCACCTGAAAAATACAGGACGCCGCCTTCCACGGCAGCCAGGCCGCCGTAATTGCCGGCCCTGGGGGGCAGGGCGATGATGCGGTCGTTTATCCCGTCGAATTCGATCTTCAGAGGCTCTTTGCTCTCGCTCTTGTCCTCGGCAGGCTTTTTTTTGTCTGCGGGTGCCTTAGCATCGGCTTCTTTGTCTTCTGACTCCTTCTTGACCTCCTCCACGTCGTTCTCATCCTTGAACAGGGGAGGTGTGTCATCTGTCAGCGCGACGGCATGGATACGCGTGGCCCGGTTATACACGTAGTCGAACTCAAAGCTCGAAAAACCCAGGTTGAAGTCGCGGTCGGAGAGGAACAAGAGATATTTCCCGTCTTTTGAGAACACCGGAGAATAGTCCGAATACATGTCGTCGGTGAGCTGATGGGGTGTCGCTTCGGAGAGCGAATAGACCCAGACCGCCTGCTGCCCGTTCTCGCCGTCCTTGGTGTAGACCACCCACTGGGAGTCAGGAGACCAGCCGTAGTCCCTGATGTCGAAGCGGCTGGCCCTGTCCACCACGGTGAGCTTCTTAGACTTTACATCGAGAATCTGAAAATCCAGGTTCTTATCCGAGAACAGCAGCTTGCCGCTGTCCGGAGACCACAGGGCGGCATAGCGCCAGGAGTTCGAGTTTTTGGTCAACTGGATGAGGGCATCGCCTTCAGCCCGGTCCATGACATAGAGCTCGTATTCCCCGGTCTTGTCCGAATCGAAGGCTATGTAACGGCCATCGGGAGACCAGGTGGGATTCATCTCGCGGATGCCCTGCGTATTGGTCAGGTTGTAGGTGATACCATTCTTGGCCGGTACCGTGAAGATGTCGCCCCTGGCATCGAAGATGGCGCGTTTGCCGGTGGCGGAGATGTCGAAGCTGGTGATGTTGTCCTTGACGTTCTTGAAGTAGGGAAGCAGTCCCGGGAAGTCATATTTGATATTGACCGTGATCTTTTGGCTCTGGCCGCTTTCCAGATCGAGCGTGTACAGGTGCCCGCCGTTTTGATAGACGACTACGCCGTTCTCGCCGGAAGGCCAGAGCACGTCGTAGTCCGTGTGGCGTGTGACCTGGGTGATCTTCTTGGATGCGAGGTCGTAAGAGTAGATGTTGAGTATGAGGTCCTGGTCCGAAACGTAGAAAATCTTGTCCTGGTGCCAGATGGGATGCTGGTCCGTGCCCTCGAAGGTCGTCAGCCTCTGCGATGTGTCGTTGGCCAGGTCATAGATCCAGACATCCTGGGCCCGGCCCCCCTTGTAGCGCTTCCAGGTGCGGAACTCCCGGGAGATTGGGGTGTAGACGATCTCCTTGCCGGAGGGGGAGAAGGTGCCGCCTCCCGACTCAGGGATCTGGAGAGGAGTCTCGAGTCCACCCTCGAGCGTGACGAGGTAGTATTTGCCCATGCGGCGGCCGTAGGGAGTCCGGTTGGCCCGGAAGAGGATGGCCTTACTGTCGGGGGTCCAGTCCATGGTCTGGTTGTCGAATCCGCCTCGTGGCGGCATCATGCCCACGTCATTGTAGAAGGTGAGCTGGCGGGGTGTCCCGCCGATCGACGGCATGACATAGATCTGCCGTGAGCCGGAATACTCAGCTGAGAAGGCGATCCACCTGCCGTCCGGGGAGATCTTGGGATAGATCTCCATGCCCAGGTGCGAGGTGAGCTTGCGGGCGTCTCCTCCGCCCGCCGGCACCGACCAGATGTCTCCGGCGTACACGAAGACGATCAGGTCGCCGTTTATATCGGGCATGCGCAGGAGGCGGGCATCGTCGATGGCCAGCCCGGATACTGCCAGGCCCAGGATCAGAAAAAACAGAACGAGTGTCTTTTTCATGAATATCTCCTCGTTAATTTGAAGGATTAAGATATTACAAATAGGAAAGTTAAACAAGGCTAAAAAAGGGGCCGGCGGAATAAAGGGGACAGGTCCATTTAGAGCTCTAAATGGACCTGTCCCCTTTGTTTTATTTTTGCTGGAGCTTCTTTGCTATCTTGGCCCAGGTATCGCGCAGGGTCACGGTGCGGTTGAAGACCGGTTTTGCTTTGGTTGTGTCGGGATCGACACAGAAATAGCCCAGGCGCAGGAACTGGAAGCGGTCGCCCGGCTTGGCCTCGGCGAGCGAAGGCTCCGCTTTGCAGCCGCTTAAAATCTCCATTGAGTCCGGGTTGATGTAGTCCTTGAAGTCGCCCTCGGCCTGGTCGAGCGGATTCTCCTTTGTGAAGAGATGGTCGTAGAGCCTCACCTCGGAGTCGAGCGCGTGCGCGGCCGACACCCAGTGCAGCGTGCCCATGACCCGCCGGCCGTCTTGGGACCAGCCGCCGCGGGTCTTCGGGTCGTACGTGCAGCGGAGCTCTGTGACCTCGCCTGTGGCCTCGTCTTTTATCACCTCATCGCATGTGATGTAGTAGGCGTGCTTGAGGCGCACCTCCCGCCCCGGAGCCAGGCGGAAAAACTTCTTGGGAGGGTCCTCCATGAAGTCACTGCGCTCTATATAGATCTCCCGGGAGAAGGGGACCTGGCGGGTCCCCATGCCCTCGTCTTCCGGATTGTTGATGGCGTCCAGCATCTCCATCTTGTCTGTGGGATAGTCGGTGATGACGACCTTGAGGGGATGAAGCACGGTCATGACCCTCTGCGCCCTCTGATTGAGGTCTTCCCGGAGGCAGTGTTCGAGGAGCGCTATGTCCACTGTGCTGTCGCGCTTGGCCACGCCGATGCGGTCGCAGAAATCGCGGATAGACTCGGGCGTGTAGCCGCGCCTCCGAATGCCCGAGATGGAGGGCATGCGCGGATCGTCCCAGCCGCGCACAAAGCCCTCGTTCACCAGCTGGAGCAGTCGGCGCTTGCTAAGCACCGTGTAGTTGAGGTTGAGACGCGCGAATTCGATCTGGCGGGAGGGGAAGATCTCAAGTTCGCGGATAAACCAGTCGTAAAGCGGGCGGTGGTCCTCGAACTCCAGGGTGCAGATGGAGTGGGTGATCCCCTCGATGGAGTCGCTCTGGCCGTGGGCCCAGTCGTACATGGGATAGATGCACCAGGCATCACCCGTCCGGGGATGGGCTGCATGCAGGATGCGGTACAACACCGGGTCCCTCAGGTTGAGGTTGCCCGAAGCCATGTTGATCTTGGCGCGCAGTGTGCGGGTTCCATCCGGGAATTTCCCCTGGCGCATGCGCTCGAAGAGATCGAGATTCTCCTCGAGCGGGCGGTCGCGGAAGGAGCTCTCCCTGCCCGGCTCGGTTAAGGTCCCCCGGGTCTCCCGGATCTCATCCGCCGTCAAGTCGCATACGAAGGCCTGGCCCTTTTTGATGAGCTTCACGGCGAATTCATAGAGCTGCTCGAAATAGTCGGAGGCGTAGTACTCCCGGTTTTCCCAGTCGAATCCCAGCCAGCGCACATCGCGCTTTATGGAGTCGATGTATTCCTGCTCTTCCTTGGTGGGGTTGGTGTCGTCGAAGCGCAGGTTGCAGAGCCCGTCGTACTGCTGCGCCAGCCCGAAGTTGAGGCAGATGGACTTGGCGTGCCCGATGTGCAGGTAGCCGTTGGGCTCCGGGGGGAAGCGCGTGTGCACGCGCCCGTTGTTCTTGCTGCTGCGGATATCCTCCTCGATGATGGTCCTGATAAAATCGAGGGACCCGCCCTCTTTGCCGATGTCCTCATGGTTATCGTTCACGTTTCTGCCTCTTTAGGGTGCGTTATAACAGAGACATTTATACACCGCCCCCTGTTTTTTATCAATAAACCTATGGTCTCATCGCAATAATGAGTTCCTGGAGACGTCTTCTCTGTCATTGTGAGACACCACTCTGTCATGCGAGACTCCACAGGAGTTGAAAGCTATCCCGCGTCATTGCGAGCGAAGCAATCTCATGAGATCGCTTCGTCGCTGCGCTCCTCGCGATGACATAGAGCCGGTATTGTATCTCCAGGAACAGTTTTTGAGAAAATATATCAATTTTATCGATTCACTACTTGAGAAAACCCGGTGTTTATGTATGATAAGTGGCAGGAGGACGACATGAAAGTACGTCTCAGTTTCATCGTCGCCGTGATGTGCCTCCTGGTTCTCGCCTGCTCGACCGGCGAAAAGGGCATTACTTCCGGTACGGAGATGGCCACGGGTGTCACCTGGGCCAAACTCAGCCTGGATGAGGCCAAGGTCGAGGCCGCGAACCAGAACAAGCTCATCATGATCGACGTCTTCTCACCTACGTGAGGCGGCTGCGTAGAGCTGGACCGGTCGGTCTGGCAAGATTCAGCCGTGGGAGAGTTTATGGGGGAAAAATTCGTCAACCTGCGCATCCATACGGCGGATAAGGTCTATCCTGATTTCAGGAAAGAGTTCACCGTCATCGGCACGCCCACCGTGCTGATCCTGGATGCCAGTGGTGGAGAGATCGACCGCATCGTGGGATTCGGCGGCGAAAAGGACGAATATTTCCAGAAAGTAAAGGACTACGC
>JAUWTO010000060.1 GCA_030614685.1 Candidatus Aminicenantota bacterium
GTCGAGAAGATCCTCACGGATCTTTACGAGTATGTCCTGAAGAATCCAGGGGATCTCCTCAAACCGTTCCCGGAGGAAGATCCGCTGGAGGTGCGGGCTCGCGATGTGATCGCCGGCATGAGCGATCTCTATGCCCTGCGTTTGTATGAAGAGTTGTTCTCTCCTACGGACTGGCCGCTGATCTGAGTCAGGAAAAAAAGGCCCGTTTGAGAAACGGGCCTATCGGTAAACAATTCTTATGCTGCGGGTTGTTTCTTGAGCAGGATTTCCTCGAAGAACTGCAGGGCTTCTTCCTCGCCTGTCTGTCCCAGCCAGAATATGGCGTTCTTGCGTACTGCAGCGCTCTGGTTGGACTTGGCGATGGACATGAGCAGCGGAATGGATTGGTCTTTGGGCAGCTGGCTTATGGCGAAGAGCGCGGACTTCTTGATGTCCTCGTCCTCGTCCGATCCTTCCACCACGTCCTTGAGGAACACGGCCGCCTCGTCCGAGGCCTTCTGTCCCAGCCAGAATATGGCGTTCTTGCGCACCTCACGGTCCTTGTCCTTGCGGGCGATGCGGAGCATCTCCTGGATGGCTTCCTCTTCGCTGCTCATGCTGTAGGCGAAAACCACCTGCTTCCTCAGCTCGGTCCCCTGGACCTTCCCGGCGATGTCCTTGAGAGCCCGATAGCCCTCAGGACTCTTCAGGTTGCCCAGC
Source organism: Candidatus Aminicenantota bacterium (assembly GCA_030614685.1). Taxonomy (GTDB): domain Bacteria; phylum Acidobacteriota; class Aminicenantia; order Aminicenantales; family Aminicenantaceae; genus JAUXEH01. Next base: position 700 of record JAUWTO010000060.1, read on the forward strand.
CAGAAGATGGCGTTTTTCCGGATTCCCGTGGCATAGCCGCCCAGCGCCACGCCCTTTAAGAAGGGAGTCGCCTTGGGGCTGTCGTGGAGGCTGATCACGAAGATCAGGTTGTTCTGGAGTTCATCTGCGCCGCTGCGTTCGAATTGGGCGGTTAGAAATGCGAAGCTTTCGGCAGCATCTGCCTCGCCCAGCCAGTACAAGGGAGTGTCCTCGAACACGAAGCTCCTGTCCGGGTCAAAGAGGGTGCTGTCCACGATCCGGCTTTTACTATCCGACATCCGATAGAGCAGGAAGATCCCGGCCGGGCCGCCCCCATCCAGTTCTGTGTTCACGGAATACCTGTCTCTGTTTTTCCCCTGGTAGACGCGCCGGATCTTGATCTCACTGGACTTGATCCGGACCTGGTAGGGCGTGTCCAGGGTTCGTCGGTCTCCCATGTTGATCCTGTCCCGGGCTGGAAACACATAACCGGCCATATACAGGCCTTCCCTGTGCTCTCTCCGGAATTCCTGTCCGGCCGCTTCGATCCGTTTGTCCAGGGATAGGCCGGGCTTGTCTATATGCTGCACCCGGCCCGTGAGGGCGACATCCTGTCCGAATCCCCAGCTAGCCCCAGCCAGGAGGAAGACCATCCCTGCGATCCATGCTGAAGTGCATCTTTTTTGCTGTGTCATTCTTTAGTCCTGCTGTTGGTCGTTTCCAGTTACGTAGGCCGCGTGGCCGTCACTTCTCGATGATCTCCTGCAGATACTTGAGGGCAGCCTCGTCCTTGGAGCGGCCGAGGAAGAAGATGATGGTCTTCTGGAGGTCGGTATCCTTTTCTTTGCGGGCGATGCCGATCAGCGTGGAGATCGCCTCCTCGCTCCTGTTCTGACCGATGGACATGATGAGCCGCTTCTTCACCTTGGCCTCGCCGCTCTGGTTGTACATTTCGACCAGGAGGGGGAGGAGCTCGGCGCTCCGGCTCTGTCCCAGCCAGAAGATGGCCTGTTCGCGGGCCTTGGCATCCTTGTCGCCCCTGGCGATGGAGATGAGCTTCTCCTGTGCGGCCTGGCTCTTCGAGTTCTGGCCGAAGGCGAAGATGATCTGTTCCTTGATGCCGGTGTCCGACTCCTTATCATACAGGCTGATGAGGATGTCGACGGTCTCCGGGTTCCTCTTCTGTCCCAGCCAGAAGATGGCCTGTTCGCGGGCCTTGGCATCCTTGTCGCCCCTGGCGATGGAGATGATCTTGTCCCGGGCGACGTCGCTCCGGTTCTGGGAGAGGGCGAACAGGGCCGTCTTCTTGACATCCGGATCGTCTGTGTCGTTCAGGATCTTGATGAGGAGGTCGAGGCTGTCGTCGTCGCTGCGCCTGCCGAGCCAGAAGAGGGCCTGCTGCCGGACCTCTTTGTCGGAATCTTCCGTTGCCAGTTTGGCCATAAGAGGGGCCACTTCGGGGTGTTTGGAGCGGGAGAGCACGAAAATGGCGTTGCGCCGGAGCTTAGGATTGTTCTCGTCCTGCAGGATCTTGACCAGGATGGGGTAGGCCTTCTCGCTGTCCACATTGAGGAGGGCCTGCAGGGCCACGAGTTTGAGTTCGAGCTCGGGATCTTTTTCTTCTTCATCCTGATCCGAGGTGAGGCCTAGGACTGCCAGCCCTTCGTAGGTACTCAGGGCTTGATCGTACTGGCCCGCGGCCCTCTCATAGGCGAGTGAGCCGGTGTACAATCCCTCGATGCCCTCAAAACCGGGCATGTAGGTCATATCGGACAGACCCTCCAGGGCCAGAACCCCGTTCAGGCTGTCCAGCGTGCTGTATGCCAGGGCCCCGCCCAGGTTCTCGAGTTCCATGGCTTCCAGGGACACCCCTGCCACCAGGAGCTCCGCATGCTCAAGATTGCTCAGCCCTGCAATGTCCTCCGTGTTGAGCAGGCTTCCGTTGATGTAGCCCCGGTAATCGGAGAGACCCTTGTTGACCAGGTCCTCGGCGATCTTGACCCGGAGGATGCGGGCATCGTCCACCCAGGCGCTGTCCTTGTATTTGGCGATCAGGTTGTTGAGGGCGGCGATGGATTTTTCCTTGGCTTCCAAGCTCTTCTCCATGTCGGCCAGGGAATCGCCCATCTTGTGCAGGCTGTACCCCATCCAGTACAGGGAGTCATCGAGATAGTTGCTGGCCTGATAGGTCTTGATCAGATACTCCAGGTTCTCTATGGCGGCCTGCCAGTCCTTGTCATAGATGGACTTTTTGGCGGTGTCATAGATCTCCTTGTCTTTTTTCTCCTGGGCCAGCACCATGCCGGAAAAGACCAGCATCAGGGCCAGCAGCAGTGATAGCGTTTTGGTTGTTTTCATGATTTTGTCTCCTTAGAGTTTTTGTAAGACGTTTATCTTGAAGAGGATATCCCTCGATTGGATGAGCCGGCGGATCATACCCGGTGCCTCGGGATCGTCGCTCTCCATGTTCTTGATCTCGCGGAGCAAGAGGTCGATATCCTCCAGAAGGTCGGCTGCCTCGGGATCGTTCTGAGCCACCAGCCGCATCAGCATGTAGTTTTGTATGAGCAGGCTCTGGATCAGCCTGCGGTCCACGAGGACCCGGTCGTCTGAGGCCTCTGCTGTGGGGCGGTTGGCGTATTCAGCCAGCAGCGGTGTGAGGTTGTCGAAGTGTTCCTGCAGTGTGAACTTTGGGAACTCCGGTACTTGAGCCGTGTCCGCGGCCACCTGCGGCTGTGAGGACGGCCAGTAGCGTCCGATGAAGAGTCCGACCGCGAAGATCAGGACTACGGCCGCTGCGGCTGGGACCCATAGCGGGAACGGCATCCAGCCGGCTCTTGCTCTCGGCTGAGGCCGCATGCCGGATGCGATCAGCCCCCAGCACTTGTCCCAGGCGGCCTCAGGGACCTCGGTCGTGTCGGCCCTGTCGATCAGGTCGAACACGTCCCGGGTGTAGGCCAGGTCCTCTGCACAGGAGGGGCATCCCCCCATGTGCTGTTCGAGCTTCCTCTGCTCGGCCTCGGAAAGCTCCCCATACAGATACAGAATGATCTGTTCCTTTGCTTTGCTACACTTCATAGCCCTTCTCCGGTATCAGACTTTTGAAATGGTCTTTGATGGCGGTCACAGCCCGGAAGAGCTGTTTTTTGACGCTTCCCTGAGAGCATCCCATGTATTCCGATATTTCCTGGGTGCTGAGCTGCTGGTGGTGACGGAGGATGAAGATCATCCTCTGGCGGGCGGTCAGCTGGTTGAGCACGGCGGAGATCTTGTCCCGTATGTCCTGGATGCTCGTCGAATGTTCGGGATTGTGTCCCTGATCGCCGGACGACAGATTGTCGAGGTTGTCGGGGTCGAAAAATTTGTCTTCCATCTTATTCTTCTTGCGCAGAAGATCGATGCTGGAATTGATGCTGATCCGGTACAGCCAGGACGTGAAGCTGGTGCCTTCATTCGTGTGGAACTTATCCAGCGCCTGATAAGCCTTGATGAACGTTTCCTGCAGGATGTCTTCTGCATCCTCTTTATTCTTGGCATACCGAAATGCGATGGCAAAGACCTTTCGCTTGTTCACTTCGAACAGCTGCCGGAAGGCTTCCTTATCGCCCTGCCGTGCGGATTGTACGAGTTCGAGTTCTTCCATGTTTTTGGTATCTATTGGTTTCGGATGCTCACCCTACAAAACGTACCAACCCTGCATTTCGTTGACCACTTTTTATATTTGTATATTTGTATATTTGGGGACGGACCTTGGGATATTATTGATATTGTTCAAGATAGCATATTATAGGGCCGATTTTCGACCTTAGAGACGCAATTATAAGGCAAAATCAGGGGTTCTAAGGAAAAATGGCGGCTTTGAGGGGACAATCAGGTGGAAAATGCTTAGAGCGGTGGTTTTTAGCCTGAAACAACACCCCTAAGCCCCTGAGCTGGGGTTCTAAGCCCGTATATTGTTTTATTTCTGCCATTTACCAAGGTCCGTCCCCAATAGAGAGTGGATGCGGGCGTACTCGGTGCGGTAGAGATCTTCGTACATTTTTTTGAGCTCGTGCCAGCGGTCTTCTGTAATGTCCTCGGTCGAAATCGGCGGCAGCACCGAGACATGCATATGCCCGGGGTGGAACCAGAAGCTGTCCTTCTTCTTGATATTAGCGGTCCCGTCCATGACCATTGGCAGGATCGGCTTCCGCGCTTCGGTGGCGATACGCAGGAATCCGAACTTGAAATCCTTGATCTCCGGGGCCTCTGTGCGTGTGCCTTCCGGGAATATCAGCAGGCTGGCCTTCCCCTGCTTCAGGATCCCGGTGCCCTTGATGATGGATTCCCGGGCCTGCCTCTTGTTGGAGCGGTTGATCGGCAGATAGCCGGCCATGCTCATGCACCACCCGAACAGCGGTATGGAAAATAGGAAACTGGCCGCGAAACACTTATAGTGCAGCCGCAGGGCCCGGGCCGCCGCAAAGATGTCGGCAGCGCTCTTGTGGTTGCAGAGGATCAGATACTGCTCTGAACGGCGGTAGTTCTCATGCCCCTCGATGGTCACGCGCATCCCCCCGATCCGGGACAGGGTGCACAGGTACCATTTTATAAGATAATGGTTGATGCGCCCGGAGCGGTCCAGGAGCCAGCACACGAAGACCAGCGGGGATCCCACGATCATGATGAGGATTCCGGAAAACAGCAGCATCACGGTGAAGAATACAGATATGAGCATCGGCCTTTTCCGTCGGTTGAATCGAGGGCAGCCCTTTTTATCCTCTATTTTGGGATAAAAAGCAACCTTACGGCCACAGATGACTAAAACCAACGGCTCTCTGGTAGTATATTTGAGTGCTCGATAACGGATTTCGATCAATTTCGTATGAAACCCATAAATGGAGGAGAGAACAATGAAAAAAACGCTCACACTCACGATCCTTATATTTTTTTCCTGGTCCATGACCTCGCTCTCGGCCCAGTCCGCCGACGAGATCGTCAAGAAGATGATCGACGCCCAAGGCGGTAAACAGGTCTACGAGAGCATCAAGGACATGACGGTCAAGGGAACGTTGGAGATCATCCAGCAGGGCCTGGAAGCAGAGATTACCATATATAAAAAGGAGCCCGACAAGCGGCGTGAGGACATAGAAGTCATGGGCATGCTGATCACCTCAGCCTACGATGGGACAATGGCCTGGGGGACTAACCAGCAGACCATGGCGGTGGAGGAATTCACCGGAGAACAGCTTGTCAATGCCAAGCGCGAGGCCATGCCTGTCATCGCCCCTCTCTATCCCGAAAAGTTCGGCATCACACATTCTCTCAAGGGAAAAGAGACGATCGAGGGCAAAGAATACTGGGTCCTGGAGCGGGATTATCCCGATGATTTCAAGATCATGATGTTTCTGGACACAGAGACCTACCTGCCCTACAAGACTGTGGCTACCATCGTGGACGCCATGGGTACCGAGCACGAAGTGGAACAGTTTCAGAGCGATTACAAGACGGTCAACGGGCTTGTGATGGCCCACTCCATGTCGCAGGTCGTGGACGGCGCCGAAGCTGTCGCGCTGACCGTGACCGAAGTGACATTCAACACCGGACTCGACGATTCCATGTTCGTCATGGAGAAGTGATCCCCGGACAGAGGTGATGCCGACGGGGACAGGCTAGCCCCCTGTCCTCTTCTGTTCATTCTCCGTATTGTCGCTCCCTTCCTCATCCCCTCCCGGATTCATCCTCCTTACCCGAAAGATTTATCATCCCGTGAATCACCCCTAAGGGTGATTGACGTTTTTTGGCATCGAAGTCATAAATATAGCTGTAGTTTTTAGAAAAGGCGGATCAGGGTCGTTTCCGTTATCGCTAGCCAGGCTAGCCGCCCCAGCCGCGCTTTTGCACGGACTAAGGACAGACAGGATGGGAAGACGATGAAGGACAAAACAGTATTGATCGTTGACTTCGACGAAAGATCCATTGAGCCTCTCTCCCAGTTTCTGGAGGAGGAGGGATTCGGCGTTCTGGTCGCTCGAGATGGAGAAGAAGGCCTTGAGATGGCCAAGAAGGAGAGGCCGCAGCTGGTTATTCTCGAACCCATGCTGCCCAAGCTCCATGGGTTCGAGTTGTGCAGCATCATAACGCACGACCTCGAACCGAAGATCCCGGTCATCATCCTGACCAAGTTCTACCGGGAAGAGCAGTTCAAGATCGAGTCAGTCCGCTCCTTCGGGGCCTCTGCGTTCGTCAGTAAGCCGTTCAAGCGTCCTGAGATGCGCGAGCTTATTGAGCAAACAGTGTCGACCGAGCCGGAGGAGAAGCCAGAACCGGCGCTTGAACAGGAACAAGATGGGGAAGAGATCAACGGAACCGCGATACCGGATGCGATGTCAACGAATACGCTGAAGGAATTACAGATGGAAGAATTGACCCCCGCGCCTGAAAAAGAAAAGGTCGAAGTGATCGAACAAGAAAATTTGGCAAAAGGTATTATAGAGTCGATTTCGGAGGAAAAGCCAGCTAAGCCCGAGGCCAAGAAAGACCGCGATTTCAGCCAGGAGCTCGACGACATGCTGGAAGATGCCTTTTCCGATCTCGGTTTGGCGGGAGTGGAAAAAGATGTCCTTCCTGTGAATGGGCAGAGCCGCACGGAGAGCGAGCAGCCGGTTATATCGGATACTGCAGAATTCAAGTCGGAAGCCCCGGCCGCTGAGAAAAAACTGCCTGTACCCGAACTGAATGTCGAAGATCTGCTCTCCCCCGAGCCCAAGAAAGAAGCCCCACCCCAGGATGATATCCTCTCGAAGATCGATGAGATAGCCCAAAACGCTTTTAATAAACCCAAAACCGACACCGCCTCTGCAGAGGCCATCAAATCTCCGGAAGAGATCCTGCAGAAGGCTGAGGCGGTGACCGAGACACTTGAAAGAGAACTCGAGAGCAAAGTCAAAGAGATGAGCGCCAAGGAAGAAAGCAAGAAGAACTCTCGTAAGAACAGGAAAGAGGCCGCCAAACAGAAAAGCCATGCAGAGGTCCTGGAAACAGAGCCAGAACCCAAAGCCGAAAAGGCCGTCAAGGAAAAATCCGTACCAGCCGCCGCCGAAAAGGTGCAGCCTGTTGCCGTCGAAAAGGCGCAGCCTGTTGCCGCCAAGTCCATGGAAGAGGCGCCTCCCAAGGCGGCAGAGACGCCCGTCAAGCCGGATCTTAAAGAGGTGGTCGAGAAAGAAGGCATGTTCTCGGGATTCGGCCCCGACGAAGAAGATGAAAAGTCCTCGTCGGGTCCGATTCAGAATATTCTTTCCAAGTTTAAAAAATCACCCAAGAAACTAGTCATCCCCATAGCCGCTGTATTCTTGATTGTTGCGGCGTCGGCCATGATCATGATACCGAGTATGTCCAAGGATACTCCTGCGGAACAGGCCACGCTGAATTCCAACACCATGGAGCAGTCATCTCCGGCATCGACCGAAAATGACAATCCGGTTAGATCCGCAGCTGTTCCTGCTCAGGACCCCAACGGTACCGGTGACCAGGCAGAGAGCGCGACCCAAGAGCAAGAGCCTCCCGCCTCGCAGTCCGAAGAGCGGCCGGCGGAAATACCCGAACAAAAACCTGAACAGAAACCCGAGCCCAAGAGCAGCCGCCCGCCTCAACCAGCCCCGGTCATGGAAGACATTGCCGATACCCAGATTTCAAACCAGCTGGCTGGGGAAATGGTCCCCACTCAGACCTCGCTGAATACGGAAGCTCCCGCCCAGAAGCCCGCTCAGAAAAATGAGGCGGACTCAGGTATGACAGGAGGCGAAACCAATCCCGGAACCGCCGCTGCTGACCCCCCGCCCGCCAAACCGGAAAGCGAACCGGCCCCCGTGTTCAATACGGCCCCGGCAAAGACCAGAGTGGGCGATATCGTCTCTATCAAACAGGTGGATACACAACCCGAGCTCATCCAGCAGGAACTGCCCAGATTTCCGGCTGCAGCCAAGGGCCGCGGCGTTGCCGGCACGGTCTTGCTCAATATTCTTATCTCTGAGAATGGGGATGTGCTCCAGACCGTCGCTATCCGGAAGATCGACAGCCCCTTTGGCTTCAATGAGGCCGCCGAGAGGGCTGTGAAAAAGTGGAAGTTCCGCCCGGCCTGGAAAGACGGTGTCCGCGTCAAGGTCTGGAAGGTCATCCCCATCGAATTCAAGGAAAATATGGACTAGACTTCATTTTTTTCTCCTCTTTTATAGAATAGGGCCCGTCCCCCCCGGCGGGCCCTTTTTTTTACGCCCATGCGAGGCGAGTAAATTGTCCTTTCGAGCAGATTGTCCTTGCGAGGCCTGCCTGGGCCGAAGCAATCTCATAAGGGGAGGTCAGGGAGCCGGCCGAACGGGACAGGCTCTTGCCGGCATCAACCGATGGAGATATCGAGTCTAAAGAGCAGCCTGTCCCCCTTTTTTTTCAGGGGACTGCGCTGAGGATCTGATTGACCCTGAAGAACCAGTAGAATTCCAGGGAAACCAGGGCTGAGTAGACACAAAGCACACCATAGATCAGGGTGTTGATCCGGAATCGGCCCATAAACCTGAAATTCTTGTGCACCAGGAAAAAGATCAAACATAAGACGGTGATCAGGTATTTTGCGACCAGAGCGAGGACGATGTCTTTGTTCATGAGGGCCAGCATAAAGGGATTGAGTTCGTAGCCCCCAAAACGCATGAGTGTCAGGGTCATGTACGCGTCCGCGAAACACAGCACCAGGATGGCTGATATTATAAAAAGGTAGCGGAGCTCGTATCGGTCGACATAGTAATTGCCCTCTTCGCACTCCCTCCGGGCCTGGCGGCGCCGGCCCTTGAAGATATACCTGCTCAGGGGAGGGGTCGGCCGAGTGCGTCTGTCACCGCAGTTTCGTCGCTCGTCGCTCACATTGATACCCCGGGCTTCCGTGTCCAGCCTCTTGGCATTAGGCTGTTCCATTCCTACATAATATAGATACGAAACCAAACCTGCTTTGTCAATATGCAGAGGGGGTGATATTTGTTTGTGCCTTCTCACCCTTTGTAGGTACAATATCCATGAGGTGCACATCCATGAAGATCATAAATGAGGCCATCAGCCTGACCACCCAGGGTTTTAATGATATGCATGACATAACCCAGGACATCGTTCAGAAGCTCGCCGAGCACGAACTGAGCAACGGGGTTGTCACCATCTTTGTTCCCGGTTCCACGGGCGGGTTGACCACCATCGAGTTCGAGCCGGGCCTGGAGAGGGACTTTGCCGAATTCATGGACAGGACCATCCCGCACGGTGTGAATTACCACCACGACGCCCGCTGGGGCGATGGGAACGGATTCTCCCATGTGAGGGCCTCGCTCCTGGGGCCTTCGCTCTCAGTCCCTATCGCGGATGGCCGCATGACGCTCGGCACCTGGCAGCAGGTCGTGTTTATCGACTTCGACAATCGCTCCCGCTCCCGCACCCTCATGCTCCAGTTCATGGGTGAATAGAAAATAAAGGGGGAAAATAAAGGGGAGTGGTCCATTTGGAGCCCTTAAATGGACCACTCCCCTTTATTTTCCTCCCCTTTTCTTTTGCCCCCGTTTCTCTGCTACAATAGGTCGTTGTGAAAATCCCATGACCGATCTCAAAGACAAACTCCACCAGCTCAAACGCGAACGTGCTGCCCGCTCCAAATCCCAGGCCATTCAGGACGCCATGTCCGAGCTCGGCAAAGACAAGGGCATGTCCACACGGGACAAGTTGGAGCAGCTCATCAAGCTCCGGCCTGACCGCACTCCCCGCCCTCCCCAGGTCAAGCCCACTGTATCTCACGACCGGGAACCACTCGAGTTCACCGAGAATCCCTATGCGCTGGATGCCCGCTACGGGAGCATCAGAGTGGGCGAGGGCCTCAAGATAAGCGGCCATGTCCTGGCCTGCCTGAGCCGGGAGCCGGCATTCGAGGACCTCGACCTATCCACAGCCCTGTTCTTCGACCTCGAGACCACGGGCCTCTCCGGCGGCACTGGCACGATCCCCTTCAACATCGGGCTCGGCTATTTTCGCGACGATAAATTCTGGGTAGGCCAGTACTTCTTAGCGGAGCTGGCCTCAGAGCGGCAGATGATCGAAGACTTTACCCGCTTCCTGGACGATATGGAGTTCAAGTCCATTGTCACCTTCAACGGCAAGACTTTCGATGTCCCGCTGCTTGAGACACGCTTCATCCTCCACCGCATGCCCTTCAAGCTGGACGGACTGCCCCACCTGGACTTCCTGTTCCCCGCCCGCAGCCTCTGGAAGCACAAATACGACAGCTGCCGCCTCGCCTACCTGGCCCGCGAGGTCCTGGCCACAGGACGTGACGAGGACATCCCCTCAGCCGAAGTCCCCTGGCGGTATTTCCAGTTTCTTCAGACCGGGAACTACGAGCTCATCGAGCCTGTGCTCTACCACAATGCCGAAGACATCCTTTCCCTCCTGGGACTCGTCATTCTGGGCGCGTCCATTTTCTCCGATGACCCGGACAGCTGTTCGGCTGATGCCATGGATTTTTTCGGAGCGGCCAAGGTCCTGGAAAAAGTCGGCCAGACAGAGAAGGCCGCCGATTTCTACCAGCGGGCCCTGAATGGCTCGCTTTCCCATGAGGTGGGCCTCTCCACCCGCCGACGCCTGGCCTCCCAGTATAAGCGCGGCCAACATTGGGACAAGGCCGTGGTCCTCTGGACAGAGATGGCTGAATCCGAAGATGCCTCGGGAGACCTTCTGTACTCGCTTCGTGAGCTCTCCATGTATTATGAACACAGGGCTAAGAAATTCAACGAGGCCAACAGGTTTGCAGAGGAAGGCTTTGTCGTGGCCAGGGGATTCTCCGCGTACTATGAGCGCGACTTCATCCACCGCCGCGAACGCCTCAAGAAAAAGATGAAGAGCGAGGAGAAATAAGCCTCCATGAAGGCCATGCAGCTCAAGGTGGCGGCCGAGATTCCCATCCGGACCACGACCACAGCCTTTCCTCTGGATGAGGCCAACCGGGCGCTCAAGCTCATAAAGGACAGCGCCATTGACGGCGCCGCCATACTGCGGATATCGGATTAGCCAATGTGTCAAAGCGAGTCATTGGTTAAGGTGTCATGGCGAGCCGCGCAGCGACGACGCCATCTCATGATATACTAGGCATACAATGCGCAAATGGTTCTTTCTCTTTGGACTCCTTGTTCTGGTCTATCTCATCTCCAAGCTCAACAACAGTAAATCCAAAGAAAAATCACCCTTCTTTATACGCATGAATGAAACCGTATCCATACTGGTCTGGGCCCTGTCCATCGCCTACGTCCTCGCCTTCTTGTACTGGCTCTATGGCGCGATCTTCAAGTAAGGACAACCCCCTTCCCTGGCAGAACAAAGCACTTGCCTCCAATCCGGTTTTTGCTATAATATGCGCATCATTCAGGTGCGCCCGTAGCTCAGCTGGATAGAGCGTCTGACTACGAATCAGAAGGTCGGCAGTTCGAATCTGTCCGGGCGTACCACATAAATACCCATGTTTTAACCACTTAACTCCTGAAACATTTTTAGCCAGAGTTAGTTAAATTGAGTCATTTTTAGTCGATTTGTCCACACCGTGTCCACACGGATTTTTAGGAGCCGTCTAGCCACTGAGGCCCCCTACCTAA
>JAUWTO010000019.1 GCA_030614685.1 Candidatus Aminicenantota bacterium
GATCGGTGCGGGAGGTGGTGGAAACCTCGGCCCGCCTGGGGATCCAATACCTGACCCTGTATGCATTCTCCAAGGAGAACTGGAGGCGGCCCCGTGCCGAGGTCAGAGCGCTCTGGAAGTTGCTCGAAGACTACCTGAAACGGGAGGACAAGACCCTGGTTAAGAACCGGATCCGGCTCCGGGTGATCGGGCAGATCGAGGCCCTCCCGGCCTCTGCCCAACGTGAGCTGGACCGGGTCATGGAGCTGACGAAAGACAACGACCGGCTCACCGTGATCGGCGCGCTCAACTACGGGGGCAGGGCGGAGATCGTGGAGGCCGTGAAAAAGCTGGCCTCCCAGAACGATCTCGATATCGCCGACCTGGACGAAGACATGTTTTCCAAGTACCTGAACACGGCTGGCATCCCGGACCCAGACCTGCTTATAAGGACCAGCGGTGAGCTGCGCATATCCAATTTTCTCCTGTGGCAGATCGCCTATACCGAGATCTGGATAACCCCGCTGTTTTGGCCTGATTTCAAGCGCAAGGACCTGCTGCAGGCGATCGTGGACTATCAGATGAGAGAAAGGAGGTTTGGAGACATCCAGGCTTCTTGATCCCTAAGGATCCCCATAAATCCCAGGACAGGAAAAGGACAGGACACATGAATATGCTGAAGAGAACGCTCACGGCCATGGTACTCCTCCCACTTGTCGTGACGGCCGTTCTGGTGTTTCCCAGGATCTGGTTCTTTGCCCTGATCCAGGCCATCCTCCTGGCCGCGCTTGTGGAGTTCTACACCCTGCCCCGGCGAAAAAAGATGTTCCCCAAAAAGGGGCTGGGGATCCTGCTGGCCCTGATTTTTGGGGCGACATTCTACTTCCCCACGTTCTCGATCGCGGCTGCTCTTATAGCCGGCATAGCCCTGTGTGCGTTCTATTATGTCCTGACCGTAACCAAGCTGGAGAAACTGGCTTTTTTCCCTGCTTCCGTGGCCTTGACCTATTTCGGGGCCCTGTACCTGAGCTTTACCCTGAACCACCTCATCTGGCTGCGTGACCAGTTCGCACCGATCCTCATCCTCTATATGTTTGCCGTGATCTTCATCGGTGATACAGGAGCCATGTTCGTGGGCCGTCTGCTGGGTAAGCACAAGATGGCCCCCATGGCCAGCCCCAACAAGACCTGGGAAGGCAGCATCGGCGGCCTGGTTACAGGCGCCGCGGGGGGCCTGGCCTTCCAGCAGTTGTTTTTCTCCGGTGACGCCGTGATATGGAAGGTCGTGGTCTTTGCCCTGATCCTCCAGATGGTCGCCCAGGTCAGCGATCCCTTCGAGTCCCTCTTCAAGCGCGCCTCCGGAGTTAAAGACTCGTCCAACCTGCTTCCCGGACACGGCGGATTCCTCGACAGGGTGGACAGCCTGATCCTGGCCATTCCGGTCTTCTACTATCTCCTGAAATACATCGGCATGCAGTGACCCAAGGCATCCCATGAAGAACCTCACTGTCCTCGGCTCTACAGGCTCCATCGGGTGCAACACCCTTGCCGTGGCGGCCAACCAGGACAGCGCCTTTAGGATCTTCGGGCTAGCGGCAGGACGCAACGTCACCCTCCTGGCGGAACAGGCGGAACGCTTCCGCCCCGAGATCCTGGCACTGGAGCGGGAAGAGGATGCGGAGGCCTTTCGCAGGGCCAGCTCATTTTCGCCCTCCAAGATCCTATTCGGGCCGGAGGGGGCTGCCGAGGTGGCCGGCGATACGCGGAACGACATCGTCGTGTCCGCCATAACCGGCATCAACGGGCTCAGGCCTACCCTCGCGGCCGTGGAGTCCGGGGCCCGTGTGGCCCTGGCCAACAAGGAATCCCTGGTGGTCGGCGGATTCCTCCTGCGGGAGGCCGCCTCCCGCAGTGGAGCCGAGATCATCCCCGTGGACAGCGAGCACAGCGCCGTGTTCCAGTGTCTGGCCAAGGAGCGCGCCCAGGATGTCCGCAAGGTGATCCTCACGGCCTCAGGCGGGCCCTTTTTCCGTCTCACTCCAGAGGAGATGCGGTCCAAGTCTCCGGAAGAGGCGCTGAACCATCCACGCTGGAAGATGGGCAAGAAGGTGACTATCGACTCGGCCACAATGATGAACAAGGGGCTCGAGCTGATCGAGGCACGCTGGCTGTTCGACCTGGAGCGGGATCAGCTGGGGATCCTGATCCACCCGCAGAGCATCGTCCACTCGCTGGTCGAGATGCGTGACGGCTCGGTGCTGGCCCAGATGAGCCTGACCGATATGAAGATCCCCATCCAGTATGCCCTGACCTTCCCGGAGAGGATTGATTCCGGGCTGCCCTCCCTGGACTTAAGCCGGATCAAAGAGCTGGAGTTCTATGATGTGGACCTGAACCAGTTTCCCCTGGTCAGCCTGGCCTTCGAGGCCCTGGAGCGGGAGCAGGCGTTTTCCGTGGGCCTCAACGCCGCCAATGAACTGGCGGTGGAGGCTTATCTTGATAAGCAGATCGATTTTTTCCAGATCCATGAGGTCGTGACCGAGTCCCTGGCCTCTCAAGAACAGAATCAAAATGTCCTGACGTTGGACGACATCTTCGCAGTCGATCGGGAGGCACGCGAGCGTACCCGGCAGTTGCTGCAGCAGAGGAAGTGAAATGACATCGATATTAGGAACGATCTTCTCGTTCGTCATCGTATTTGGAGTTCTGGTATTCGTACACGAATTCGGCCATTTTTTCATGGCCAAACTGGTGGGAATCAATGTTGAGGTGTTCTCGTTCGGCTACGGGAAGAGGCTCTTCGGATTCAAAAAGAAGGGCACAGACTACCGCATCAGCCTGATCCCCATGGGGGGATATGTGCGCTTTGCCGGGGAAGAGGCGGCCCTCGAAGGTCTCAAAACGGGCGGGGAGGTCAAGCCCGGAGACTATCTGGCGGCCAAGCGCTGGCAGCGTTTTCTGGTGATCCTGTGCGGCCCGGTCATGAACCTGATCCTGGCCTTCCTGCTTGTGGCCGTCATCAATATGGCGGGCGTGGATGTGCCCCTGCACATGGAAAAAATCCCGGTCATCGGCTGGATCCAGCCGGATTCCCCGGCTTCTAAGGTCGGTCTCCAGATCGACGACACCATCCTGAGCATCAACGGGGATCCGACACCCAGCTGGAACGATGTGGAGCTGGCCGTGGGCATGCGGCCGGAAAAGACCATACAGGTCGAGATCCAGCGGGGAAGCGAGGCCCGGATCGTAGACCTGTACACCGAGAGTGTCACACGTTTTCAGATGGGATATGCCGGCTTCTACGGCAAGGTCCAGGTCCAGGTGAACATGGTGCTGGCCAACTCACCGGCGGACAAGGCCGGTCTCCAGCCGGGCGATGTCATAACGGCTATTGATGGAGTGCCGATCTACACCTATCAGTTCATCGAGCTGCTCGAAAAGAGCCCTGATCAGGAACTGGACTTCCAGGTGGAGCGGGAGGGAGAATCCGTGCACATGACCGTCGTGCCACGCAAAGAGGGAGACATCGGAAAGATCGGGATCTACCACACAGCGCGGACCATTGAGAAAAAGTTCGGCTTTTTCCCTGCCTTTGCCGAGAGCTACAACGCGAACCGCAGGCTGCTCTTTGCCGTCTTCGACTTTCTTAAGAACCTGGTCACCGGTGAAGCTTCCACGAGCCAGTTGGGCGGGCCTATCGAGATCGCCAATGTTTCCTATGCCGCTTTCCGCATGGGGCTGATCGCCATGATGAACTGGATCGCCTTCATCAGCCTCCAGCTCGGCATCATCAACCTCTTCCCGGTACCCGTGTTCGACGGGGGCCAGATCCTGGTGCTGGGCCTGGAGGGCGCAGCCCGCAGAGACTTCCCACCCAAGGTCAAGCAGATCATCATGCAGATCGGGTTCGTCATCTTCATCTTCCTGGTGGTGTTCATCCTTCTCAACGATATCGTGAAGCGGCTTCCCAATGGCTGGAGTTCCATAATTCCTTTCTAAAGGAGGCGTTAGGGAGCAGGTCTTGCTCCCGCAGACTCCTTTTAACATCTCTACACGGCCTAATCAGTCCGAGCGGAAGACCGCCTTCCAACCTCCCCCTCCCAATCCTCCCTGAAAGGATCTCTTTCATTCTCCCACCTCCCCATGCGCTCGGACTGAATAAGGCCTGTTCTCGAAATCTGCTTCACCTCCTATCAAACCTGATTCTAAAACCCCTCCAGGTGAGACACCCACACTAGCCTTTTTCGTGCCCAAACATTTCGGCCGTCCCTACAGGATCCCTTCAGTGACCATCAATGGAAATGGGAGCCTCCGGATAGGAAGAGTTGACCCTTTGGGGATTACGGGGTAAAGTTACAGGCGGAAAAGATGAGCACGGAACAGGACAAGATGGAATTCCCTAGAAGAGAGACGCGGCAGGTTGTGGTAGGGAGTGTCAGGATCGGGGGAGGGGCGCCCATTGTTGTCCAGTCCATGACCGACACTGACACGCGCGATATTGACGCCACCGCCGCCCAGATCCGGAAACTGGAGGCCCACGGCTGTGAGATCGTTCGTGTGGCGGTCCCGGACCGGGAAGCGGCCGCTGCGCTCTTGGCCATCAAACAGCAGAGCCGCATCCCCTTGATCGCCGATATCCACTTCGATTATCGGCTGGCCCTGGTGTCTCTTGATGTGGGTGTCGACGGGCTGCGGATCAATCCGGGGAACATCGGTTCCCGGGAGCGCGTCAGGCAGGTGGTTTCGGCAGCCGCAGACCGGAACATCCCGATCCGGATCGGTGTGAACTCCGGCTCGCTCGAAAAGGACCTGCTGAAACAGCACGGTGGCGCCACGGCCGAGGCCATGGTCGAGAGCGCCCTGCGCCATATCCGGATCCTCGAAGACCTGGACTTCCGGGCTATCAAAGTCTCGCTCAAGGCCTCGGATATCCCCCGCACCCTCAAGGCCTACCGCCTCCTGGCCAAAGAGGTCGACTATCCCTTCCATGCCGGCATCACTGAGGCCGGGAGTCTCCTCTCCGGCAGCGTGAAGTCGGCGGCCGGCCTGACCCTGCTCCTGGCCGAGGGCCTGGTGGACACACTCAGAGTTTCCCTGACCGCGCCTCCTGAAAACGAGGTGCGGGTGGCTTACCGCATCCTGTCCAGCCTGGGAATCCGGCCGAGGGGACCGGACATCATATCCTGCCCGGTATGCGGCCGCTGCGAGGTCGACATCTTCCGTATCGCCAACGAGGTGGAGCAGAAGTTGGCCCGTCTCACGACACCGCTCAAGGTGGCGGTGATGGGCTGCATGGTTAACGGCCCCGGCGAGGCCAAGGAGGCGGACATCGGCGTAGCCTGCGGGCGCGGTTCAGCCGTCATCTTCAAGCAGGGCAGGATCCTGCGCAAGCTGAAGGAGGAGGAGATCGTGGATGTGCTGGTCTCCGAAACCCTGCTCCTGGCTGGGGAATGATCCAACATGCCAAGCCAACCGATCTCCTCGGCTCTCTCTGAAAAATACGACCGGCTAAAGGCCCTCCTCCAGGACCTCAGCCGGGTTCTGGTCGCCTTTTCAGGGGGGGTGGACAGCACGTTCCTGCTCAAGGTGGCCTTCGATGAATTGGGGGAGAATGTCCTGGCCGTCATCGCGACCTCCGAGACCTACCCGGAGAAGGAGATCCAGGAGGCCACACTCCTGGCGGAATCCCTGAAGGTGCGCTACCGGGTCATTCAGAGCTGTGAGATGGAGAACCCGGACTTTGTCGCAAATCCTCCGGACCGCTGCTATCACTGCAAGATGGAGCTGTTCTCCCGGATGCAGGTCATAGCCGACGAGGAAAACATTCCCTATGTCCTGGACGGGGCGAATTTTGAGGACACCGGGGATTACCGGCCCGGATCCCGGGCGGCCGAGGAGCTCAAGGTCCGATCGCCGCTCAAGGAGACTGGGTTCGTCAAGGACGAGATCCGGGAGCTGTCCCGGCACCTGGGACTGCCCACCTGGAACAAGCCCGCGATGGCATGCCTGTCGTCCCGGTTCCCCTATTACACCAGGATCCATTCCGAGGCCCTGGGGCAGATCGCGCAGGCTGAGGAATTTCTACGTTCCCTCGGCCTGTCCCAGCTGCGGGTCAGGCATCATGAGACCATCGCTCGTATCGAGGTCCCTCCTGAGGACATCGCCCGTCTGATGGATCCGCAGTTGAGAGAGGCGATCGTCCATAGGCTTAAGCAGCTGGGGTATGCCTATGTAACCCTGGATCTGGCCGGGTACAGGACCGGAAGCCTTAACGAGATCCTATCCGAAGATCAAAAGAAAGACTCCTGATGAAAAAGCCGGAAGGTTCGCTGGTCAAGGCGCCTGCTTTCAAAGGCTTTGAGCAGAAGACCGTCCTGTACATCCCGGCGGACTCGAGTGCACGTGTCATCGAAAAGGCCGTTCAGAAGAGGGCGGAGAAAGACCGGGAACTGCCCATGGGGCATCTCTACGGCCTGCGCAGGGCGGTCGTGCTCTACGGCTGCATCGGCGCGCCCGCGGCAGTACTGGCCCTCGAGAGCTTGATCTCCGGGGGGGCTGAGGAGATTCTCCTGCTCGGCTTCTGCGGCTCACTCTGCCGCCGTGCACGCCTCCTGGACGCTGTGATCGTGACCGAGGCCCTTTCCGACGAGGGGACCTCCCAGCATTACTTTCCGGAGCGCAGGAACTTCTCCCCGTCCCTCGGACTCAGGGAGTCCCTGGAGCAGACAGTCCGCTCACAAGGCCACCCCCTGCTCCCCGGCGCTGTGGTGTCCACCGACGCTCCTTACCGGGAGACACCCTCCTGGCGTGAACGCTGGCTGGACAGCGGGGCGGATGCGGTGGACATGGAGGCCTCAGCAGTCTTTGCTCTGGCCGAATTCCGAGGCATCCGTGCCGCATCCCTGCTGATCGTGAGCGATGAGTTGAACGAGCTGGGCCACAACCGGGCGTTCAACCACCCCAAGATGCCCGAGATCCTTCAGGAGTATTTCCTGCCCTTCATCCGGGAGAAGGCCGAATGAAATCCAGGGCCCTCGTCACTTTTCCTTCAGATAACATCGACATTTATTATGAATGATCTAGTTTAATGAAGTTTACGCAGATAGACCCCGGCGAAATCGACCTCGCAGACGATCGGTTCCGCGTTTCGTTCTCGGACTCCTTCGATGAGCTGGTTGGCTCCATCCGGGATCTGGGGCTGCTCAATCCACCCGTCCTGGCCAAGCGGGAGGGCCGTCTGATCCTTGTCAGCGGCTGGAAGCGGGTTCGGGCCTGCCGCGCTCTGCTGCTGTCTCCCATACCCGTGTTTGTGGAGGAAGAGAAAGACGATCTCGAGCTTTTCAGGATCGCGGTGTATGAGAACACCTCGAGCCGGACGCTCTCGATCGTGGAGAAGGCCGGGATCCTCTCCCGGCAGCAGGGGTTCGGGGCTCCGCAGGACGAGCTCATCCGCCGTACCCTCCCGCTGCTCGGGATTCCGCCCACCATGGAATATCTGCAGCTCTTCCTGTCTGTGGCCGGAATGGATCCCGAAGAGAAGAAGATCGTTCACGAAAAGGACCCGACTGCGGCCGTGCTCCAGGCACTGCTCGCCTTCAGCCCCGCGGAGCGTGCCAGGCTCAGGCCCTGGCTGTGGACTCTCGGCCAGAACAAACAGAAGGAGCTCCTGAACACGCTCAGGGAGGTCGCAGCCCGAGAAAGCATCTCGCCAGAGCAGGTCCTGGCCCATCCCCGGATCCGGGAACTTGTTGCAGAGGAACAGCTCTTGCCCCGGCAGCAGGCGGAAAGACTCCTGGATCACTTGCGAGAGCGGAGAAATCCCTCCCTCACGGCCTGGTCCCGGGTCTTTGATGGCGCCCTCCAGAAGCTGGGGATTGAGAAGGGTATCGTTATCGCTCCCAGCCCCTTCTTTGAGGGGGAGGACCTGTCGCTGCACTTCAGCTTTAGATCCCGGGAGGAGTTTCTGGAGCGTCTGGCACGCCTCAAAAATCTGGGGGACAGGGCCGAATTTTGCGACCTGTTCAAGGATCCGGAAGATGAATGATCCTGCGCTGACCATAGAAAGGATCTTTCTCGATGCCGCCTGCCTGGACTACCCCCTTACCCGGAGGATCCGGGAGCGGCTCTCCGGTACTCCGGAAGAGATCGTCCAAGACCCGAAAACCTTCCTTGAGGAATACCGGCAGAAGAGGACCGATCCCCTGGGGGATGGGAAGCGCGCTCTCTGGCTTACCCGGCAGAAGGGGGACTTCCTCAAGCCCTGCCCATGCACTCCGCATTATCTGGGGTGCCGCTACGTCACCATCAATCTGGACCTTAACTGCCCCCTGGACTGCACCTACTGCATCCTCCAGCTCTATCTCTCCAACCCTCTCCTGACCGTATTCGTCAATACCCCGGATCTTTGGCTCGAGCTGGATGCTTTCCTGGGCCGCCGCCAAGGGGGGGGGCAGGTTCGGATCGGGACAGGGGAGCTGGGTGATTCTCTGGCCCTTGATCCCATAACAGAGCGGTCCCGGGAGCTCATCCCCTATTTTCGGCAGCACCCCGAGGCCCTGTTCGAGCTCAAGACAAAATCCACCCACATCCAGAACCTGTTAACCATCGATCCTGCCCCCAACATCGTGATCGCATGGTCCCTGAATGCCCCTGCCGTGGCGCAGGAGGATGAGGGAGGAGCCCCTCCCGTCTCTGAACGGATCGAGGCTGCCCGCCGGGTAGTGGAGCAGGGCTTTCGGACGGCCTTCCATTTTGATCCCCTCATCCGTCATCCGGGGTGGAAGGAGGGCTATGCCGGTGTCATAAGGCAGCTGTCCGCTCGCATCCCCTCCGATCGGATCGCCTGGATCAGTCTGGGGGCCCTGCGCTTCCCCCCGGCGCTCAAAGAGATCATGGCCCAGCGCCATCCGGACAGCCGTTTACTCTACGAAGAGTTCATCAGAGGCTTGGATGGGAAGTTCCGGTATTTCAAGCCGCACCGTCTAGAGATGCTTTTTTTCACGGCAGAGCGGCTCAGGGAAGGGTTGGGCAGAGAGGTCCCACTGTACCTGTGTATGGAAAGCAGTGAGATATGGAGGCGGGTGCTAAAAAAAGAACCTGCGGGCGAGGAAGACATCGAAGGATATCTCACCTCGCCTGCAGGCTTGTGTCAGTTTACTTGATTTCCTCTGTCTTCTTATCTGCGATGATCCCGATAAGCTCCACTCCGGCTTCCTTGAGGATATCTACGATGTCCACGATGGTGCCGTACTCCAGATCCTGGTCTGCTTTCAGATAGAGCTTTTTGTCACTGGCAGTCATCATGGCATCTTCCAACATCAGCTGAAGGGTGTCTTCAGTCGCCGGTTCTTCATTAACGAACAGACTGCCGTCAGCCTTGATGTAGAGGACGATATCCGGATTTTCAGGCATGTCGATCGTGTTCATTGCCGTGGGCAGTTGAACATCGACACCCTGTTGGACCAGCGGTGTCACCACCATAAAAATGATCAGAAGGACGAGGAGAACGTCGCAAAGGGGGACGACGTTCGGTTCGGCGTTTTGATCGACTCGTTTCTTGCGTACTGAAAAGGCCATTATTACCTCTTGTTCAATACAAGATTTATCTGGTTCCCATTGACTTTCTTACAAAAAAGTCGATGACTTCAGAACTGGCATTCTGCATTTCCGCATCGAGGACTTCAGTCCTGGAATTCAAGACGTTGTAGCACCACAGCGCGATGATGGCCACACCGATACCGAAAGCCGTGGTGATCAGGGCCTCGGAAATACCACCGGCTACGGCACCGATACCGCCGGATCCGGTCAGAGCCATACCGCGGAACGCGTTGATGATGCCGGCGATGGTTCCGAACAGACCGATAAAGGGAGAAGAGACGGCGACTGTAGCCACGATAGGCAGACCTTTCTTGAGTTCCTGCATGTAGATATTGGATGCTCTGTCACATCCTCTGGCTGCGGTCTCGATCTGCCCTTCGAGAGGCAAACCGGCTTCGCCGCCTTCAATGAACTCCTTGATTCCGGCTGCGGTTATCCGGCCCAGATGGCTGCCCCGGTATTCCTTCTTGCCGGCAAGAGTCAGAGCTTCCTGGATCTTTCCGGCTTTCATCAACTCAGCGAGTTTGGGAGCGAGCTGTTTGGACTTTGACTTAGCCCGGGCAAAGACGATCAGTCTTTCCACGAAGAGATAGAGTGTGATGATTGACAGGGAGATTAGGAGAATGGCGACGAATTTTGCGACATATCCCATGGCGTACCACATTTCAATCAGACCAAATTGCATTTTGAGTACCTCCTTTTAAATATCGAAAGCCATTGAAAGCTTCTCTATTATGAAACTATTTGAGTTTAAACCTGACTGTAACAGTAAAGATAACGCCGCGGGGGCGTCCGTTTATGACCATGGGCTCATAGACCCACTGACGGACGGCATCGATGGCCGCCTGGTCAAGAAGAGGGATGGAGCGGAGCACCTTGACCCGCTGCACCCGGCCGTACAAATCGGTCGTTGCTTCGATGATGACGACCCCTTCCACCCGGGCTTGCCGGGCGATCTCCGGGTAGAGTGGCTCTACGCGTCGGACCAGCCTGGGAGGCTTGACCTCTCCCACGGCACGGACAGGGGCTTCCACTTCGCCAACAACGCCACCGAGGACACCGCCGACGACACCACCGAGGACTCCGCCGACCACTCCGCCCTCGACTCCGCCTTCCACTCCGCCTTCGATCCCGATATCGGTGAGTTCTTCTTCTGCGATCTCATCGGGAATCTCGATGGGAGCAACCAGCTGTCCGGGTTGGATGGTGGTCTTGGCCTGGACGGGTTTGATGCGGGTTGTACGCTTTTTACGGGAGCTTTTCTTGGCCGGTGGCGGTGGCGGGGGAGGAGGGGGTGGGGGAGGAGCGAGAAATGCGCTGTAAACCTCGACTTGGGGCAAGTTAACTGTGTTCATCAGGGGGATTA
The DNA here is from genome assembly GCA_030614685.1 of Candidatus Aminicenantota bacterium. Classification (GTDB taxonomy): domain Bacteria; phylum Acidobacteriota; class Aminicenantia; order Aminicenantales; family Aminicenantaceae; genus JAUXEH01. Next base: position 10,943 of record JAUWTO010000019.1, read on the forward strand.
CGATAGCAGCCAGAACCAGGCTGGCATGGAAGAGAAAAGCGATGGGAAAAGCGATAGCCTTACGGACGGTACCTCTTTCGCCGCGAATAAAGGAATCCCGAAAAATCTCGGGGGGTTGGTCCTTCTTCTGCGGTCTAGCGTGTTCAACCATTTGCTTACCTCTGAATGGATTAAATCATGAGTCAGTATAAAGCATCGTGACCCATTTTACAAGCAAAAAATCAATTTCGGCCCATGCCTTTTTTGGGCTTGAAAATCTTCTTCCAGAAATACAACATCGAGCAGGATTGGTAGATGGAGGAGTAGGTTCCGATGATCACTCCGATCATCATGGTGAAGGCGAAATCGTTGATCACCTCACCCCCGAAAAAGAAAAGTGCAGCCACGGTCAGGAAGGTGGTCCCGGATGTGATGATGGTGCGGCTCAGAGTCTGGTTGATGCTGACGTTAATCATGTCTTCGAACTTGTGCTTGCGCATGGTCTTGAGGTTGTCCCGAACGCGGTCGAAGATAACGATCGTGTCGTTCAGCGAATATCCGACCAGGGTCATGATGGCCGCGATCACCGGGAGGTTGAGCTCGCGGTTGGTGAACGAGAATATGGTCATGGTCACCAGCACGTCGTGGAGCAGGGTTATAATGGCGGCCACACCATAGGCATACTGGAAGCGGATGCCGATATAGACCAGCATGCCCAGCAGGGCCCAGATGGTGGCTTGCGTGGCCTTTTGCCTGAGGTCGTGTCCGACCTGCGGTCCCACTGACTCACGACCGAGGACAGCCAGGCGGCTAAGGATGGTGTTTTCCCTGAGGAACGTGAGCATCTCAGGGGTCATGCCCTCGATCTGTTCCAGCTGGGAGGGATCCTGGATGATGCCCATGAATTCCTGGGAGTTGCGCAGGTCTACCAACTGGTTGGCGATGTCGGCGGCCTGATCGGGGAACTGGGGCTCCAGCAGAGCGGTCAGGTTTGTCTTGTTGATGGCATTGAGATCGATCGCGCCATCCTCGAGTGCGCGCTTTTCGTCCTCACCGCGCAGGGCGTCGATGACCTTCTGGGCCAGGATCTCATGAGCCTCGATATCCTCTGTGCCCTCGCTGGATTCGGGCATGGCCCGGATAAGGAACTCGCGTCCGGAGTGCCCCACTTCTTGGATCCGGCTCTTGTCCACGCCGGCTTGGCTCAGGGTGGATCGCACCTCGGCGCTCGGGCCCTGGCTGTTGAATGTCACGCGGACCAGGGCTCCTCCCTGGAAGTCGATCCCCTGGGTGATGCCCTTGCCCATGGTGAAGTTCAGGATGCCGATGACGATGATGGTCCCTGATAAAGCCAAGGCGATGTACTTGTATTTAAGGAACGGGATGTTGGTCTTTTTTAGGAACTGCATTTTAGATACTCAACTTTTCGACTTTCTTTCGCTTGGAGAAGGTAAGATCGAAGATCAGCCTCGACACGAAGATGGCTGTGAACATGCTGGCTGAGATGCCTATGATCAGGGTTACGGCAAATCCCCGGATGGGGCCTGTACCGAACTGGAAGAGGAAGATGGCTGCGATGATGGTGGTGACATTGGCGTCCAGGATGGTTCGGAACGCGCGGGAAAATCCTGAGGATATCGAGCTCAGCACGCTCTTCCCCTGGGCCAGTTCCTCCCGGATGCGCTCGAACACCAGGACGTTGGCGTCCACTGCCATACCCACGGTCAAGATGATGCCCGCGATGCCGGGCAGCGTCAGGCTGGCGCCGAAGTAGGCCAGCATGCCCATCAGAATGAGGATGTTCAGGCTCAGAGCCAACACCGCGTTCAGACCGGCCAGGCGGTAGTAGAACACCATGAAGATCATGACCAGGACCAGGGCCATCAGGATGGAGGTGAGTCCCCGGCGGATGGAGTCCGCTCCCAGGGAAGGCCCGATGGTCCTGTCTTCCAGGTATTTCACGCTGGCAGGCATGGCCCCCGCCCGGAGCATCATGGCGATGGTGTCGGCCTCTTCCAAGGTGAAGTTGCCGTGGATCATTGTACTCGAGGTGGCGGGGATGCGCTCCCGGATGTTGGCCACCTCCATGAGCTTTTTGTCCAGGACGATGCTCATGGGTTTTCCCACATTTTCGGCGGTCATCTTCTCGAAGCGCTTACCCGGGTCGGGGTGCAGCGTGAAGGAGACGGCCGGCTTGTTCCACTCGTCCTGGGAACGACGGGCGTTGCGCAGGTCATTCCCCGTAATTTCAGACACATTCGAGACCAGGTACCACCCGCCTTCCGTGTGTTCGGGATCACCCCGCATCACTTCCATGTCCTCCGGCACCACACCGCCGTAGCTGGCCAGGAGGGTTTCTCTGTCTATCTCGGGGCCCGCCTTCACCAGGCGGAACTCCAGCAGGGCCGTGGTCTTCAGGATGTCCTTGACCCTATCGGGATCTTCCACACCCGGGAGCTCGACGATGATGCGGTCGCCGCTCAGGCCCTGCCGCTGGATCGTCGGCTCGGTCAGGCCCAGTTCGTTGACGCGGTTTCCGAGGGTCTCCAGGGCCTGCTGCACGGATTGGTTGCGCATGTAGAAATCCGAGCCCGATTTGAGGGAGATAAAAAAGGAACCGTTCCGGACCGTGTGGTTCCAGTCGCGGAAGTAGTCGTCCAGCATGTCCTCGATTTCCCGTTCTTTTTCCAGGTCGAACTCCTGAATGGTGAACTCCCCGATCTGTCCCTCCAGTTTGGATACGGAGGTGTAGGTGATATTTTCCTTTTGCAGCTCTTCCCGGAGGCTGAGCACGGCCTGGTCGGTCTCGTAGTTGATGGCATCATCTGTCATGACCTGGAGCACGAGGTGCATCCCGCCCTGCAGATCCAGTCCGTAGTGGATCTTCTCGCTGGGCGGATAGGCCAGGTATAAGCACAGGGCGATGACAGCCACGACCAGAACCACTTTCCAACGAAGGTTCTTTTTCATGGGTCTTCCTTTTCTATGCGAATCCCGTGGATTCTTTCTGGGCCGGGTTGAAGACGAGGGCTATTTGGCCTCGGTCTTGGCTCCCAGTATTACCGAGATGGCGTTTTTGCTGATGTCGATCTTGGTGTTGGACGCGATCCTCAGCTCGATCTTGTCTTCCTGTACCCCCATGATCGTGCCGTGGATCCCGCCGGAGGTGATGATCTTGTCTCCCGGCTTGAGCGCCTCCACCATCCCTGCGTGCTTCTTCTGTTTTGTGCGCTGGGGTCGGATGAGGAGGAAATAGAAGATGACAAAGACCAGAGCAAAGGGCAGGAGGGCTGTCAGCATACTGCCGCCAGCGGGGGCCTGGCCCTGCTGCTGCGCCATCAGGGACGCGAAATTTGCTAGTATCATACTCGTATGTCCTTTTTTTTATTGGATTTAGTGACGATATCCTCGTATAAATCCTCAAGCGATTTGATCTGAATAGCTTGCCGAATTTTGCGGAAGATGTCAAGGTAAAAGTGCAGGTTGTGGATGGTGTTGAGTACGGCAGAACTGATTTCGTTTCTTTCATATAAGTGCCGGAGATAGGCACGCGAAAAATTGCGGCATGTGAAACAGCTGCATTCTTCGTCCAGCGGGCGGGGATCGTCGGCATACTTGGAGTTCTTGATCACGACCTTACCCTGGTGAGTAAAAAGTGTGCCGTTACGTGCGTTGCGAGTGGGCAGGACGCAGTCGAAGAGGTCCACGCCCCGCTGGACCGCCTCCAGGATATCCTTAATATAGCCGATCCCCATGAGGTAGCGCGGCTTGTCCGAGGGCAGAAGCTCGCAGGAGAGGCCGACGACCTCCATGAACTGGGATTTGGGCTCGCCGATCCCCAATCCCCCCAGGGCATATCCGTCGAATCCCACCTCCATCAGCTCGGTGATGCTCTGCTCCCTGAGGTCCCAGTGGGTGCCGCCCTGACAGATCCCCCAGAGCTGCTGTTCGGTCTTGCGGTTGAGGAAGTGCTCCCGCGACCGCCGGCCCCAGAGAGTCGTGAGGTCGACAGCCTCCTGCATCTTCTCCTTGGGGGCCGGATAGGGGACGAAGTAGTCCAGCTGCATCATGATGTCGGTTCCCAGGGTCATCTGCAGGTCGACGACATCCTCCGGGGAAAGGAAGATCCTGCTGCCGTCGAGATGAGAGGCAAAATGCACTCCCTCCTTCTTGACCTTGGCCAGAGGGGACAGGCTGTAGATCTGGAAGCCGCCGCTGTCGGAGAGCAGGGGCCTGTCCCAGGACATGAAGGAGTGGAGGCCGCCCTGGCTGCGAATGATGTCCAGGCCAGGCCTCAGAAACAGGTGGTAGGCATTGACCAGCATGAACTGGGCGCCCAGGTCCTGGACCTGCGCATGGGTGAGTCCCTTGACCGACCCCTGGCTGCCGACCGGGGCGAACGCCGGCGTCTGGATGGTGCCGTGCGGCGTGTGGATGCGTCCCATGCGCGCGGAAGAGCCATGATCTTGGGCGAGGACCTCAAATGTGTTCTTCATCTTAGATCCATCTATATCTTAGATTCATTTATGCGGATGACGTCAGGTTCTTGCAAAGTTCCCTGTCATAGCGGGTCACTTCGTTCGCAATGACTCGTTTTCGTGATGATGATTGAATAAGCCAAAAGGTCGTCACTTCACCGTGTGCAGGATACGGTTCAGGCGTGCCTTGGTGATGAAGCGGCCGAATTTGTTTACTCTTTCCCGGGCGCTGTTTTTGAGATAGGCATCGCGCTCAGCGTCATAGGAAAAGTAGATGACCCAGGGCTTGCCCTTGATGTAATTCAAGGGCAGGAACCCCCAGTAGCGGCTGTCCTGGCTGTTGTCCCGGTTATCTCCCATGGCGAAACAGTGCCCCTCGGGCACCCGCATGGGGCCGAAATTGTCCCGGGCCCGAATCCCGTACTCATATTCATTCGCTCCGGGCATGACCTGGCGGTCGATGTGGGTCTTGTAATTTTCGGCCATGGGGACTTCGTTCACATAGACCTGCTTGTCCCTGATCTCGATGGTATCCCCCTCCATGGCGATGACTCGTTTGACAAAGTCCTTGGTCAAGTCTTGGGGGAACCTAAAAACGATGATGTCCTTATGCTCCAGGTTTTTCCTGGGCAGGATGTATTCCTCGAAGGGCAGTACGGATCTTGCGTAGGCGAACTTGTTGACCAGCAGAAAATCCCCCACGAGGAGAGTCTTTTCCATGGATCCTGTGGGGATCTGGAAGGCCTGTACCACGAACGTCATGACAAAAAACACGAAGACGGCGGTCTCTGCGATGAGCTCAAAATACTCTCGAAATACGCTCCTGTCGCGCGGTTTTTTCTCTTTCTTCGCTTTTTTAGCCATATCAGATAAAGAATGATACACTCAATAGGATCAAAAAGACAAGGTTCAAAAGGATCGTGGATTTGACCGCCCCCATGAAAGTTCCCCAGTCTCCCAGGCTTTTGCTGCCGATCCGGTACGCCTGGAGGGGCATCAGGAGGGTCAGGCCGACAGCCAGGGACCAGAGCGGGAAGCGGGCCAGCAGCACCCCGGCCAAGACCACTCCGTAACAGGCATAGGCCAGGACCAGGTAGATCGCCAGTGCTGCCCGGTTTCCGAAGAGGATCACCCAGGTCCTCCTGCCCGTGGAGCTGTCCGCTTCTTCATCGGCGAATTCATTGATCAGGAGGACGAGTGTCGTCAGGATGCCGGAAGGGATGGAGACGATCAAAGGCCACCAGGATGTGAGGGCCTGGGCCTGAACATAGTAGGCTCCCAGAACGATGAGGGGACCCCAGGCCGTGAATATGGCGATTTCCCCCAGGCCCTTGTTGACCAGGCGCAGAGGGAATCCGTTGTAGCTGTAGATCAATATGAATCCTGCGACCCCGAACAGGAGGACCCAGTTGCCGGGGGTCGTGAAGTTGAGGTAGAGCCCAATGGCAGAGCCGAGGGCCGCGAAGATGAAGGAAACGACCAGGGCTTTGCGCGGCGATACCTGGCCGTCCAGCACCATGCGGCTCCCCCCGGAAAAGGGGCTGGTGCCGCTGATGTTGGCGGCATCGTTGCCGCTCCTGAAGTCAAAGTAGTCATTGGCCACATTGGTGGCGATATGGAAAAAACAGGCGCCCAGCAAGGCCAGGACAAAGTTCAGGAGATGGAACTGTCCCTTGTCAAAGTACCCATAGGCCGTGCCCAGCAGTACGCCGCCTATGGTCACGGTCAGAAAGGGGAGCCTCAACAGCATGATGATGGATTTTCCCTGGCTCATAGCGTTCTCCTCTGTTCCAACATGATAACCGCGTTATTATATAGATTTCCTTTATATATGCAAATCAAGCCCCCTCTACTCCCCCTAACCTTTGGCCCCTCGCCACGACATCAAGACGAAAAGCGGAAGAAAATGACGTCTCCATCCTGCACGGGATAAGTCCTCCCCTCCAGCCGGACGGCCGCTTTTTCCCGGGCAGCCTGGAAAGAGCCGTGATCGAGGAGCTCCTTCCAGGGGATCACCTCGGCCCTGATGAATCCCTTCTGGATGTCTGTGTGGATCTCACCTGCCGCTTCCTGGGCCGGGATATCCCGCGAGATGGTCCAGGCTTTGACCTCCTTTTTGCCGATCGTGAAGAAGGTGATGACATCCAGGAGGTCATAGGAAGCCCTGAGAAACCTGGAGTCGCTCAGCTCTTTCAGACCGTATTCTTCCAGGAACAGGGTTTTTTCCTTTGGGTCCAGATCCTGGATCTCCTTCTCGATCTTGCCGCAGAAGGCCAGGACGGTCGTGTTCTGGGAGGCTGGGGAAAAAAACTCCTCCGGCCTGTCCAGGCGGGGGATGTCTTCCTCGTCGACATTGACCATGTGGAACAGGGGCTTGCCGCTCAGAAGCGCAAAGCTGCGCAGGAATTTCTCCTCTGCTTCTGCTAAGGTGAGGTCCCGCACCGGGGTGTTCTGCTCCAGCTCTTCTTTCAACCGGGTCAGCAGGTTGTGTTCTTTTTCCCATTCCGGTGTCTTTCCCCGCTTCAGCTCTATGTCCAGCTTATCCAGCCGCGCCTCCACAGACATGAGGTCGGCCAGGATCATCTCCTCTTCCATGCCTTTTATGTCCAGCCCCGGGCTGATCTCATCGCGGATATGAGGGACTGCCGGCTCACCAAATCCACGTGCGACATGAGCCAGGCCGTCTGCCTTGCGCAGATGGCTCAGATAGGATTCGCTCTTGATCTCGCCGAATGCCATCCCGGCCAGGTCGATATAGTCGATGTGAGCCGGCTTTTTCTCCTTTTCGGGATACAACGCGGCCAGGCTTTCGAGCCTGGGATCGGGGATCGGGCAAGTTCGGAGGTGAGGCTCTTTCTTGCCGCTGTCATAGGAGGTCACCTCGATGTCGGCCCCGGTCAGAAGATTGAACAGAGTGGTCTTGCCGGTTTTGGGGTAGCCGAAGATGGTAAAGTTCATGATCGTGTTTTTATGATACTTCAATTTGGGGGGGGAGAGAAGGTTTGCTGGGAAAAATACATTGGTTTTACCCAGCGTGGAAAACCAACTCCGCGCTCGTCTTCCCTCTCCTCGTCCTCTCGGAAGAGAAACCATGCCCGTCCATCCTCACGAGGATTTTTCTCCTTAAAAGAACGGTTGGATCTCCACCTTCTCAGCAGAGTGTGGGCTCATGGTGGTGAGGCATGGGCTGGAAAATAATGGCAACGGATGCTATCATGCGGCGTATATAGTATAGTTCCTGAAATGTTTCGGATCGGAAGATGACAAAAGAAGAGAAAAAGCAGAGAAAGAGAGAACAGGGCGTATTGCGCGAATACTTCGAGCTGATCGCAGAGACCGCGATTTTTGTGTTCTTTGTCATGACGTTTGTGGCACAGGCGTCTCAGGTGCCCACGGGGTCCATGGAGAACACCATGCTCATCGGTGATTTCCTGCTGGTCAACAAGATGGCGTACGCAGCCCCGGTCCTGCCGTTCGAAGAGAAGATCCTGCCCAGCAAGAGCGTCGAACACAATGACATCGTGGTCTTCAAATCACTGGAGGAACCGGGCAAAGATCTGGTCAAGCGTATAGTCGGGATCCCGGGGGATGAGCTCGAGATCAAGGACAAGCAGGTATACATCAACGGAGATCCGGTAGCAGAGTCGTTTAAGCTGCACAAGGACGACCGCATATTCCAGGAGCATGAGTACTACCGCTATGACGACCTGATCCGCGACAACTTCGGTCCGTTGGAGGTCCCTCCGGGCCATTATTTTGTGATGGGCGACAACCGCGACGAGAGCTATGACAGCCGCTACTGGGGATTCCTTCCCTTCGATTACATCAAAGGGCGGCCGTGGGTGATCTATATTTCCTATGATGCCGAGGAAAACACACACCTGCACACCAGCCTGCGGGACCGGCTGGGGAGGCTGGCCAAGTATTTTCCGAAGGCCAGGTGGGGCCGCATCCTCCACACCATCAACTGAATTCCTCATTCATAAAATCCGACGATATCTTTCATCAATACAGGCGAACCGATCTAGTCACATCAGCGTCGTCGTGCCAACTCGATGTAGTTCACTACACCTCATCGTCCACATCCTAGCTGCTGCACCTATCTCGGTCCGTGAATGAGGATTTCATGGGACTGGGCTGAACTTTCTCGGCCCGTGAGTGATGAATTTGGATGAATAATAAGGGAGTCTATTGGGAGTCGTTTTTGATGTCGTGCTCTTCGTAGGAGGAGATGTAGAGCACCGGCTCGGATTTGAATTCCTTGGCAAAGACAGCGCTGTTGACCACGCCGTCCATGTCTTTTCCCACCGGCAGCCCCAGGTAGTGGAGCAGGGTGGGGGTCACGTCTATGATGTGCATCTCCGTGATATTGCGGTCGGGGGCGATGTCCTTCCCCAGGAAAAAAATGACACCTTCGGGCGCGCGCTCGTGGTAGCCGGAAACCTCGGGATCGCCGAAGATCCACTCTGAGATGCGCTTCCACACAGGGAGCATATCCACGCCATGGGGGGAATACACCACCAGAAGTTCATCCTCTTTCTTGGCGGCCAGGTACTTGCCGATGACCTCATCATAGTACTGATAGTAGCGCTCGATGACCGTGCCGTATCTCATCAACTGTTCCTGATCGATCTCGCCGAAGAGCTCCGAGTAGCTGTACTTGAGGAAGTATCTTTCCGCGGAGTTCAGCCCCGGCAGCAGGAAGGATAGAAACTGGGGCTGCGACTGCACCCTTTCCGCCACCACGCTGCTCTCCAGCATTATGTCGGAACACAGCGCCTGCTTGAGTTTGCCGTATACCTCGCTGGTGTCGAAGCGCAGGTCCTCGTAGATCCGGTTAAATGAGGTCTCCGCCTCCGGTGTGATGGGTTTGGGATCAGAGTGCAGGGTCCAGCCCCGTTCGAGATAAGGCGTGCCGTTGGCACGGAAGATGTCCCAGATGTCCATGACGTATTGGGATTGAGGCGCCTCACGCTCGGACAGCAGCCTGATGCGGGTCAGCTGTTTGAAGAAGAGATAGCGGGGCACGACCTCATACGCTGGTTTCAGATTCAGGAAGGAATACTCCCAGGACGAAAGGCGGCGGTGCTTGGCGGGAAGCTTGCCGGTGTTGAACGAGGTGTCGAGCAACACCATCTCGGTGGGCGTGAAGTTCTGCAGCGTTCCCCAGCTGCCGTTCTCGATCAGGAAGTTGAAGTTGGGGAGCTTGCCCTCGGTCAGAAACGTGATGAGCAGGTCGATGCTCAATCCCTCCATCCCAATGACGGTCAGCCGCTTATCGATCGGTTTGGGGCTGAGCGCGGCCAGGGCCTCAGGCTCCGAGTGCTGAGGATACTGGATCCTGAGGCGGATGACGTAGACCATGCTGAACCCGAAGAACACGAAATAGAGGATGTAGAAGACGATCCGTTTTTTGTATCCCAGGCCCGAGATGATAACCAGCAGGCCGAGCACCGCCAGGAAGGCCAGCGTCACCTGCTGTCGGTTGATCAGGACACTCACTTCAGGGGAGAACAGGGAGGCAAAATGCTGGAAGTTCTGCATCATCAACAAAAAGGCCAAAATGTTGACTGAGGTGAACCCGATGATAAGGAAACTGGGGGAGACCAGCGCGATCTTGAGGGACCGACCGGCAAAGAACTGTGTGACGAAGAACGCCAGGATTCCCACCAGCGCCACCAGGAGCCCGTAGACCAGCATCAGATACAGAGTGAGTTGGAGAAAGGACCACATGTCAAAGGTGAGGTTGATGTTCAGGTCTTGGATCAGGAGCGCGATCAGCGAACAGAAGAACAGGCCGGTGAGCAGGGAGTTGACCAGAACCTTGAGAAACTTCATCAGGCAAAAATTATCATGAAAACGGTGGGTTCTTCAAGCGTTCATATCAGGAAAGGTGAGGGTTTTGTTGACCCCTCGGTGTTTTATGAAATACCATGTTGTTGAAATGAAACGACCGGTCATCGCGCTGCTCACGGATTTTGGGGGAGAGGATTTTTTTGTATCTTCCATGAAAGGAGTGATCCTCGGGATCAATCCGGAAGTGAACCTGGTCGACATCACGCACCGGGTCCCGTCCTTCGGAGTGGAGGCGGCCGCGTTTCAGCTGTGGGCATCCTACAGGTTTTTCCCCGAGGGGACCGTCTTTGTGGTGGTCGTGGACCCGGGGGTAGGGAGCCATCGCGAGGTGCTTTTGGCGGCCACGCAGGGCAACTATTTTTTTATCGCTCCGGATAACGGAGTGCTGACCCGTGTGCTCCAGGACGATCCGCCCCGTGCCGTGCGCTATCTGCAGGAGAAGAGTTATTTTCTGCTGGAGATAAGCCGCACCTTCGAGGGGCGTGATTGCATGGCGCCGGCCGCGGCCCAACTGACGCTCGGCGTTCCCTGCGAAAAATTCGGCCCGGAATGCGTCTCCTATATAGAGCTGGATCTGCCTGAGGCGGAAATGGGAGGAGATGCGATCACGGGACAGGTGGTGTACATCGACAAATTCGGGAACGCCATCACCAATGTGTCGGCGCAGCAGCTGGAAGAGCTGGCCGGTGACCGGATGTACGTCCTGCAGTGTGAAGCTGGAGGCGTGGTGATGCTTTTCAAGGAGAGCTATTCGCAGGGAGAAAAGGGGCAGCCGCTGTTCCTGATCGGGAGCGTGGGGTTGGTGGAGCTGGCCGTATGCGAGGGCTCTGCTGCCGGGGAACTGGGCCTTTGCATCGGCGCTGCGCTGCGGATCGCAAAGTAAAAAAAATATGGAATACCTGACCGGCACCATCGAGTCCGTTGTATTTTACAGTCCGGATACTGGGTACACCGTGTGCCGCTTCCTACCGGAAGAGGGAGAACAGGTGACCATCATCGGCAACTTCCCCCCTCTTTCTCCCGGGGAGGTGCTCAAGGTCAAGGGCAAGTGGGAGCTGAATCCACGCTTTGGGCGCCAGCTGCGCGTGGAAAACTTCACACCGGTCCTGCCCTCGTCCGAGAAGGGCATTGAAAAATTCCTGGCCTCAGGCATGATCCTGGGGATCGGCCCGGTGCTGGCCAGCCGCATCGTCAAGAAGTTCGGGCCGGACACGATCGATATCCTCTCGACCGATCCTGGCAAGCTCGGGAAGGTCGAAGGGGTGGGGCGGGTCAAGCTGCGTGAGATCAAAAAATCCTGGGCCGAACACGAGGACATCCGGGAGCTGATCATCTTCCTCCAGGAACACAACATCTCCACCACACTGGCCACCAAGATCTACAAGCAGTACGGCAAAAACTCGTTCCATGTGCTCAAGACCAATCCCTACCAGGCCTGCCATGACATCTGGGGGATCGGTTTCAAGACCGCAGACCAGATCGCGCTCAAGCTGGGGATGAGCCCCAGCGCTCCGGAAAGGATCAAGGCCTTCATCGTCTATCTGATGGAGAAAGACGGCGAGCAGGGGCATGTTTTTTCGCTGGAAAAACACCTGGTCGAGTCGTGCTGCGGAGAGCTCGAAGTCTCGCAGGAGGGCGCGGCAGAGGCGATCGAGGACTTGCTCTCGGCGGAGTTGGTCGTTACCGAAGACGTGGAGGCGGGTCGGGCCGTGTATCTGCCGTTTTACAAGAAGGCCGAAGACAATGTGGC